>CAJLCI010000012.1 GCA_905205065.1 uncultured Eubacteriales bacterium | reverse complement strand
TTTGCAAGCAAAACCTCGAAACATTGCGGCTAAATCAGATTTTGTAGTTTAATATTTTAAAGCTAAACGCTTTAAGATGCAAGTTTCGTTTCGCTGTTAAAACAGCGATTTTGCAAGCAAAACCTCGAAACATTGCGGCTAAATCAGATTTTGTAGTTTAATATTTTAAAGCTAAACGCTTTAAAATGCAAATTTCGTTTTGCTGTTAAAAACAGTGATTTTGCAGGCTAAACCTCGAAATATTGCGGTTTATTCGGATTTTATAGTATAAAAATTTCAATATAAACATACTTTGGTCTCAAAACGATATTTTTTGCAGTATATGTCAGAAGTCATATAAATTTGAAAGGATAAAGGTTTTAACATATAATGAAAAACAACTCTGAAATCAACCCCCGTCTCGGTGTAGTCGGAGGGCAGGCCGTTCTCGAAGGTGTAATGATGCGGCATAAAAACAGATATTCTGTTTCCGTACGACGTGAAAACGGCGAAATTGTCACAGAAAACAGAGAATTCATATCGGTAAGAAAAAAAATTAAAATTCTCAATATTCCGATTATCAGAGGTACTGTTAATTTCATCGAAATGATGATTTTAAGCTATAAAACATTATCGATTTCAGCTGAAGCATACGGAATTGACGAGGAGGAAGAGGAATCAAAATTTGAGAAATGGCTTCGCACAAAATTTGGAAAAAGTATCATGGATATTGTCATGGTAATTTCCACTGTTTTGGGACTTGCTCTCGGTGTATGTATATTCTTTTTTCTGCCCATCTTTCTGACAAAAGGTGTAGATCATATTGTCGGCGGAAAGCTGGGATGGTTCAAAAATCTTGTGGAAGGCATTATAAAGGTTGTTATTTTTATCGCGTATTTATGGGGCGTATCTTTTATGTCCGAGATCAAAAGAACATTTGAATATCACGGAGCAGAACATAAATCGATATTCTGTTATGAATCGGGCGAAGAGTTAACCCCGGAAAATGCAAAAAAATTCAAGCGTTTTCATCCAAGATGCGGCACGAGCTTTATGTTCGTCATGATTGCCATCTCTATTATAATTTATTCTCTTCCGTTTGTAACATGGGACAGTGTAATAATTCGTTTTCTTACTAAATTAGCTATGCTGCCGATTGTTGTAGGCGCGGGCTATGAATTCCTGATGTATGCCGGAAAGCACGATAACCGCCTTGTCAGAGCACTGTCCGCACCCGGTCTCTGGATGCAGAGAATCACAACACGTGAACCTGATCTCGATCAGCTTGCCGTTGCGATCGAAGCACTTAAAAGCAGCATGCCGGAAGAATTCCCGGAACATGCTGCACGTAAGTCTAAAAACAGTAATGAAACAGTAAATAATAAAACTGAAAGAATAGCTGTCCCTGAAAAACAGGACGGCACAGAAACAGAAAATGCTCACAGTTCTGAAAATACTGTCCACCTAAAGATTCTCGGGCTTAATAGTATTTCCGATACACAAAAAGATATACCTGATATTTCGGAAAAAAACACGGATAACGCAGACAATAATATAATATCATGACAGAACAAGAAAGAAGAATTTTAAGGGATTTCTTTGAAGATGATAATAGCTTTAAGACAGCCGCCGTTCGTCTTAAAGCTGGAGAACCTCTCGCATATATTATCGGTGAATGGTATTTCCGAAACCAAACATATAAAGTTACTCCCGATGTTCTTGTTCCCAGACCGGATACAGAACTGCTTGTCGAACAGCTTGTTTTGATCGCACCCGATAACGGATATATTTTGGATTTATGTACAGGAAGCGGATGCATTGCCATATCTACCCTTTGCGAAAGACCTGATCTTCGGGGAGACGCCGTGGATATTTCTCGGCCGGCAGTACAAATTGCCGGGAAAAATGCCGAGATAAACGGAGTTGCACCACGACTCAGGATTATAGAAGCGGACGCAGAAAATCCCCTGCTTATATCATACCTTCAAAATTACTATAATCGCAATCAGATATACGACATAATAGTATCCAATCCGCCGTACATAAGAACATCTGTAATTGAGTCTCTGTCTTTGCAGGTTAAATCAGAACCTCGTATCGCTCTCGACGGCGGAGTTGACGGTATGCGATATTACCGAGCTTTCTTAAAAATGTATCCGCCGCTTCTCAAAAAAGGCGGTGTTCTTCTTTTTGAAATAGGATACGATCAGGCAAAACAAATTAAAGCGCTTGCTGCCTCATACGGCGCTTCCGGATGTGAAATATTCAAAGATTACGGAGGAAACGACCGAGTCGCAAAAATATATTTTTGATCTGCTTCGTTTGATAAAATAATACTAAATTTATAACATCATAAGCGGGGAATTTTATGTTGCTTAAAGTATTTGGATACATTACTACAGCAGTAACAGTTTTGTCGTTATACCGTTTTGTATTCGTTCTTATAGGGTTCTTTTCAAAATCAAAAATTTTTCCTCCCGCAAATACGCAAAAAAAATACGGTATTATAATCAGCGCCCGAAACGAATCCGCGGTGATCGGCAACCTTCTCGATTCAATTAAAGAACAAGATTACGATCTTTCATACATAACCGTTTTTGTAGTTGCTGATAACTGCAACGATAATACCGCAGATATATGCCGTGAACGCGGTGCAGTAGTATATGAACGTTATGACAGTCATCATGCACGCAAAGGTTATGCGCTTGAATATCTTTTCGATAAAATCGACAATGACTACGGAATAAACAATTTTGATTGTTTTATTTTTTTCGACGCAGACAATTTGCTTTGCAAAAATTTTATTTCCGAAATCAATAAAGCCATGTCAACCGATACAGATATATGCATCGGATACCGTAACACAAAAAATTTCAGTCAGAATATTATTTCAGCGTCATACGGTATCCATTTTATGCGTTCATCGTTTTTTCTCCACCGTCCGCGAAGTTTGCTTCGCATGAGTACCCATATAGCAGGTACAGGGTGGGCGGTAAAAAGCTCTTTGCTCCGCAACGGATGGCATTGTACATACCTTACCGAAGATACTCAATTCACCATGGATAGCATAATCAATGGAAAGAAAATTGAATTTTGCGAAGCGGCTGAATTTTATGATGAGCAGCCTCATGAAATTCAGGTAGCGGTACGGCAGAGAATACGTTGGATTAAGGGCCGTCTCGCATGCTTTATTTCTGCTGCTCCCAGACTTCTGTCTGGTATATTCCAACCGGGAAAACCGCATTTGTCATGCTATGATATGTTTATGTATTTATTTCCTGCCGGATTGTTTTCTTTTTTTTGCGTAACTCTCCCGACAGCCGCAGAAACATTACGAAGTATTATTTCGGGAAACACGGCAGAAGAAACACTTCTGAATATTGCGGGAACCGCCGTTACAGCTCTTGCCGCATACTGGATTTTTTCTGTAGTCACCGGAGCTCTTGTACTTTTGCGTGAGCATCATCACATTCAATGTTCCGTATTAAAACAAATTTTCTTTTTAATTTTTTGGCCATGGTACGATTTTATAGAATTACCGCTCGGAATTATCTCTCTTTTTATACATGTGAAATGGAAACCGATAAAACACGACTATTCTGTTTCTTTACAAGATATTGAAAAAAAGAATATAGCAGCGGCAGGAAAAAAATAGTTTCCCATGCCGCCGCTCGTTTACACTATATATAAAAATAAATACAGCTATCATTTATAATAAATGACAGCAATTATATAAATAATAGAAATTAACTGTCTATTTTCAAAGTAAATCAGATATTCTTAAACGGTGTAATCAGACACATTGCCGGCTTATCACTTTTATCTACTGCCTTCAGCCAATGCTCTCTGTACAATTCTTCTACTATTTTTGCAATACTGTAAAATTTATACGTAAAATCACCTACTTTTTCAGCATTTTTTCGAATATGTTCCGGCGAATGCTGTGCTGTAACTTCTGCCGCTATCATTCCGGTTTTATTAAACAGTTCAGTAAAAATCTTAATTCCGGACATCAATTTGTCCGGTAATTTCCTATACTCATCGTCTGTATATACAGGAAAATTCGGGCTTCCGTTTTTCTCGTACCCAAGCTTGGTAATCCAAGATCTACAGTCATCCGGCAAATATGCGAAACATCCCACTCCCGTACATGAAATAGGATCAATCATATTTGCCTGAAAATGCTGCGCATGAACGATTTGTTTGAAATTAAAAGCAATAACCCTTCCTCTTCCGTCATGAGACGGACAGTTATTATAAATTCCTTCAATCTCATGTTCCAATTTTTCATCGGTTATACATCTGCCCCAAATAAATCCCTTTCCGCCACCGCCATTAACCAAACTGTATGCGCCGTCCGAAGGAAGTTCAGAAAATTTGTTTTCAGCCTGGAGCATCGCAAAATGAGAATAAAGCATTATTATCTGCCATCTCAGAAGATTTTCATCTTTAAATCTATTTGCGAAATGATCTACAAATGCTTCATCCGATACATGATGAAAAGCATCCACGGCCTCTTTTACAGCAACCCTTACACGAGAATCAATTTCTTTTCTACATTCCAAAGTAAAAATCGGAATGTTAGTCAAATATTTTCCGTTCTTAATTATGAGATATTGCCTTTTTTCAAGAAGACATAACTCGTCCTCAAGATAAGGCATGGCAACACCGAGTTCAATACTTAATTCCTGTGCAGAAATCGGAGTATAATATGCAGCAAGCAAAATATTACCTCTGATTTTACGCTCCCTGAAACTACGATATTCATTATCATCGCCCGCTTTTGTACCCCAAAAATCAATTTCAAATCGAACGGGATTATAGCTCTTTTCACCCAAAGTTCTGTTCAAATTTATTCCCTCCCTGATTATTTTCCGTGCTCGGAAAAGATAATATTTTACCATTTCCATACTGATACTAAGTCTTTCTGAAATTTGACGGCAAGTAAGATTGTTTATATAATACAGAACGGTACATTCGCGATACTGGTCAGACAGAAGCGATAATTCACGTCGAAGCCGAGTCATTTCCTCTTTCAATATAAAATCATCAGGAGAAAAATTTTCGTCGGTTAAATTTTCGGAAATTTCCTCATATTTTCGTTTTGATTTTCCGCGCAAATAATCAGCATATGTGTTTTCAGAGACTCTCCACATAAATGGGTAGAATTTTGCCTCGTCACGTAGATTTCTTCCCGATACAAGCAGTTTATATACAATTTCGCTTGCAAGCTCTTCCGCTTCCTGTATATTCTGTAATCTGGAAATAGAGAAACCCAAAATGGTTTTCATATTTTCTACGATTAAATTATTCAGCGTATCGCGTTTCATAGAAATACCTCACTTGCTTTTCATATATACAGTCGTAAAAGTATACAATTGGTTAAGCATCTCCGTAAAAAATAATAATTTCGCCTGCTACAGGCGAAATTATTTTATTTACACATTAATAACTAAAAGCGGGTGTATCCGGCCAGCAAAGGCATTCAGTTATATAAATGTTCGTTAAATGTTCGCGTCTATATATTCGATTATATGAAGCGGGTTCCACTAACTTTTGACGGTAGCGGTACATTTATTCACTTACGAATGACCTTATAACCAGGATTTGCCCTTTTTGAATCAGATGCGCAAAATCCGAGAATCATATACAATCATCTGCATCAAAATTGCATTGCTAAACTGCTGACTATATATTATAACGATATATTATAGTACATATAATTTCAGGCAGTTTCCCTGAATATTTTGCCGAAACATAATTGCGGAAAGCATATAATATTAATGAGTCTGAGAAAAGATAAAAATTTAATCTATATTTACTCCTCTTTCAAGCTGATATCTTCCCACAAAATAATATATAATATTATAAATCAAATAAATTGCAGTTCCGGCATACATAATTATTTTTACAGAGTCCATATTAACTGCATCCGTTGTATTAATAAGATTCATAATATCACGGTTGAATAAGCCAAAAATAAATATAAGCAGAATAGTAAGTCCTGAAGTTAAAATATATAGACCAAATCCCCAGATAAGCGATTTTGCCATTTTATTCTTGTTAAATCTGTGCCCGATAATGATACCTACATATCCTAATAAAAGAATAAATACAATTTCCAGAAACAGTACAAAAGTAATGGTAAAAATAAAAGTGATAACCGTTGTATTATAGACATTCGCGGCAAGTTCTAAAGATTCTTTCAACAATGTCATGTTTTTTTCAGAATAGTAACATATAAACAGACATAAGATTATTACTATTACTGTCGTAAAAGAGCATATAATTGCAGACAATACCTTCGACAGATAAATTGTTTTCTTCTCAACAGGCAGAGTATGTGTCAAATATGCTTCATCTTTATAAATATTTCTGACAAAGCGCACCCAAGATCTCATTAAAGTATTAATAAGGCTGCTTACCATCATTGCTATCGCGCATCCGCTGCAAATGTTAGAAAGTACATTAAATAGCACCGAGTTTTCAATACTGAAAAAAATTCTTGCTAATATTGAAAAAACAAGGGCCAGACAGTAAAAAATCATAATCAGCTTGTAAATCCATTTTAGATCATACTTAAGTATTTTACCTAACATTGAAATGCCTCCTGAATATTTCGTCTATGCTTGTTTTTTCTTTGATTCTCAACTCATCGGCAGAAGAATTCAAAATTATCTGCCCTTTGTCTATAAATATTACTTCGTCTAATATTCTTTCTATATCGGCTATCAGATGAGTAGAAATAATTACACTCGCACCCTCTTTAAAATTGGACAATATAGTATCTAATATATAATCTCGAGTTGCAGGATCAACTCCTCCCAAAGGTTCGTCAAGAAGATATATATCTGCATCTCTTGACATCACCAATATAAGCTGGACTTTTTCCTGCATTCCCTTCGACATTTTTGCTAATCTCTGATTCACGTCTAAATCTAACGTTTTCAGTAATTGAAGCGCCTTTTGGAAATTAAAATTGTCGTAAAATTCCACAAAAAATTTCAGAACCTCTGAAACGCGCATTTCTTTATCTAAATATGTTCTTTCGGGAAGATAGGATATAATCTTTTTGCTTTCAATTCCCGGCTTTTTTCCGTTTATTAAAATCTCTCCGCTTGTCGGAGTAAGTAAATCGTTAATGAGTTTTAGCAATGTAGTTTTTCCCTGTCCGTTTTTTCCGAGAAGGCCTATTATTTTACCCTTTCCGATTTTAAGATTAATATCTCTTAGAACTATATTATCATCAAAGCTTTTGCAAAGATTCCTGCATTCAATCAGATACATATTATTCATTCGCCTCACTTTTCATATATTGTTCGATTTCTTCACCGTATATACCTATATTATTCATAGCCCTTATAAAATTCCTGACTTGCTCTGATGCTATTTCATTTTTTATATTATCTATCAATTTTCTGTCATTGGTCACATACTTCCCGTTTGTTCTCTCCGTATAAATAAGATTTTCCCTTTCAAGCTCTGTAAGTGCCTTTTGCATAGTATTGGGATTTACCTTTGCTTTCATTGCGAAATCCCTTACCGAGGGCAGCTTCTCTCCACTCTTTATTCTCCCGGAAATAATTTCTATTTTGAGCATTTCTACAAGCTGAATATATATCGGTCTTTCGTTGTCAAAATTATATTCCATATTTTATAGCCTTTAACCGCTCCTCCTTACAAAAATTCAAATTCACTGCGAAACCCGCTATCTGATTGTAAAGTGTGTTTAATCATTTGTTTTTATCATTGTATTACTTATCTAATACAATGATACTACTTTTATCGGAATTTGTCAATACACTTTTATGATAAATAAAATAATTTTTAGTTCACCTCAAGTACCGAATTTAAGCCCATAATAATATAAAATTAAACAAATTATTATGTTATATTATATTATCACAATTAAAAGTTTTGAAAAAATATTAACTAAATTTCAAAAAACAGTTGACAAATTAAATAATGAATTATATAATAGAAGCATTAAAAGAAAGTAAACCATAAATCATCTGTATATAAATGACATGATATTAAATAATTTGGAGATATTTGTCATGAAAGAGTTTTATGCAATTTTGCGAAATAAAAATACATACATTCCGGGTAAAATTTATCGGAAAGTATTGTCTTGTTCAAATATTGTTGTAAACAGCGCTTTGCTTGCCGCATAGGGTAAGCTTTGCGCTGTTTTTTTGATTCGCATGAACAAAAAAGAAATTCGTTTATACCGTTTCATATGTAGTGAATAAAAGTAATTTATAATTATAAAGGAAAAAAGTAAAATGAGTTCAGTAAACTTGCCTTTAAAATGCCGATGTTTTCAACATACCATAATATGATTATATATTTTACATGCTATAAACTTATATAATAGAGGTGATAATATTGAAAAAACTTCTTAAGAAGAGAATAAAAAGGTCAAATGTCAAAGTTGCTCTTTATGCAGGTGAAACTATTATTAATGTTAATTGTACTTGCTAAAGCATACGATATGTTTTTAAGGTCTGGCGCCAGACCTTTCTATTGTATTATTTTGATTGGAGGTATTGTATGCACTTGATTAAAAATACTGCTTTCATGTTTAAATACTCATGGATGATATACAAAAGGATATATTTTGCCGTTGTTATTGAGATATTACTAAATTCTATTGAGCCATTCATTTATCTTATTTTTCCAACATTGATAATAAATGAACTAACAAGCGGACAAGAATGGAATACCATTTTGTCTTATGTAAGTTTGTTTATAATTACAATTGCAGGACTGCATATCCTTAGGTTAATATTTCAAGTATTTGTAAATATGTCTGTTAATAGATGTGATGTAAAAAACGGTTTATTTTATGCCCGCCATTTTTTAATAATGCCTTATAATAAGCTTGAGGATGGGAAAATTCGTGATATGCAACAAACTGTATCCCCACATGTACGTGCAAATAATTTTGTATATATTACAATTTCAGGATTAGTTACAAGTCTTATTAAACTTATAGGGTTTTCATATATTATTACGATGCTTGATCCTCTAATTTTAGTATTCATTTTCATCATAATAATCATTAAATATTTTTTGAACAAAAAACTTTCAAAAAACGAATATAAGTATCAGCCAACAATCGCGAAGTATACTAGATTATTTGATTATCTTTTTGAAGCGATGACCAACTTTGATTACGCTAAAGAAGTGAAGGTAAATAGGGCTAATAGGATATTGTCAAATAAGTTTAGTAAAACTTTATCAAATTTTGTCAATGATAATAAAAGATTTCTACGGGGACAACTTTGGATAAATATTATATCAGGAATAGTATCATTTATTCAGATGATTGTCTCATACGGATACGTTGCATATAACGCGATAAAGAGCGTGATTTCTGTAGGAGAATTCAATTTGTATATCGGAGCTATCTATAATCTGTTAGGCTCATTTAATGATGTTATTGCAAAATGTATAGAACTTAAATATATGTCTAAATATGTAGATGATTACCGAGAGTATATAAAGATAGCAATGTCAAATGATTCGGAAAAAGAGGTTAATAAATTACCGGAGGAGAATGTTCGCCTTCCTATGTTTGAATTTGAAAACGTAAGTTTCATTTATCCTAACACCGAAAATACAGTATTAAAAAATATCTCAATTAAAATATATAAAGGAGAAAAGCTGTCGATTGTGGGACTTAATGGAGCCGGTAAAACTACTTTTATAAAATTACTTTGCAGACTGTATACACCTACAAAAGGGGTAATTAAGTACTACGGTGTAGATATTTCTACAATAAAAAAAGAAGATTATTATAAACTTTTAGCCGTTGTTTTTCAGGACTTTAAAATTTTCTCTTTTTCTTTTCTGGATAATATCGTACTTAATCAGCATCTTGACACAGATAAACTGAATCGTTCAATTGAAAATGCAGGGCTGATGTCAAAGCTTAAAACCCTTCCCGAAGGCTTGAATACTAACATATACAAAGACTTTGACGAAAACGGTATAGAATTCTCCGGAGGAGAGGGTCAGAAGCTGGTAATAGCCAGAGCGTATTATAAAGATGCCGATCTCGTTATTTTAGATGAACCTACTGCTGCTTTAGATGCGCTTGCGGAAAATGAAATATATCAGAATTTTAATGAAATTACGATAAATAAAACTTCGATATTTATTTCCCATCGCCTCGCATCAACACGTTTTTGTGATAATATAGCTGTTTTTCAGGATGGAAAAATCGTGGAGTATGGAGATCATGAAACTCTATTAAAACAAAACGGCTTATATTCTGACATGTTTGAAAAGCAAGCTCAGTATTACAATGAAAATCAGGAGGTGAGCGTTCAATGAAAAAAGAAAATAAAGGCTTGTTGTCAAATTGCGCTTTTCTTCTGAAATTTGCCTATAAAACAAATAAATCAATTTTCTTTTCAAAAATACCGCAGATAATTCTTAATATTATTTTTCCGTTTATTCCCATTGTTTTTGTACGTCTGATTCTTAATGAAATAACAATAGGTAAAAATATAAAGCTTTTGCTTTTATATGTGGCTTTACTTGCTTCTTCAACATTTATTATAGATTTGTTAAGTTATATTTTGAATTATTTTGTTAGCAATCAAACAGAATTAGCAGTAAAGCAAATTAAAAATCAATTAGGTCTTATTGTTATGAATATGCCATACAGTGACGCTGAAAATCCCAAAATAAGAGATTTTATAATGCGCGCCCAGGATGGAACAAACTTTTTACAAGTGTTAAATCAACTTTCGGGAATTATAACATCCTTTATGACAATTGTGGGACTGGCTGCGATAATAATCACTATTCAATCTATCATATTTGTATTTATAGCATTAGTAGTACTATTTCGTATCGTAGCTGATAAAAAAGATAGAAAAATTTGGGATAAATGGCGCCCGATTCACGCACCCATAATGCGAAAATCCACATATTATTTTCGCATTATGAAAACAATAGATTTTGGAAAAGAAGTTCGAATAAATAATTTACAGAACTGGATATATGATAGATATAACAATCACTCTGAAGTTTATCTTAAAGCAATGAAACAGCATAATATAGAATCTCAGAAAAATAATATCTTGTCAATATCTGCAACAATATTACAAGAATGTGTTGTATATTTAATTCTCACATACAAAGTTGTATTTAAAGGTATGTCAATTGGCGATTTTTCTATGTATATGACTTCTGTAAATACTTTCTCCAGCAGTATTAGTTCTATAGTAAGTGCAATTTCCTCTTTTATGGAAACCGGATTATTTGTCAGAGATTTTCGTTACTGTATTGAAATAGCTGACAAATCAAAACGGTCGGATGGAAATAAGCTTTCCGATATTGATACTGGCAATATAGTTTTGCAGTTCAATAATGTTTCATTTAAATATCCGAATACAGACAGATACATATTGAAAAATATATCGTTGACTCTGAAGAATAACGAATCGCTTTCAATTGTCGGGGTAAACGGAGCGGGTAAAACAACGCTCATTAAGCTTCTGTGCCGTTTTTATGAACCAACAGAAGGAGAAATTCTTTTAAACGGCGTCAATATTCAGAGCTTTTCATACGACGAATATATAAACTTAATAGGAGCTGTTTTTCAGGACTTTAAACTTTTCAATTTTTCCGTAAGAGAAAACATTTCTTTTAATGAAAAAGATGAAAAATCCGATGATGCAAAGATTATAAACTGCTTGCAAAAAAGCGGATTGGGAGAGAAAATTGATAAACTTTCCGGAGGAATAGATACAAACATCAGCAAAGAATTTGACAGTAACGGAGTAGAATTCTCCGGAGGCGAAGGGCAAAAGCTTGCAATGGCAAGAACACTATATAAAAACGCTCCCGTAATAATCCTGGATGAACCGACGTCGGCGCTTGATCCTATTGCAGAGGCCGAGATTTACTCTAAGTTTCACGATATCACAAAGGATAAAACAACTATATATATTTCTCATCGCTTATCAAGCTGTCGTTTCTGCGATAAAATTGCGGTTTTAGATAACGGGGAAATTGTACAATATGGAAATCACAAGGAATTAATGGAAAACGACGGCTTGTATTCGACAATGTGGAATATGCAGGCACAGTATTATGTGGAGGTATAGCACCTTGAATATAATAGTGGTCGACAGCGGTGTAAATAAATCGCATAAAATATTTAAGCAAGACAACATCAATATACTGTCCTTGCAATATATTGATGGAAATATTACTCGTTCAAATGAAGACAACGATTTATTCGGACATGGTACTGCCATATCCGGAATAATCAGCCGATGTAATGCGGATATAAAGATTACTGTTATAGGAATATCTGATCTGGCTGATGGATTAGATGAGGAAACGTTGATTTTTGTATTGAATTATATAAACGAAAATTTAGAAGCAGATATAATAAATTTAAGTCTTGGAATAAATATTTGTGAGAAATATAATGAGCTTTACAGTATTTGCAGCATTTTAAACGATAAAGGTGTCATTATTATATCAGCCTTTGATAACTCCGGAGCAATATCATATCCCGCGGCATTTGATAATGTTATAGGGGTTATATCAGCCCAGTCGTGCAGTAAAATAGGTGATTTTGTATTTATCGATGACACCGTTGTAAATATAGCGGCAAAAGGAAGTATCCAGAGAGTCGCCTGGAGTTCCCCCGAATATATGATGATAGGCGGAAACAGTTTTGCGTGTGCACATGTTACTGCTCAGACCGCTGTATTTATAAAGGAAGGCGCTAAGGGAAGAGATGAGATTGTACGGCGTTTCAGTGAAATCGCTTTAAAAAAATGCAGTTTGCCGGCTTTTGACTACAGATCAAATTCAATTTTTGAAATAAAAAGAGCGGCAATTTTTCCTTTCAACAAGGAAATGCATAGCCTTGTCAGATACAGCAATTTGCTTTCATTTGACATAGACGGAATATACGACGTCAAATATTCGGCAACAGTCGGAGCGACAACATCACATATTATGAAGGACAGCTCTGTAAAAGATATTCTTGTAAATAATATAAACAATATAAATTGGAATGGCTTTGATACTTTGATTTTAGGCCATACAGATGAGCTGTCGTCACTCATCAACAGAGATGATTTAAAGAAAAAACTAATAGCAGAAGCAATAGCACAAGGTAAAAATATTTTCTCCTTTGACGATCTAACCGATCTTGGATATAATAGCGACGGAAATATTTATTTCCCGCGAATAGATGAAGAAAATCTCCCGCCAAACCGATTCGGTATGTTATACCGAATTTCAAAACCGGTTGTTGGAGTGTTTGGAACAAGCTCAAGACAAGGAAAATTCACTTTACAGCTAAAACTTCGGGAATTGTTTCTCTCACGCGGCTATAATGTCGGGCAAATTGGAACAGAACCGAGTGCTTTGCTTTATGGAATGGATTATGTTTTCCCGATGGGATACAATTCTTCTGTTCATATCCGAGAATATGATACAATTAGATATATTAACTACATTGTCAACGATCTTTGCATGAAAGAAAAAGATATTATAATAGCCGGCTCGCAATCCGGAACGGTACCGTACGATACAGGCAGTCTTTCACAATACACTGCACCCCAGTGCTGTTTTTTGATGGGTTTACAGCCAGATGCGGTTATTTTATGCGTCAATCCATATGACGAGATTAATTATATAAACCGTACTATAAAATACATAGAGGCATGTTCTGATTGCGGTGTTATTGCTTTAAGTATTTTTCCGATGAATATAAGAGATGATTTTTCCGGAATATACGGTTCTAAGAAGCATATGACTGATGAAGCTTTGTCACAACATAAGAAAATACTGTGTGAAAAAATAAATAAGCCGACATTTGTTTTAGGTAACGATAAAGACATGAATGAACTTGTCAATATAATAATAAATTATTTCTAAAAAAACAAGAGGGAACAATGTAGCTGTTGTCCCTCTTGTTTTTGTATTATTCAGGCAGTAAAAAAGCTCTGCAATGCTTTTATTTATCGTTTTTGCAGGCGTAGCAAACATTGATACTTTTAACTCAATCATTCTTCTTGTAATATATTGTAAAACGTGTTATAATAATAAAATAACCATAATTACGCGGTCAGCATTTTCATTTTTCCGTCTACTGCGGTAAATTTGTAATGCAAAGAATCGAATCATTACGGTCTTCATTATTTTATAGTATAAAAGCTATTTAGAAATGGTAAAAGATAACATGAAAAAAGAAAAAACGATAATGACAAGAGAAATTCCCGAATATACGAAGGGCGAGGAAATTTTCAATATGGTATCTCATATTGTCGGAGGAGCGGTCGGTATTACCGCGGCGGTCCTTTGCATTATTGTTTCTGCTTTTCACAACAATGCATATGCCGTTGTCAGTTCGGCGATTTTTGGCGCTTCAATGATTTTCCTTTATACCATGTCAAGTATTTATCATGGTCTAAACAAAAGGCTGAATGCAAAATGGGTATTCCGCATTATGGACCACTGTACGATTTTTGTTTTAATTGCAGGTACATACACACCCATAGCTCTATGTACAATCAGGGAAGCCAATACCGTACTCGGATGGGTTATCTTCGGCATAGTTTGGGGAATGGCGGCACTCGGTATCGTACTGAATGCTGTTAATATGCAAAAATTCAAAATTTTTTCTATGATTTGTTATCTCGCAATGGGATGGTGTGTTATCGGCACATGGAAAACCACAACGGCCTCACTCGGATCCAGCGGCACAATTTTTCTTCTTGCCGGTGGTATTGCTTATACAATAGGCGCAGTTTTCTATGCATTCGGAAAAAAACATAAATACATTCACTCTGTATTTCACATTTTTTGCGTTGCCGGAAGTATACTACATACAATTTGCATTCTGCTTTATGTTGTATGATATAACTAAAAGAAAGAAGTCCGCATCTATATTATAAGACATTCGCGTGTAATAACATTCGGCTGTAACAACGCAACGTTCGGCTGTAATGACGTTTGACTGTAAAATCATGCTTGACTGAAAGATGATGTTCGACTGTAAATATAATGTTTGACTGTAAAGACGACGTTCGGCTACAAAAAAGAATGTTTGACTGTAAAGATGACGTTCAATCGTAAAGATGTTCGACTCTACAAACGGCGAATTTCACTATCCTTTTCCGGCAGCGGATTATATACTGTCACAGGAATAGTTTATAACGGAACTATGATTCCTATTGAAAACTAAAGTACGTATAATATCTCACTAAATAAAAAATTCATCCATACGGATGAATTTTTTTAATATATTAATTTTCAATAATCCTATAGCAAGACTTCAATTTTTTCACAGATAAAACTAACAGCACAGAATTCCATATCTCTCATGATATAATTATTCGGCAATCTTAATTTCAGAATCAAAATAATTATAAGGACAAACAGGAACATTAAATACATACATTCCAAAATGAAGCATTGTTGTATCTGTAAAACCAGTATTTCCCACAATACCGATTTCCTGCCCCTGTTCTACTATATCGCCCTCAGAAACTGAAATCGAATTAAGGTGCGCATACAAAGTTTTCAAACCATACCCATGATCAATAACTATTGTGCGTCCGCTCATGGTTTGTTGTCCTGCAAAAATTACCTTTCCTCCATACGCCGCTAAAACAGAATCAGATGATCCCACCATAAAGTCTACTCCGTCATGACGATATTGTGTTCCCGTTGCGGTGAGGGTTCTGTATACACCATATCCGGTTTTTACACTATTTAAGTTTTTCAAAGAAGATGATGGATATATTAAATTACCTGCAAAATATCTCTGCGTCTCCTTATTCGCAAAATACGGCGCCATTCCCTCGGCAAATGCCGCTGTTGCATTGCCGTCTCTATACTGAGATATAAGTTCAACCGAAATATTATAATTCTGCGCACGGTATGTTTTATTCGTTACGGCAAGTTCTAACTCTGTTGTATTTCCTTGACACTCAATTGTAAATTTAACACTGGATGAGTATTCCACCGAGTACGAAATCGGAACAAGGGCATAAACATTGCTGCCATCCCGGAAAAATACAGGGTTATACCCTATATCAGGAAAAGAGGAAAAGTTAATTTCCGAACCGTCTTCGACATTTTTTCCGGTAATTACAACGAAATCGCCGTGTTCTATTTGATCAGTTCCAAGCTCAAAGATTGCGGGAGCCGTGACATTTACAGTAAAATCATAATACGCTTCACCATAGCTTGTCCTTGTTGAATCTTCATACCATTTTGCCTGAAGCTTAACGTTTAGTGTTCCGCTTTCTGTAAATTTAAAGCTTGACATATTTGAATATAAATCGTTAAAAAGCACCTCTTCCTGATTGCTTATCTGAACCTGAAGATAGTCAGGCTGTACATTGTAGACAAGATCAAGACCGCTTGAAATTTCCGCAACGGGTGTTTCTGAAGCAATATCTGCAACCGCGTTCGTATATGTATTATTGCTCAAAAGAAACTGCCAATTCATTGTCTGAGGCTTAATTACCGCGTCTCCGATTTTCAGTACCGGAAGCTCGGATGATGAATAAAGATCGATACTGTAAGATGAATAAATAAATTTTTCCGCATCTTCTTTTACAATATGATAAGTTTTGTTATTATTGTCAACGTAATAACACTCTGACGGATTTGTTGAAAAATAATACTTATATATCGTTTCAAAATCATAGCTGTAGTACACAGCCTCAAAAAAACTCCTGCCTGCAAGCGGTTCAGATATTGATGAAAGAGGCTCTGCATTTTTATTGAGTTCTATAAAATACGAAATCATATCTCCGTCAATCTGTTGCTCCGGTTTGTTCTCGGAATTTTTATCAAAAATATATTCACTGGATTTCGGAGACCTGAGCACCATCTTTGTGACTGAATTTTTATTTACCGGAGCAGCCTGCGCCATATTATAATTTACAACCGCGATTATTGTAGGTATAAACAAAAGAAGAACGCACAGAACTCCTACCAGTATTTGTTTCGTTTTCCCGTTCATATAAATCTCCATTTCACCGCTTTGCGGCATCATAATTTCAATCAGGGCTGAAAAATCGTCACGTGTCTTTTCGATGAATAATTATCGATGGACAATTATTAATTGTACTTTCACCGTTAACTTTCACCGTTAACGAAGCACAATCTTTTGCTATTTAATTAAACACCGCACTACAACGACTACCCAGACCGGCAGTACCATTTTAATATAGTACAATAATTAATCTTAAAATATATTTTATATTACTATTATACTATCATTTGTGTACAAGGTCAATAGAAATTCTTTTTGGTAAATAGAGGGATCAGGTATTTAAAATATTTTTATCATTTTCATTGTCAGCTGAAGCCGTCTTTTTCGACTTTGAATCCACGAAATTTTCAGTAATTTTTTCATCTGCCGCCTGCGGTATATTTTCTGATAATCTCTCGGATTCATGTAAAGCCAGCGGACAATTATGTCTGTACGGGCAGTCATCTACGCCAGACCCGGCTTTATCAGGCGTGTTATTTGCAGATGATGAGTCAGTCTCATATCCTGCCTGATGATTTGCTTCTTTATTAGTAATCAGATATAGATTCATAAATAGAATAAAAAGACTGACGGAAACAATTATAAGCATTCCCTGAAGATTCTCGCGCGTAAACAATACCGCCGAAAGACCAAGTATAGCACTTACGGCATAAAGAATATGAACAGACTGTTTCTGATTAAATCCAAGATCTATAAGTTTGTGGTGAATATGTCCGCGGTCGGCATGCCATGGAGCCTGTCCGTGCAGAAGGCGTCTGATAATTGCAAAAATTGTATCAAAAAGAGGAAGACCGAATATTGACATGGGGATAATAAACGAAAGCATTGCGTGAACCTTAAAAACACCGCCGATAGATATAATAGACATGGTATATCCTAAGAAAAGAGCTCCCGTATCTCCGATAAATATTTTCGCCGGATTAGAGTTATACGGAAGAAATCCCAGACATGAACCGGCGAGAATCGCACACAGTACAACCGTTGTGTTTGATGTTCCGAAAACAAGGGTAACCAAAAGAAGAGACAATGCGCAAATGGCAGAAACACCGCAGGAAAGGCCGTCAAGACCGTCAATCAAATTTATTGCATTTGTCAGTAAAAGAATCCAGACAAGCGTCACCGGTTTTGACCATATTCCCAGATTATAATATGTGCCTCCAATTGAAAAGAAATCGATCGTAATTCCCTGCATAATCGGGAAAATAGCGGCAATGATCTGAACTATAAGTTTAGCATACGGTGGAATGGCGTATATATCGTCAATTACTCCCACAGCTACAATTAAAAGTCCCCCGACTATAAGAGACAATATCATAGGAGACATTTCGCAAAAAACAATTGTGGTCACAAGAAATGCAAAAAAGACTGCCAATCCGCCAAGTCTTGGAATCGGCTTTTTATGCATTCTGCGGCCGTCCTTCGGTACATCTACAGCACCGATCCGATATGCAATGAAACTTGCGATCGGAGTCGTAGAAAAAGAGATAAGTCCGGAACAAAGAGCTGCAGTTAGAACCGACAGAAAAATATTTGACATATTCATAAAATTTACCTTAATTGGGCGTATAGCTTCACAGCTGAACAAACCCTATTTTTTTATATACCTTTCGCATTGTTCTGACAGCTATCCGCGAGGCTGATTCGGCACCGATTTTCATAACCTGTTCCAAATACGCCTTATCAGCGATAAGTCTGTCACATTCGGCGTGAAGAGATGCCAGTCCGTCTGCAACGACTTCTCCGACAGCAAGCTTAAAGTCGCCGTATCCGCGGCCGTCAAACTCACGCTCGATTTCATCAAACGATTTTCCGGTAAAGCAGGAATAAATGCTCATAAGATTGTTAATTCCCTCTTTACCCTCCCTGAAGCATACTACAGCATCAGAGTCGGTAACCGCACGTTTAAATTTTCTTATAATGTCATCCCGGCTGTCAAGAATTGCAATATATGCGTTTGGATTTGAATCAGATTTGCTCATTTTTTTCGCAGGATCACAGAGTGACATAATTCTCATACCGGTTCGCGGAATATAAGGCTCCGGAACCGTAAAAGTTTCTCCATAATTTCTGTTAAATCGTTCCGCTACGTCCCTGGCAAGTTCAACATGCTGCTTCTGATCCTGACCGACGGGAACAAGCGCAGCCTGATAAAGTAGTATATCCGCCGCCATCAATGAAGGATAAGTAAATAATCCTGCATTAATATTGTTTCCGTTCTTTGAACTCTTATCCTTAAATTGAGTCATTCGCGAAAGCTCGCCAAACATGGTGTTGCAATCCAGTACCCAACCGAGCTCCGCATGTGCCGGTACATGGCTCTGCACAAACAAGGTACTTTTCCGAGGATCAATTCCTGCAGCCAAATACACGGCCAGAGCTTCATATGTGTGTCTTCTGAGCTCTGCCGGAACCTGATGCACTGTGATCGCATGCATATTTACAACACAGTAAACACAATTATACTCCTCCTGAAGTGAAACCCAGTTTTTCAGCGCGCCGAGATAATTACCGAGAGTAAGTATTCCGCTGGGCTGAATACCGGAAAATATTATCTTTTTTTCCTGTTTTGTTGTTTCGTCATTCATCAGCATTAATCCTTTCTGACTTCACTCTAATCATATATATTAAAGAAATCAAAGCATTTTGCGAACCTCGGAAGCAAGAATTTTAATTCCACGTTCTATCTGTTCACATGTAGGAGTAGAATAATTAAGCCTTATAGAATCTGTAGGCATTTCGGTATCGCAGTTAAATGCCGTTCCGGGCACTACAGCAACCTTTTTTTCAAGCAGACGCGCGGTAAGTTCAGGAACAGAAAGTGATTCAGGAAAAGTGCACCACAAAAAAAGTCCGCCTTCTGGACGAGTGTAAGTCACCCTTTCCGGCATTTCCGAATCCATTGTATTCAGCATAAGAGAACACTTATCCCGGTAAAGCTTTCTTACGCCTGAAATATGCTCATCTATATTGAAGTTGCGTATAAAGCTGTTGCAGATAAGCTGCGCAAACATATTTGTATGAACATCCTCAACCTGTTTTGCCACTACGATTTTAGAAATAATATCCGAATGCGCCTGCACAAATCCCACACGAATCCCCGCTGAAAGTATTTTTGAAAATGAGCCGCAGTAAACAACAATTCCCTCATCATCAATACTTTTAATTGTAGGAATATCTTTTCCCGAAAAACGAAGTTCGCCGTATGGGTTATCTTCTATTATAATCAAATTATGTTTTTTTGCAATATCATAAACAATACGGCGCTTTTCTGCGGACATTGTAATACCGGACGGATTCTGAAAAGTAGGAATAAGATACAAAAGTTTTGCCCTGTTCTCGGAAGATATTACCTTCTCAAGCTCATTCGTATCAATACCATCGCTCTCCATCCGCACGCCGACCGGCCTTGCTCCATTGGAACGAAAAGCATTGAGAGCTCCGATAAAACTCGGATTTTCACATATTACCACGTCGCCTTCATTGCAGAAAGCTTTGCAAGTCAGCTCTATTCCCTGCTGCCCTCCGGACACAATGACCGTACTGTCAAAATCCTTTCCGCACCCGAATCGATTTTTAAGACGCTGTGCTACCGCTTCGCGCAGCGGAAGATATCCCTCGGTTGTTCCGTATTGCAAGGCTGTTACCGGCTCTTCTCTGAATATGCGCTCACTTTCATTTTTTATAAATTCTGACGGAAAAGATTCGGCGGACGGATTTCCGGCAGCAAAAGCAATAATTTCGGGATCTGTCAGACTCTTAAATATTTCCCTTATAGCAGAAGGCTTTAAGTCTGCAAGTTTATCGGAAAAAGTATAGTTCATTACAAAGAACATTCCTTTCTATACTGCGGCTATGTCTAAAAAAGACATTTAAAACAGGTGTTTTTCGCAGATATCCTAATAACAAAAAATCAAATATGATAACAAACTTAACGACAGTAAACCATATGATTTTTACTATTATATCACATGGAGGATAATTTTTCAAGAAGAACCTATTAATTTTGATTTAATAACTTGAATATGGCTTTTGATTGTGATATAATAATCTTAATTCTGATACTCTCCGATTGGTAAGCTTTATTTTACCGATGCCATCGGAAATTTGATAAAGCAAGTCATGTAACGCTGCAATTTAATCGCTTTTATGATATAATTGTTCAGTGATTTTAAATCAAAGGCAAACTAAAGAATACAGAATTTTTCCTGTCGCTTAAAGAAACATGAATGGACTGACGGGCAGACCATTTCCTGAAAAAAATGATAGTTTCGCCCAAATGCAAAGTAAAATTTAAAGTAAACAGCATATATTACGTTTTATTTTAATCTCGAAAATTACATTTCATTCAATTCTATGTTTGTAGAGACCCATATTCCGAACTCAAAAAAGTGGATATTGCGTGAAAACAAGAAACCCAAAAGATCTGAAGATATCTTTTTCACGTTAGGAAGGCATGTAATAAAAATGAAAAACAAAAAGGCTAACGAATTTGATGATATTGAAGAATATAAAAAGCCTCCAAAGCTCTTAATAATTTTAGGCAAGCTTTTGAAATGGTTGGTTCTTGTATGCATAATTCTGATGCTTGTGGTATTCTCTCTCAGAATGTGTGAACAACGTACGCCGTCAGAACTGAAAAAACTGATATGGACGGACCGTACTATACAGGCATACGAAAGCGACGCGGGCAACTTTTCTGCGTTTGACTGCAAAGTTCAGTCTTATTATACTGAGGACGGATACTTTTTTACAGACAGCGTCATTGCAATACCATCTGCAAATCAGTGGCAGATTACAATAAGCTACAATAACAGTACACTTCGTTATCTTGAATCCGAATATGCCGGCGAGGAAACGACGGAAAGCATATCGGCTGAAACCGGCGATGATAAATACGGAATTTACAGCACGGAACCGTTTATTTACATGCTTTACGACAGCGAGGGAAATGTTTATGACAGTTATAGTTATTTATGCGATTCAAGCGCCCTTCACAGCTTCAGAAGGCTGATTTTTGATGATGTCCCGACAGATTCCGTCGATGGATTGTCCCTTGCTATATTCCGTGCCCGCGATTTAACGCAGGAAGATATTCAAACAATCGGAAACGGAGACGGCGAATTAACCCCGTGGAGAGAGATTGTCATATATAATGAATTATCTTCGCTCGAAACGCATAAAATAAGCACTAAGGAAACTTATACCGGCGTCCCGGCCAACGGTTTAGTAAAAGTCGAAAATGCTGTCGGAATCGATAAAGTAAACATAAGGGAAGAGGAGTCTGAGACCGTTACAGATATCGCAAAAGAGTAACCCATACGCCGGACATTACAAACGAAAGGAACGGAATTTCAGGTATATGGTACTGAATCCCAAAGAGACAACAATTGCATATCGCTGTCCGGTATGCGGAACCACTGTCATGAGTATTATCGGAGTATTTTCACTCAGCGGAGATCATTTCAAATTAAAATGTCCTGCCTGTCATCAGAGCGATATGACAATAACCTATTCAAAGGACCGAAAGATAAGGCTGTCTGTCCCTTGTACAGTATGTCCCAAACCGCATACCTTTGTACTGAGCGAAAATTCTTTTTACGAAAAAGACGTTTTTGCCCTGCCGTGTCAGTATACCGGCTTGGATATATGTTTTATCGGAAAGGAAGAAACGGTACGAAGCGCCGCGGAAAAATCCGATGAGGCGCTGAGAGAGCTTCTTGAAAAGGCAGGTGCAGAGAGCTTACAGTCGCTTAGAGGAGAAACCTCGGATGTTGAAACTGTTTCCAGCGAAGATGATGTGCAGACATTTGATATTGTAAACTTCATTCTAACCGAGCTTGAAGAGGAAAATAAAATTCATTGTAAATGCCCCGAAGGAACTTCGCGCACCTATAAATTTGATCTTGTCGGACGTGAACACGACACTGTATTAATATACTGTGATACCTGTGAAGCAAGTACAGCCGTAAAGATTGGCGATCCTATCGCTGCAAATGCTTTCCTTCATATAGATGAATTGGATTTAAATTAATGGCCAAGGTTCCGGGTCTTTACCAAGCCGGCGCCGAAAAGAAAAGGACTGACTTAAAATGGTATATGTATTTTTAGCTGATGGCTTTGAAGAAATTGAAGCGCTTTGCCCTATTGATATTATGAGGCGCGCAGGAATTAACGTTGTTACTGTGTCTGTACCGGGCGGAGAATACACGACTGGTTCTCATAATATTACAATAAAAACGGATTTGAGCTTTGAACAGTTTAAAATTGATGAGATTCCCGAAATGCTTGTACTTCCAGGTGGAATGCCCGGAGCAAAGAATCTGTCTGAGGATAAACGTCTTGCGTCGCTTTTATGCCAGACCGTCGCCTCAGGAGGAAAAGTCGCTGCAATTTGCGCCGCGCCGTTTATTTTAGGAGAGCTCGGTATTCTTAATGGAAAGCATGCAACCTGCTATCCGGGATATGAAAGCTCTTTAAAAGGTGCGATTATATCTGCAAAAAATGTAGTTCGGGACGGCAACATTATTACCGCTATAGGTATGGGCGCATCGATCGAATTCGGTCTTGCACTTGTATGTGCATTGCGCGGAAGAGACGCCTCTGACAAAATTGCGGCGGCAATACATGCTCGCGGAGATTTTTAAAAACATGTACGAACTTAGAGCGAAAAAATGCAGACTTCGTGAGAGATATATAAATATTCGCCGCTCTCTTCCGTCTGACATGAAAAAAGAACGTGATAATAAAATATGTTCATTTTTGCTTTCCCTTGCCTCCTACCGATATTCGGATGTTATTTTAATGTATTTTCCGTGCAAAGATGAGGTTGATATAAAAAGTGTAATAATTCAGGCTCTAAACGATGGAAAAAAGGTTGCCCTTCCAAAATGCCGCAAGGAAGACCGAAGCATGCAGTTCTATTTTATCAATTCACTTAACGACCTTAGTCAAAAAGGAGCTTTTGGTATACCGGAGCCGTCGGAAACTCTCCCGGTATATAATCCGGCATCAGATACAAGACCTGCCGTATGCATTATCCCGGCAATAGTTTATGATAAGGAAGGTTTCCGTATCGGATATGGGAAAGGCTTTTATGACAGGTATCTTCCTTCTTTTTCCGGAACGAAAATCGGTCTTGCATACAATGATTTCATAATAGATAAAGTTCCACGCGGAAAGTACGATTTGTCTGCGGATGTTCTGATTACAGAAAAAGGAATTACTGCAATTAACACTAAATAATCGAGGATTTATAATGTTAAGCGACCGTATTAAAAAATTCGGTATCAAATCTCAAGAAAATAATGAGACCGGACAAGCTTCATCACTGAAAGAACATGAAAATCCGAAGCTTTCGACAAGTTTTAAAGCGGACGGCGAGACAGCGCCTGAAAACGAGGATTCGAAACAGGTTAAAAAAGCGGCCGAAGATACCACAAAAACTCCGCAGAAAACGGAAGCGCTTCGCAGAAATATGGTAAAAACACTTGAAAAAGTGACCGCTGAGAAAAGCGAAACGGTTGATTTATTTGTAAAAACAAAGCTTGCCGAGGTAGATAAAAAAATTGCGAGCCGGGAAAAAAGAACGGAACTGAATTCCGGTCTGTCCGAAAATACAGAAAAAGAAAAAAAACAGAATGATATACCTCTGCTTCTAAAATATTCTGCGGCGCTGAAAAATATTGAGGAAGAAAATGCTGCCGATGATTCCGCCGGCGATTCAATCCATAAAAATACAAACCTGGAGCTGAAGAAAGACGATGTACTGATCGGCGTTACCTTTGAAAAATCTATAGCCGAGGCTGAAGATAATAAAGAAAACGAAGAAGGCAGTAAAAACAGCAAGGCTGATGAAGCTGTGCAAGCCTCCGAGCTTTCAGAAATTTCAGATATAACTACCAACAGCGGTATTTCAGTAGAAAAAAAAGAAGCTCAGGTCTTCAATTTCGGATGGACAGGCGAAAACAACGGGAAAAATGAGCCGGATATTGCGGATATCGATTCCGGTCAGCACGAGGCGGCTGAAATAGAAGCTGAGGTTGTAGCCAAACCGATTATAGTATCAAAAGCGTGCAAATATGCGCCTGCTCTTGTTGCGGTTATATCAATACTGATTCTTGTTATGTCAAAGCTGAGTATCTCTTCTCTTGAACGCCGTGACAATATATATCTTTCATTTGCTGTTCTTCAGATAATAGTATTATTAATTCCTGCGATTTTTTACAGTAAGCTTCGCCGCGGAAATGATATATCTAATCTTCGGTTAAGAGGAATCAATCCGGACAAATATTATTTTACAATTCTTACCGCGTTTTTGTTACTTTTCGTATCCGCCGCGTTTAAACTTCTTTACATCAGATTAGGAATTTATGACAGTAGATTTGCCGAGTATGCTTCCTATATTAATATTGCCTCTTTCACTTCGGTATCCGACATTGTTTATATGATTATAACCTTTGTTTTGATTCCCGCTGTTTCGGAAGAATTCATTTTTCGTTCAGTCGTATTCGGGGAATATATTTCCGACAAATTCGGATATTTGAGTGCGGCAGTTATAAGCTCAGTGTTGTATGCATTTATGCAAACAAGCCTGACGCGTTTGCCGGTATACTTTATAATAGGAATGATCCTTACTTATGTTTCAGTTATGACAGGCTCAGTAATAGCATCAATGATTACCAGTGTAGTTTATGGACTTCTTGACGTTTTTACGGAAAGATACATAGTAAGTCTGATGAATTCAGACTATCGGATACTTCTTGCTTTTGTAGTAATTTCTCTGGCATTTCTTTTTCTGACTCTATTTTTTGCCGAAGCGGAAAGACTTTATTACAACAGAGGGACATCCGGAGAACCAACTCCGAAGCGTGATGAAAGAAGTGAAAGTCCGCGCGTACTGATTTGGGCGGCTTTCTCATCTCCTTCATTTATAGTATGTTTTGTGATTTTTATTATTGGATTTCTGATTAAAATGTTATAAACATTCGAAGAATAAATTACTTCGAAATTAATCTTATCTAACAACAGGATAAATACTTATGGATAACAAATACAATGAAAATTTAGGCGCGTCATCAGATGACCGCGACGAAGCGGAAGATCTTTTTCTGAGGGTTGTAAAACGTAATGACCAACAGAGTCATGAAGCTTCTCAAAATAAACATATAAACAATATGGCAGAAAATAATCGCTCCGAGCTTAACGCCGAAACCAGAGCAATTCCCAAAATTCAGCAAAAGCAGGGAAATGCATCTGCAAGCGAGAACCCTTCGATGCCTCAGAGAAGAACGCCTCAAAGAGAGCTTAAAAAACCAATGTCAGATGAACAAAATAGGAATATTCCATCTGCCATAAGAAAAGGATACTCAGGGCGCCGTGATCAGAAAATGATAAATCAGCCCTCCGGATATAATTCCGTGAACAAAAAAGCGGTTGAACAGACCCCTTTAAATACTTCACGTCAGGTGTCCGGCCGCATATCGAACAGTTTGTCGCCCGAAGATTCAGCCGCAACATCTTATTTCAATAAGGTATCTCAGGTTAGAAACTATCCGAGAGAAGCTGACATGTCAGCCACAATACAGCAGCGTCCGATATCAAAAAACAACTTAGCCGTAAGAACTCTTCAGCCGTCACGCGGCAAAAAAGGCAGACGAGGACGAGGAAAGAGAAACTCAGATAACTATAAAGGAACTGCACTTTCAAGCGTGCTTAAAGCTGTCATTTATATAGTTTCTGTATTTGTAATAGCCGGTCTTATAGGGTACTATGGCATACAAATAGGAAACGATGTATTTGCCTTTGTAAAAAGCGACGCTGAAATAGAAATAACTATTGATGAAAATACATCTACGTCAGAGCTTGCTTCTCTTTTAAAAAAGAATGGCGTCATAAAATACCCCGGTATATTTAAACTATATGCATCACTGCGGCATGACAATAAGCCTTATGTTGCCGGAACTTATACAGTCAAGCCTTCTATGAATTTTGATGACCTCCGCAATACATTCCATGAACAGGCAGCAGAAGTCACAGTACTGTCGATTACAATTCCGGAGGGATATACTGTCGATCAGATTATTGATCTGTTTACGTCTAACGGTCTAGGAACAAAAGACGGCTTTATTGATGCAATTCAGAATTATAATTTTGAAGGATACTGGTTCCTCGATGAACTTGAATTAAATCCTGAAAGAAAATATCGTCTTGAAGGATATTTGTATCCCGACACATATTATTTCTACAACAATGCCAGTGAAGTCTCAATAATTTATAAACTTCTTGACAGATTTTCCGGAATTTTCCCCGACGAATATAGAGAAGCCTGCAAGGAAAAAGGAATGACAGTAGATCAAATTGTAACAATCGCATCAATGATTCAGATGGAAGCAAAATATGAATCTGAATATGGCTGGATTTCGTCGGTATTTAATAATCGTCTTAATAATCCGTCATACGAAACCAAGGGATTTCTGCAGAGCGATGCTACGACGCTGTACGGTCTTGAAGAACGCAAGGAAACAGTTACTCCGGAAGATAACCAAATTGACTCTCCGTACAATACGTATACGCGAAAGGGATTGCCCGCCGGACCTATCACAAACCCAAGTTTCAGCGCAATAACGTGGGCTCTGTATCCCGCTGAAACAGATTATTACTATTTTGTAGCTAAGAGTGACGGATATAATCTGTTTGCAAAAACGTCATCTGAACATGCAAGAAATATTATTGAAGCAAGAGGCGGCTGATCAAATACAGGCGGTCGTTTTATCAAACAAGCAATATTTAGAGCACAGAGAGACGAAGATAAAAGATGAAAGCTCAAGATAAAACTGTGAAAAGAATAGTCAAATCTAAGGTACAGTCAAAGAAAAATAAGGACAAGATTAAGGCAAATTAAGCTAAGATTAAGGAAGTAAAAGTAAAGGGATGGGGAGAATAAAACGAGCGCAAAGAGGCGAGGGCAAGGCAAAATTAAGTAAGGTTAAATATTATCTCGTTATTTTTCGGAATCTCTTTTATTCCTTTATTTCTTCCGTATCTAAAATGCCATAAGACAGACTTCCAGATCTTGACTTTATACAAAACAGAAAGGTCGTGTTATTCTGAACAATTTTTTATCACAGCTTGTAAACTCGATTGTGGAATTTTCTGTATCAGTTGGATATAAGTTAATTGAAGCACTTGCGCTTCTGATAATTGGATTTAAAGTTGTAAATTTACTGACACGTAAGCTGAAAAAATCAGCCAAGCACAAAAAAAACATCGACGAAAGCGCGGCATCGTTTCTGTTTAGCTGTATAACATTTATATTAAAAGCGATTATCGTCCTTTCCGCCATAAACCTTATGGGTGTTCCAATGTCAAGCATGGTTGCCGTCATCGGTTCTGCCGGTCTTGCCATTGGTTTGTCCCTTCAAGGCAGTCTCAGTAATTTCGCCGGCGGTCTTATGATTACAATCTTCCGCCCATTTAATGTCGGGGATTATATAATAACGGATGGAATTGAAGGAACCGTAAACAGTATATCTATTTTATATACTGTTATATTTACCCCGGACAATAAGCAAATCACCGTTCCCAACGCGACAATCTCAAACTCGGTAATTACAAACTGTTCTGCCGAAAAAACAAGACGCGTTGATATGACGTTTACCGTTTCTTATTCGACTGATATAGAATTGACGCGGCAAATACTTTTGGATACAATGAAAAAAAATCCTCTTGTTCTTGACAAACCGGCAGAACCCTTCGCACGCGTAAGTAAGCATGACGAGAGTGCAATTGTTTTTTCCACTAAATGCTGGTGCAATACTTCAGACTATTGGACTGTATGGTATGACCTTAACGAACAGGTAAAATCCGCGTTTGATAAGGCTCAGATAGAAATCCCTTTTCCACAGATGGATATTCACGTTAAAAATAATTAAAGCTCATGCCTGCGGCAGATTGTATATTCCCCGCGGCAATGTGCGGATATAGTTTAGTGGTAAAACTTCAGCTTCCCAAGCTGATAAGGCGGGTTCGATTCCCGTTATCCGCTCCATTTTCAAATAACTTGTAAATAAGTATGATTCCGTAAGCGGTTCTATAATAAATGTTCTCTTATAAAGAAAGAGAACGTTTTTTATATTAAGATTAAAAAAAATAAAATGTCTGTATATAAATTCAAGAATATATAAGATAGAATAAAATATAAACGATACAAACGATATAGTCATATATTGAAAAGGTCATACACATAAGATTATGTGTATGACCTTTTTTAAAATACACTAACTCTAATACCAAAATTTTCCTTCGGTTAAGAAGCCCTTAGTATGAGACGAGGCGGTTCTTTGTGTTCAACCGAATTTTCGTCTACAATAACCTTTTCTATATCATCCCTAGAAGGAACATCATACATAATATCAAGCATAATTTCCTCCATAATAGCCCGCAAACCACGAGCTCCGGTTGAGCGTTCAATTGCAAGGTCGGCAACTTTATTCAAAGCTCCTTCTGTAAATTCAATTTCGGTATTATCCAACTCAAAAAGTCTCTTGTATTGTTTTATTATCGAATTTTTCGGTTCGGTTAAAATTCGGACAAGTGCATTACGATCAAGATTATCAAGTCCGACCAGAATCGGAAGCCGACCGACAAGTTCCGGAATCAATCCGAATTTAACAATATCATGCGGAATTATTTCTGCATATATATTATCTTTATTTATTTCCGACTTCGATTTTACACTTCCTGAAAATCCCATTGTCTGTCCACCTCTGCGAGCTTCTATCAAATTCTGAATACCATCAAAAGATCCGCCGCAGATGAACAAAATATTTTCCGTATTTATCTGAATAAATTCCTGATTCGGATGTTTCCTGCCACCCTGAGGCGGAACATTAGATACTGTGCCTTCAAGAATTTTCAGAAGCGCTTGCTGCACTCCCTCTCCCGAAACATCTCTGGTTATCGAACGATTTTCACTCCGCCTGGAAACTTTATCAACTTCATCAATATATATAATTCCCTTTTCGGCGCGTTCAATATCATAATCTGCAGCCTGAATAAGGCGGAGCAAAATATTTTCAACATCTTCACCGACATATCCGGCCTCAGTCAAAGTCGTAGCATCAGCAATTGCGAACGGAACACGCAAGGTTTTCGCAAGCGTCTGCGCAAGATAAGTTTTGCCTACTCCGGTAGGACCGAGAAGAAGTACATTGCTCTTTTGAATTTCAACATCATTCGTTGAATAATCATCGCAGCCATCTTTCTTTCTGACTTTTTGCTTAGATACAGAGGCCTCTTTCGTCAAAACCCTTTTGTAATGGTTATAAACCGCGACCGACAATGCCTTTTTAGCTCTGTCCTGCCCAATAACATATTCATCAAGGGATTTTTTGATTTGAAACGGTTTAGGAAGATTTTCAAACGTGAGCACATCGTTTCCGGTATCTGATTTTTTTCCTTTAGAACCGTGTGACCTAAGATGTTCTTCGATTATTTCGTTGCAGATATCTATACAGTGATCACATATAAGCAACCCGGTAGGCGACGGAATCAGAAAATTGACATGCTCTTCATCTCTTCCGCAAAAAGAACATCCTGCTTTATTATTTCCTCCGGAACCAGTACGGTTATTTGTCGCCATTAAAAGTATAACCAATCCTTTCTTCAATAAGGAGCATAGCTCCGTCATAAGGCGTTCCGATGGTGGATTATACCTCCGCCGGAAAAAGTAAGTCATACCCGCCGCCTATAGAGTCGAACGCCTTCACAGCCCGTCTTCAATGTCAAATAACATTAAACACAACATTTTTACGCCGACCATCATCGCATGTGAAAACATTTACACTCAACATCTTTGCATGTGAACGCCTTTGCATGCGAACGTCTTATAAATAAACGGCGGGATCTTGCTTTTAGTTATATAGTATACCGCTCTTAATCATTTTTTCACTCAAGCGCGCTTTTCATATACTTTATCGATAAGACCATACTCAGCGGCTTCCCCAGCGGTCATAAAGTTATCACGCTCGGTATCGCGTTCAATTACATCTAAAGGCTTCCCGGTATTCTGAGAAAGAATACGGTTAAGTCTTTCACGTGTTCTGAGAATATGATCAGCATGAATCTTTATATCCGATGCCTGACCTTGCATACCTCCAAGAGGCTGATGAATCATAATTTCGCTGTTCGGCAATGCAAATCTCTTTCCCTTTGCACCGGCAGACAATAGAAACGCTCCCATACTTGCGGCCATCCCCACACATATAGTAGACACGTCACATTTAATATAATTCATCGTGTCATAGATAGCAAATCCAGAAGAAACTGAACCGCCCGGACTATTGATGTATAAGCTAATATCTTTATCGGGATCCTGAGCCTCAAGGAAAAGCAGTTGCGCTACAACGAGAGAAGCCGTCACATCGTTTACTTCATCAGAAAGAAATACTATTCTGTCATTAAGAAGACGTGAATAAATATCATAAGCTCTTTCTCCGCGATTCGTCTGTTCAATAACGGTTGGTACTAAGGCCATATCAATTCATCCTTTCTTTATTCAAATATAATAAAATAAGTGGAATTATTTCGCAAAAATAACTTACAGTGAGATACTTGGGATTTGCATCTCACTGCGAGTTACAGTGTTTTTTCACACTTTATAATCCATACATAGCATTGTAGACATTAAAAAAGCAATTTATTCCTCACAGACAAGCATTTATACTCCGATGTTTCAGAAAAGCTCAAAGCACTTCGTTATTTTGACTCCTCAGTGCTTTTTTCCGCTTTTGCAGCTTCTTCCGCTTCTTTCTCTGCCTTAGTTTTTCTTGGCTTTCTCGGCTTCACCGGCTTTTCTGCATTTTCGGCGTCCTCTTTCTTTTCTGTTTTAGAGGTTTTTGCCGTTTTAGGTTTCGGCTTTGTTTCTTTTTCAGCCTCTTCAGCATTTTTTTCGGTAATTACCGCTTTAGATTTTACAAAATCAACAGTCTTACGGAGAACTATATCTGTAGTCAGCGCGTCGGGTGAAAGGGATTCCTTTACCTTATCAAGCTCCATTGAGTACTGTGCAGCCATCTTTTCGTATTCCGCATTTATATCGGCTTCTTCAGCTTTTATATTTTCAATTTCCGCAATTTTTTCAAGCGCAAGCCTTGTTTTAACCTGACGTTCTGCCATCGGACGAAGCTGGGCGCGCATATCATCAAGAGTAGAATTCATGTATTTCAAGTATGTATTAAGATCAAGTCCCTGACTGCGGAGAGAATAATCGCGTTCACGAATGAGATTTTCCGTCTCACTGTCAATCATACAATCAGGAATATCAACGGTAAGATTTTTAAGCAATCCGTCAATAATCTGTCCTTCTACAGCATTATTTGCGCTGTTTTCATATTTTTCGGCAATTTTAGCTTTAACGTCGGCTTTATACTCATCTAATGTATCGAAATCTGAAACGTCTACTGCAAAATCATCGTCAAGCTCGGGCAATTCCGAAAACTGAATAGAGTGAAGAACAACCTTAAATACTGCAGGTTTGCCGGCAAGCTCCTTATGACCGTAATCCTCCGGAAAAGTAACATTTACATCAAAGCTGTCATTTGTGCTGTGTCCGACAATCTGATCCTCAAATCCGGGAATAAATGTTCCTGAACCAAGTTTGAGACTATAGTCCTCTCCTTTTCCTCCCTCAAACTGTTTATCGTCTACATATCCGTCAAAATCAATCTTTACGGTATCGCCGAGTTCAGCAGCACGGTCAGTAATATCAATAAGTCTTGCGTTTCTTTCTCTCACGCGGTTAATTTCATCGTTTACCATCTCATCAGTAACATCGGTAACGATCTTTTCGGCTTCAATTCCGGTATAATCTTTTATTTCAACCTCCGGCTTGGTATAAACAGCCGCCTTCATTAAAACGCCGTCGTCATCTATCGTTACAACTTCAAATTCGGGACGGCTTACAACCTCGGCACCGGACTCTTTTAAAGCGTCTGCATATGCATCCGGCAATAAATCGTTGATTGCGTCTTCGTAAAAAACTCCCTTTCCGTACATTTTTTCAATAATGGAACGAGGAGCTTTTCCTTTACGGAAACCTGGAATTGTCATCTTGGCAGCTTTTTTGCGGAAAACCTTCGCGGTTTGAGCATCAAAAGCATCCTTTTCAATTGAAAATTCGATTTCAATTTTGTTTTTTTCAACTTCATTTACCTTTTTAAAACTCATTTAAAATTTCCTCCGAATGAGAACATAATTTAGCGATTATAAAAGCATTACATACTATTGTACCTATTTTTTACCGTAAAGTCAATACATAGAACAAATTTTTTTGAAAAGAACAGAATTTTTCATTTCAGTAAGCGCAGTGCTGCATTACTATAATTAATTCAGGCTGCGGATAAAGTAAAAATCAGTTCAGCGCGGCTCAATTATCACCGGATTAAAATCGAGATAATCCGCAGATGTAATTATAAATTCAATTTCGTCGTAAAATACTGACGGCGGAATATCATAACAATTGTGTATATGTCCGTAATAACACCTTTTTATCCCGTGTTTCTTTAAAACTTCAATTATTTCAGCGCATTTGTAACCGTTAAAAACAGGAGGAAAGTGGAGAAAAGCAATAATCTCCTTTTCATTACTGTCACGTCTTCTGATTTTTTCACCTTCGCATATGCTCATTTCCAGACGAAGCGATTCTCGCAACATTATTTTTCTGTAATCAGCGCCGGCAGGCGCAAGACCTGAATCCATATACCAGCCGCGTGATCCGCATATAATAAAATCGTCTGTTTCAAAAGCATTATTATATAGAAATTTTATATTGCTTAAACTATTTTCTTCTCGAAAAAAACGATTCATTTTTTTCATTGTAGACCACCAGTAGTCATGATTGCCGCGGCAGATAATTTTTTTACCGGGAAGATCATTTAAAAATTTTAAATCAGGATAAGCCTCCTCAAAATTCATGGCCCAGGAAATATCTCCGCCTATGACAATCGTATCCATAACCCCCACATATCTTCTCCATGACTGTGCAAGTTTTAAAGTATAATTATTCCATCTTGCCCCGAATATCTCCATAGGCTTATCGGTAGTAAAAGAAAGATGCGTATCGGAAATAACAAATAACGACATAAAAAACCCGTCTTTGATTTTATTATTTATATGCATATTTTCACCGGTAGCGGAGAAAATAATACATGCGGCTTAACAGCTGAAATTAAAAAGTCAAAGGAGTAATCTCAAGATGAACAGTTTTCATGAAAAAGACAGCCACGGAGATAACGGACATCACATTAAAGGTGTTTGCTGCGATGTAAAAAATTGTGTATATCACGACGGCGAATGCGACTGCACCGCAGATCGAATCGCAGTAGGACCGAGCTATGCTTGCTCTTGCTCAGACACTGTCTGTGCGACTTTTAAACAAAAGGGTATATAAGCTTAACGTTCAAATAAGGGAGCAAAGCTCCGTCATAATGCATTCCGGTATGGATTGATTTACCACCACCGGAAAAAGTGAGCGGAAATCGCCGCCTATAGAGAAAAACACCTTTACAGACGGAGATACCCGCATTTAGATATATTACACGGTCTTACAGAATAATCACGGGTATTGTCTGCACAGACAATACCCGTGAATTGTATTTCTGTACTTTTCATTTTTTGCTTTTTATGAGAATCGCTTATCGTTGCAAAGCATTTTGCTTAATACCGGCATCAAAAAGTGCATAACAAACTTTTTCTATTCCGTCTGACACTGAGCCGGAAAAAGTTCAAAACTTTTTTGGCGTACACATATAAATGCCCGAAACCAACTTTACTCTACGGCCTTTTTTACACAGTCGAACATTTCGGATGGACTACAGGAAAGAGACGGATCGAAACGAATTTTCTTTAAACGCAGTTCCGAAAGCGGTTTTGGCGGTATAGTTCCGGTTAACTCCGAAAGCATATCTATATATTTAAACTCATCGTCCAACACTGTTCCGGTAAGCGACTTGTAAACATTTGACGCAAATTTATATGGACTTGCTGTTGAAACACATAAAACTTTATTCGAAGTACCTACATCCTCCAAATATTTCTGCGCGCAATGTACACCAACGGCAGTATGAGGATCAATAAGATAATTATAATTTTTATAAATTTCAGCAATACAGCGCCCCGTCTGCTCCTCGCTTGCACAATATCCGCAGAACTCTCTTGTGCTTTCCTTCAATTCTTCCGAAGAAATAGTGTAGCTTCCATCGCTGTTCAGCTTTTTCATATATTCGGCCGTAACAGATGAACCAGCCGTATAAAAAAGTAATCTTTCCAAATTAGAGGAAATCAGTATATCCATTGAGGGAGACATTGTGGTATAAAAACTGCGGTTTTTATTATAACTGCCGGTATTGAAAAAATCTGTAAGCACATTATTTTTATTAGAAGCACATACAAGTTTTCCAAGCTTAAGTCCGCACTTTTTAGCAATATATGCAGCAAATATATCCCCGAAATTACCTGTCGGAACACATACGTCAATTTCATCGCCGAATTCTATTGTACCGGATTTAACCATATCACAATAAGCCGATACATAATACACAATCTGCGGAGCAAGGCGTCCCCAGTTTATCGAATTGGCAGAAGAGAAAAAATAACCGCGTTCACTCAAATAATCTATTGCGGTTTCATCTGAAAATATTCGCTTTACTCCGCTCTGGGCATCATCAAAATTACCTTCTACCGGGCAGACAAAAACATTTTCGCCGGTCTGCGTAGACATTTGCAGCTTTTGAATACGGCTGACTCCGTCAACCGGATAGAATACCATTATTTTGACACGCGGAGCATCGCGGTATCCCTCAAGCGCGGCTTTTCCCGTATCTCCAGATGTTGCAGTTAAAATAAAAGCGTCTCTTTTCTCTCCGGTTTTTTCAAGCGCGCCCGCCAGCAGATACGGCATAAGCTGAAGCGCCATGTCCTTAAAAGCGGAGGTCGGGCCGTGATAGAGCTCAAGTACCGATATTCGGTCATTCAAATTAATCACCGGCGCTGGTGTACCGCCACTGCGGAAGTTCTCCTCCGAATATGCCTTTTCACAATAGCCGGAAAGCTCTTCTTCCGAGTAATCGCACAGAAATTTACCGAGAATATGTACAGCTCTTTCCGAATAGCTCATACCGAGCATTTCCCGAAGTTCCGGCTCCGAAAAGACCGGAAGTGTTTCCGGAACAAAAAGCCCTCCGTCAGCGGCTATACCCTGTTTAATTGCCTGAGCGGAGGTTACCTTTCCCCCGTTTCCGCGAGTACTTATATAATACATAAAATTCACCGTACCTCTTCCGAATAACGCGCGGAATTATTTACTTTACGCATTATTCAATATTTGTTATCCTTGTTTTTACTATATATATTGTTAACCGAATTAACCGGCGACGTAATCGGTTTTACTCCGTTTCTATCAAAGAACGCCTCGGCATTTTCATAAAAAACCTTTCTCACGGTTTTATCTGAATATCCTCTGTTCTTCATAACGCCGGCAATTCTTACCACGTCAGCACAATCGCAAATTTCATCGGGCGTTTTATCTATTCCGTCAAAATCACATCCGAAACAGACTGTATCCTCTCCGCCTATTGACAAATAGTGACCGATGTGATCTACGACCATATCGATACTGCATCGGCCGTTTACAGACAAATGATCCGGATACAAGCTGATTCCTACAAGTCCGCCGCACTCTGAAATCCGTCTGAACTGGCTGTCACTCAAATTCCTGGAATGACCGCATATCGTTTTTGAATCTGAATGAGTTGCAACAAATGCTTTACCGCGTTCTTCACAAATCCGTGCAATCATTTCAAAGGTCTGCTCGGACGCATGAGACACATCGGGAATAATTCCTGCATCAAGCATTACTGATATAGCTTCAGCACCGAGAGAAGAGAGCCCCTCTTTAGTGTCATGAGCTCCGCCAAGACTGTTGATTCCTTTCCACACGGGTGTAATAAAACGCACTCCAAGCTCTGCCAGCTTATAAATTTTTGCCAAATCCCCGTCAAGCATAAGGGCATTTTCAACAGACAAATATGCAGAAAAATGTTCATCTGAAACAAGCTCTGCTGAATACTCTTTCAGAATGGCAGTCAAAAGTTTCCAGCTTTCCGACGAATCCATACCGGGCGGGCAAAAAACCGCAAAAACCTGAGAATACCGCAAATATTCTGATGCCTTGTCCAGAGATACCTGTGCAGTTTTATTGCTTCGTAGAAGTTCTTTCTTCTCTATAAGCTTAGTAAGAGTATCGCAATGCAGATCGAAATATGAATATTTTTTGTTATTTTCTTTCATAGCCGTTCTCCCCAATGCAAAAGAGTATAACTCCGTCTAAGACGTTCCGGCGGATTCTACCGGAAAAAGTGAGCGGCCCGCCGCCTTTTGAGACAAACGTCTTTGCAGACGAGGACATCCCACTTATAGTTATAAATATTCAGAGCTCAGCGTATCACCCGTGCATTAATGTCAAATGCATTATCTATATGATTAACCGATTCCACCTTTAAGTCGTTGTTATTGACAACAACTTCTATTACATCAAAACGCGGATAAAGATTATAACAGTTTCTCTTCAGATACCCCTCGGCTCCCGCCCTGATACAGACGCGCTTATTAAGAGTAACAGCCTGCGACGGACTTCCGAATTCAACCGACGAGCGAGTCTTGACCTCTGTAAAAATAATATATCGGTCGTTCACAGCAATTATGTCGATTTCATATCTTCTATAACGGAAATTTCTTTCGACAATCCGCCACCCGTGAGCTGTAAGGTATTTACATGCAGCATCTTCTCCGATTTTTCCGACTTTCTTATTTATTTTGTCCTGTATTTTTGAATATTCGGTCCCGCTTTTCCGTTTAGTCAATATGCTTCACGGCAAATCCCATTCCTTTCGGTAAATATTTACCTCATTCCAGCCGAAAACTTCTTCGATGACAATCACTTGGTCCAAGTCTTGCAAGTGCTTCATAATGCGCCTTAGTAGGATAACCCTTGTGCTTGGCAATTCCGTACCCAGGATATTTTTTATCAAGCTCTTCGCATATACGGTCACGGGTAACCTTTGCAATAACCGATGCTGCCGCAATATTCGGAGAAATTGCATCGCCATGTATAACCGTTTCTGCACAGACAGAAAAACCCGAAGCATAATTTCCGTCAACAAGAACAAGGCTCGGAACAACCGAAAGTCCCGATACTGCCCTGTTCATTGCCAGCATTGAAGCGTTTCTGATATTAAGAGCATCAATTTCTGCGACAGATGCCTCTGCAACTGCCCACGCAACGGCACAATCCTTGATTTTTTCAAAAAGCTCGCCGCGTTTTTTTTCCGTAAGCTTTTTAGAATCATTGAGTTCGGGAATTATCATCCCGGAAGGCAATATTACGGCCGCGGCAACTACAGGGCCGCAGAGAGGACCACGCCCTGCCTCATCACATCCGGCTATTATCTCATACCCTTTCTCGGTAAAACCATTCTCTACCTCGAATGTAAGCGGCCCAAAAGTCTGATGCTTTTTTATTTTTTTCTCCTGAATCTTATCTCGCTGATTACTCATCAAAAGAATCAATCTCCAATTTTAATCGGCGGTCTTTCAAGTGAAATCCTTCCGATTTTAGCTCCGCGGAATTCATCTAAGAGCATAACAGCTGTTCTCTCCGTACTGACCTCTCCCCCTGAAACAATAAATCCGCGTTTACGACCTATACGCTCAAAAAGTTCAAAATCGCTCAGTCTGTCAAGCTCCGCCTGTTCATTTTCAATTTTATACCTTGAATACAAAAGCTCCGGATATAAATAGCGCAAACGGCCGCATAATATTACCGCAAGTGCCTCAGTATCAAGTATCGCGTCGCGAATCGCTCCGGTCAGCGCAAGATTTTCTCCCGTTATTTTATCATCAAATTTCGGCCAAAGTACTCCCGGCATATCCAACAGCTCAACTCCGTCTGAAGCAGATACCCACTGTTTTGTTACCGTAACTCCGGGACGATCCTCGACACGTGCTTTTTTTGCTTTTGCAAGACGGTTAATAAGCGTAGATTTACCTACATTCGGAATACCGACAACCATCGCCCGCACCGGCCGGCCAGACATTCCTTTTTCCGCATATCTGTCAAGCTTAGACGACAATATTTTTCTCACCGCATGAGGAAGTTCTTTTATTCCGTACCCTGTAATGCAATCCGTAAATAGACAATCCTTCCGTTCATCTCCGTAATATCGCTTCCACTCTGAAATCACATTGGGATCAGCAAGCGACGCCTTGTTAAAAACAGAAATAATCGGTTTTCTGTCCGAAAGAGAAATAATCTCAGGATTCCGAGAACTCTCCGGGATGCGCGCGTCAAGCACCTCTATAATTATATCTACATATTTTAAATTTTCCCTTATAAGCCGTCTGGTCTTTGCCATATGGCCGGGAAACCACTGTATATTTTCGGACGGCATATCTGCCTCCTTTTCTTTACTTTTCAGGAAATAACTCCGAAAGAACTTAAAGGAAGTATCCTCAGAATGACATGCCCTACTACCATTCTTTCATCTATAAGTCCCACTCTCGAATCACGGCTGTCCATAGAACCGTTACGGTTATCACCCATAACAAAAATATAGCCCTCAGGCACATCAAGCGGAAAAGAAATATCAGCCTCATGCATGGAAACTCCGGATCTATACAAAACATAAGGCTCGTCAAGCGCCTCTCCGTCAACATATACTGTCCACGTATCAAAATCTATATCCACAGTTTGCCCGCCCGTTGCAATCACTCTTTTGACTATAGGCTCGTCATATCCGAGCGGCACAGACTGAGCAACTATGACATCTCCCTGCCTTGGCTTATAGAACAGCTCATTTACAATTACAACATCTTTTTCATGAAGTGTATTAGTCATAGATGAACCGATTACGGGCGACTGCCTTACGACAAAAGTAACTATTAAAAGAACTACAGAAAAACAAGAGACAAACATCTCCAGCCATTCCAATACCGCGACGGCAGCTTTGCTGCGCGGTTCTTCTGTCTCAGTATGATGACAGTCCGTCTGAGGCGCTTCCGAAACTCCGGAAAACTGTCCGTCTTTTTGGAATCTTTCATTCATATCAGCAAAATAACCTCATTTATATTTGTATACAGCTATGTATTTATATACAGCATTCACAACAATCAGCGAACAATTACTTTATCAAGCAAATTATATCCGTGCGGTATATACAGCCCGGTGCCGGAACAGCTATCCTCCGTGAATTTATCAACGCCCTTTGCAGATTCTTCCGGATTATATATAAAGAAAGGAACAGGATCCATCGTATGAGTACGTTTAGCAATCGGAGTAGGATGATCAGGAAGAACCATTATTCTGTAGTCGTCTCCCGTCTCACGAAGATATTCATATACCGGAGCAAGAATCTTTGAGTCTATAAGCTCGATGGCTTTAACTTTATTCTCGGTCTCTGCACGGTGACCGCACTCATCAGGCGCCTCCACATGAACATAAACAAAATCTCTGCCCCGTTTAAATGCGTCTATGGCCGCGTCCGCCTTTCCGGAGTAGTTTGTATTGACATTTCCGGTGGCTCCCTCAACATCAATAGACTCCATTCCTGCACACAAACCGATTCCCTTTATAAGATCTACGGCGGAAATAACCGATGCTTTCAAGCCCCATTTTTCTTCAAACGACGGTAGAGTGGGTTTCTTTCCGGGGCTCCACAGCCAAATACAGTTGGCAGGCTTTAATCCGCGCGCTATTCGTGCGACATTTATCGGATGGTTGTCGAGAATTTCACGGCTCTGCCTTATAAGAGACAAAAACGGCTCCGGAGGGAGATGCTCTCCGATACGCTGTCCGAGAATGTCGTGAGGCCGCACAAAATCCTTAAAATCAGGCGCGTCTCTCCACAACAGACAATGCCGATAGCTTATTCCGGTATGAAATTCAAGCTTTTCGGTTCCAAGATCCTCGTCAATTGTTTTTATAATTTTATCAGCCTCATCTGTCGTAATCTCATCGGCGCTGTGGTCAAGCATTATACTGTCTTCGAGGGAAGCGCTATCCGAAATTGTGACTACATTGCAGCGGAAAGCCGTCTGATCGGAATCCATATTGAGCCCCATCGAAACTGCCTCAAGAGGAGAACGTCCTTTTGAATATACAGCGGGATCGTAAGACATTACAGCAAGATTTGCCGTATCGCTCTCAGGTACCATTCCCTCCGGAACATTCGAAACAAGTCCGCACAAAGATTTTGATGCAAGCTCATCCATGCAGGGCTTGACCGCCGCTTCCATCGGCGTCCGGTTTCCGAGTGACTCGAGCTTATAATCAGCCATGCCATCGCAAAGCAATATAAAATATTTCATTCTGTCATTTTATCCTTTCATTCGGATATATTCATATAATCAAGTCTGAATTGATTTTTAAAAATATCAGCTACAGTATATCACAAGTTATCGATATATACAAGTATTTAATTTGAATTTTTTGCATTTTCCAAAAACCTTTACACAGAAAAACACTTAATTGTTGAAAAAATACTTTCATATTTTCAAGTCGATTTTTTTATTCAAACATGATTTTAGGCAGACAAAATTTATAATACATTTTTCCCAAAAAGTATTGACTTCCATATATTTTTGGTATATAATAAAAAGGAATTTTATCTCTTTGCAGACGGCGAGGGGAGGGGAACGGTAATGGCAGAAGTCAGAGTTAAAGAAAACGAATCTCTTGACAGCGCACTTCGCAGATTTAAACGCCAGTGTGCAAGATCAGGTGTGCTTTCTGAGCTTCGCAAAAGGGAGCACTATGAAAAGCCCAGTGTGAAGCGCAAGAAAAAATCAGAAGCTGCGAGAAAGCGTAAATTTAAATAAGAGCTATAATCGCACTTTATGCTTTGAAATGCAAATCAGCCGATAATAAAGATACAGCGGTCAGTCTGCGGTTTTTTCCAAAGACGGCCGCGTATTTTTGTTAAACGGGCATATTTTATAATAATTGTACTGAAATACATCTTCGGGTAATAAAAATATTTACAATTTATTGTTCCAAAAACACTTGCAATGTGTTATAATAAAAATGTGTTATAATAAATAAGTAATATTTTGATTTTCAGTCGGATAACCAATATGATATTTCTGTCAGAACTTCAGCCGATTTAATGCATGATTATATTTCCAAAAAACGTGGAAAAAATAGTATGATAAAATTTGATCAGATAAAGCTGATATGCAGTTTAGCCTGAATTATAAATTTTTCAGCATTAATATCTGTAAAGGTCTGTATTCTGCGATCAAAAAATGTATCGCACACAGGAAAACGAAGCGCGGGGAGCGCGGGGATTGTCAAATGACGTGAAGTGAATTCGCAGTTTCACTGTTTATGGCAGTCATAGTTGCCGCAATACGGTGTGAAATAGCGTGAACATATAATTCTGCTTATAAAGCACATATGTCTATTTCATATTGCATCTATTTCTTTGTACTATCTTTATATTTTTTATAATTTTTTACTTATAACCCGAAATAAAAATTTCAAACTGTGTTTTTCGGACACAGCATAGTTTTGTGCCGTTCCGGCCAGAAGACCAGAGCTTCGGATAATCGGAAGCTGGACAAAGTTTTAAGTACGTATGAAAGGTATGGTCATATAAATGAAGCTTATAGACTCTATTATCGGGAGCTACAGCGATCGTCAGATCCGTAAAATTTTGCCGGTAGTAAAAAAAATTGAGGCGCTTGCAGACAAATACCGCGGGATGAGCGATGAAGAGCTGCGCAACACAACACCCGACCTCAAAAAAAGACTTGCAAACGGAGAAATGCTTGACGATATCCTTCCGGATGCATTTGCTGTCGTAACCGAAGCTGCCGACCGTGTTCTTGGTAAAAGACCGTTTCACGTGCAGCTGATAGGCGGCATTGTTCTCCATCAGGGAAGAATTGCCGAAATGAAAACAGGTGAAGGAAAAACGCTTGTTGCCACACTTCCGGCTTATCTTAACGCGCTGACCGGAGAAGGCGTCCATATCGTAACCGTAAACGAGTACCTGGCATATATGGGCGCCGAAGAAATGGGACGTATATATAATTTTCTCGGAATGACTACCGGACTAATTACACACGGGCAAAGCAAAGCGGAAAAGCAGCAGATGTACAGCTGCGATATAACTTACGGAACAAATAATGAGTTTGGGTTCGACTATCTGCGTGATAATATGGTCGTACAAAAGGACCGTATGGTACAGCGCGGACATGTGTTTGCAATTGTCGATGAGGTTGATTCCATTCTTATAGATGAAGCCCGTACCCCTTTAATTATCTCCGGCGAAGGTGATGAATCAACCGACATGTATGACCGCGCTGACGCATGTGTCCGGACACTCCGCGAGCATCGTATAAAGGAGATGGATTCCAAGGAGCTCAGCGACGACATTGATGCCGATTACATTGTTGACGAAAAAGCACGTACCGCTGTACTTACTGCATCGGGAATTGTAAAGGTCGAAAACTTTTTCAAAATTGAAAACCTTTCGGCCCCTGAAAATTCAGAGCTTGCTCACCATGTAAATCAGGCTCTCAAAGCACATGGAATTATGCAAAACGACGTTGATTATCTTGTAAAAGACGACAGCGTTCTTATAATTGACTCTTTTACCGGTAGAATTATGCACGGAAGGCGTTTTTCAGATGGTCTTCATCAGGCAATTGAGGCAAAGGAGCATGTTAAGATTCAGAAAGAAAATAAAACGCTTGCAACTATTACCTTCCAAAACTATTTCCGTATGTATAAAAAGCTGTCCGGCATGACGGGTACAGCGCTTACCGAGGAAGTCGAATTCCGTGAAATATATGGTCTTGACGTAGTTGTAATCCCTACAAACAAACCAATGATACGGAAAGATCATTCCGATGTGGTATATAAAAACCAAAAAGGTAAATATGACGCTATTGTCGAACAAATAAGAAAATGTCACGAAAAAGGACAGCCTGTTCTTGTAGGTACCGTTTCAGTCGAAAAATCAGAATTTCTTTCCAAACGGCTCAAGCTCGAGGGTATTGAGCATACCGTTCTTAACGCAAAATATCACGAAAAGGAAGCCGAAATCGTAGCTCAGGCCGGACGAATTGGAACGGTTACAATCGCAACAAACATGGCCGGACGAGGAACGGACATTCTGCTTGGAGGAAATCCTGAATTTCTTGCAAAACAGGAAATGAGAAAACAGGGATATGAAGAAGATATAATAGGCCAGGCTGTCGGATCCTCCGTATCTGTATCGGAGGAAGTTATTGCGGCAAGAGAGGTATACAAAACACTGTATTCAAAATACAAAACCGAAATTGAACCTCTTGCCAAACAGGTTTGTGAAGCCGGAGGACTGTTTATAGTCGGAACCGAAAGACATGAAAGCCGCCGGATTGACAATCAGCTCAGAGGTCGTTCAGGACGCCAGGGAGATCCGGGTGAATCAAGATTTTTCCTCGCGCTTGATGACGATCTTATGCGTTTGTTCGGAAGCGAACGGGTAGCCTCCGTTGTCGACCGCCTCGGTCTTGACGACGATACTCCCATTGAAGCAAAAATACTTTCAAACTCGATTGAAAGAGCTCAGAAGCAGATAGAGGAAAACAATTTCCAACGCCGTAAAAACGTTCTGACATACGATGACGTTATGAATCAGCAAAGAACTGTAATATATAAACAGCGCAGAGAAGTTCTTGACGGAATCGATCTCCACGAAAAAATCGAAGGTATGATCCGGGGCTATATCGAAAGCGCAGTAAATTCATGCACCGATTCGGAAGACCGCTCAGAGTGGAAATTTGACGACCTGAGAACCATGCTCTTTGGATTCCTTTGCACCGCAGATGATTTTCATTACTCGGAAGATGAGTTAAAATCGCTGACTCCCGAAAAGCTGAAAGAGGAACTGACAGATAAGGCATTAAAAATATACAAATCAAAAGACGATATATTCGGCGCAGAACAGATGCGCGAAATTGAAAGAATTATTCTGCTGCGTAACGTAGACCTTAAATGGATGGATCATCTTGAAAATATGGAAGACCTGAAAGGAAGCATAGGATTGCAGGCATATGCTCAGAGAGATCCTATTAATCAATATAGAATTCAGGGTGCCGATATGTTTGATGAAATGAGCGAAATGATTCGTGCAGACACTGTAAGAGGCGTTCTTTCTGTATTGCCGAGACCCCATGTCGAAATAAAGCGCGAGGAAGTCGCTCGCGTTACCGGAGAAGGCTTTGAAGGCAATACACAGCAAAGACCGGCACAGCCGCGTACCGTTTTGGTGCGCAGACCGGCCCCGGCTGCTGGTGCAAAACCGTCAGGCCCGGTAATAAGACCGCCTGTATCTCAAATGACAAGAGCACAGATGGAATCGGAACGAGCAAAAAAAGTTGGAAGAAATGATCCTTGTCCTTGCGGAAGCGGTAAGAAGTATAAAAAATGCTGCGGTTCCGGCCAGTCAGAGAACGATTGATTTTCATAAAGGCCAAAAAACCGCTGCGAAGCTTCCAGGCATCATCTCATGGAGTTTTTTGACGGCAGATTAATCTGCCGTCAAAAAATAAGCGTCTGAATATCAAAGAGCCGGATAATAGATGATGTATTACATTACCATGGCAGCTCAATCTTCCATAGCAGTCGTCAATTAAAAACGGCGTCTTCCATTAAAGAAAGCTTCAATGAACACACTAAACGGATGAGATGATGTCTGCGGTAATTTCTGAAATACGGTACAGAATAATTCAGTCACATTATTTTTTTGAACACACCGCCGGCTGTTTTACTGACTTCGTAATACAGACAGTTTTACTGATAATTTTTATTATGTAAAAATCTAAAACCAACCGCGGGGGAGTGTACCGACATTTGAATCCACTTCAGAAAATTAAGAGAGACTGTAGCTTAATGGAACTAACGCTTACAAGCTGCTTTCGCAAATATTGAGCTTTGACGGTCGGAGCCTTGGCAGCCGCCGGCACTTGGCCTTCATATGTCAGACGGCAGCATCCTCTTTTGTAATAACGACCTCCTTTCAGATAATGTAAATAAGGGAAAGAAGATAATTCCATGAATTTAAAGTTATTCTTTATCGGATTGTTATTTTTGGCTAATCCGAATATAAACATTATCGACATAATTCCAGACTTTATTGGACTTGGTATAGTTTGGTTTTCAATTACAAAAATAAGCGATCTTTCATCGGATATATATATCGCAAGACGTGGCGTTGCAAAGCTGTTCTGGACGGAGCTTGCAAAGCTGCTGAGTTTTATATGGTTGATCATATATTCCACCGACAGCGGTTTTTTTCTTGTTTTCACATTTATATTTACAATCATTGAGCTGATTTTTTTCATACCCACGATTAATTCATTTATGAACGGGACAATGATTTTAAGCACAAAATACGACGGCAACAAGTCAGTTTCAAGCCTGCAAAGCGCCGGCAGAGCAACTATAGTATTTATCATATTAAGAAATATCCTTACTCTTCTGCCTCAGTTAGCTTACTTATATATAGAAGACGGTGTCGGTTATGTTCTCGAACCATATATAGGAATCGTCATTATATTATCGGCATTTTTACAGCTGATTGCCGGTATAATCTGGATTATAAAGCTCGCAGGCTGCTACAACATCCTAAAAACTGATTTTATTTTTCTCGACAACATGAAAACTGATTATCAAGAAAATATTTTCCCCGACAAGTCGCGCTTTATAAAGCGTTCACTTAAAACCGGTTTCATGTTTTTAGGAGCATTTGTACTCCTTTCATTTAATATTTTTTTTGACGGAAAGCCTTTGATTCCTCGCTGTTTGTCCGCCGTTTCATGCTTACTTATGATGTTTGCCATGCGAAAATATGTAAAGTCAAACTTCTTGATTTCGGTATGCGCGGCAATATTGGGAGTCGTATCGACGGCAGCAGAATTATACGCACGATACTTTGCGTCAAAATATTATTATCTCGGAATATCAAAAAGTGTTGAAGCTTATTCTATGTTTAAAAAGCACGTCATCCTCGCCGGAATAAATTCCGCTGTAATGTGCGTACTTATAATTCTCATTTTTATAATGCTGTTGCGAATAATCAGTGATCATACCGGAATTGACAGACACAACGAACTTGAAAGTATTATAATCAAAGAACAAAGCCATAAAAAAGATCTCAGAAAATTATGCATTGTCTGGTTAGTATTCGGAATCATATGCGCTATTGATACGGCTGTATATTCCGCCTGTCTTTATCTGTGGCAGCCGTACTGGATAATTGATTTGATTTTATATATTATCTGGTTTGCTGTTACTGTGAACCTAATCAGTAAAATAAACGAAAGTAGCGAAAGAAAATATCTATAATAATTAAAACGATCCGAAAAACTATTTGTTTTTCGGACCGTTTTAATATGTAGATAAAAGAACAGTCTGATAAAAATAAACAGCCCGCGGTTTACGTAGACAAAATATGCAGCCCCATAGATCAGTGGTTTCATAAACGGATAGCAGCACAGCTAAAAAAAGAATCTGTCTTGATGTCTGTAAAGACAACAGTACTTTTTCGATTAGTCATACTTATTTATAATGTGTGCTGTTATAAGTGTATAGATGTAAGCATCTACCGTCAATCTTATATTACCGGTTTCTCAATACCAGTTATCACCTTTATGGTATACATTACAATTCTAATCTGAAATTTTATTTTTACAGTACTCAACTACATCAACCGCATTCAATCCCAAATTTCTTTTAATTCTATCAAAACCCATTGTCGTATATGAATTCCGTCTATATTATCAATCAATATTTTTTCTTCCATAGCCGGGCTATTCCGTATTTTTCAAATTACTTAATGCAAGGTAATCTTATTATCAGGGATAGTATTTCCCTTTCCGGCAAGAGAACAAAGCTCTCTTGTAAACTCTCCTCCGGATTCAAGCCTGACCGCAGCGTAAGCAGACTGTGATTTTCCGTCTCCAGGCAAAATATTACCGGAGCTATCCGAAACGGTCCGACCAAACAGAAGCGTGACTGTACTTTCGGCAAACATATTTACACAAAACGAATAAATAGGAATATTTTTGCCGAAAGCGGAAAAATCCGGCTTTTTCTCCGCCGATACAGCCGCAGCTTTACGCAGCGGAACTTTACATACGACAGTACGGTATTTTCCCTGCAGCTTTGTAATGCGAAGCTCATATATCCCATCCGAAGATATAAGGACAGCGTACTCATAAAAACAAAGGGCAAATCGGGTTGTAAGCTGTATTCCGGCAACAACGAGAACTAGACAGATTAACTGAAGCGGCATCCGAACCCGCGGTCTGGCAACAGATGTCAGCATAGCCGTAAATCCAAGAATAAAAAGAATCAGCGGCACAAATATATGGGCTTTTCCTCTTCGCTCCGGAATATAAGATATATAGGGTTCCATTTGCATACTACCTTTCATACTTATAAATTCTTTTTTAAACCGGAGAAAAGTTCCGGCAAGCCTACTTAATTGGAGCTTGAGAGCGGCTGAAACGACACCCGGAGCATTAGCTCCTTAAAATTTCAGCGTGAGATTAAACTACCACCGAAATAATGAATGTCACTCGCCGCCTATAGAGGTGAACATCTCTACCTCTCTCTATATGCACGTCCCGCTTTTAGTTATAACTCCGCCTCCCAAAACAATATCCTCATCATACAGAACAACTGATTGTCCCGGAGTAATGGCCCGCTGAGGATAATCAAACACAACAGATACACTTCCGTCTTCATGCACGGTTGCCGTTGCGGGTTGTTCTGTCTGACGATAACGTATCTTGGCTTTGCATCGGATTGGTCCATCCGGAGGCGATTCCGAAATCCAGTTAAAGTCGGAAGCAACAAGTCCGTCTTTATATAAATCCTCATTCGTACCAAGCGTAACCGTATTGTTTACAGGATCAATATTACAAACATATAGTGGCTCCGAAGAGGAAATTCCCAGTCCTTTTCTCTGACCAATTGTATAATGAATAATACCCCTGTGGCGACCAAGCAATCTGCCGGTCTTGTCAATAAAATCTCCCGGCGATACAGGTCTCGCTGAGTGTAATTCGACCACCCCGGCATAATTTCCGTCAGGTACAAAACAAATGTCCTGGCTGTCCGGCTTATCAGCATTGACAAATCCATTTTCCCCGGCAATTTTTCTGATTTCAGACTTTTTCATTTCACCCAGCGGAAAAAGTATGCGAGATAGTTGATATTGATTCATCATATATAAAACATAGCTTTGATCTTTTGTGCCGTCAACGGCTTTTTTTAGGACAAATGTTTCACCCTGTTTTTCTATTCGTGCATAATGTCCGGTGACAATGTAGTCGCAGTTCAATATCCGGCTCCGCTCAAACAGCTTGTCAAATTTCATGTAATGATTACAGTCAGTACATGGATTCGGCGTCAAACCGTTTGTATAACAAGCAACAAATTTGTCTATTACTGTTTCTTTAAATTTATCTGAAAAATTAAATACATAATACTGCATACCAAGTTTATATGCAACCGCCCGCGCATCCTCAACATCATCAAGAGAACAGCATGTATGTGATTTGGAAATACCTGCATCTTCGTTTTGATATAACTTCATTGTACATCCAATGCACTCATATCCTTGCTGCTGAATGAGATATGCAGCAACAGAAGAATCTACACCGCCGCTCATAGCAATTAGTGCCTTTGACATTTATATCACATCCTCGTATTTTAGTCAATTGTAAATAAAAGCCAAACCGCAGCAAGGAACTCCTTAAACCCTGCAGCAGCTTGATACGGATAAGCTTCCCGGTTTGTAAAAAAATCTATATATGCTCAATTACAAACAAGTCAAACATCAAACATAAATAAAAATTTAATCGGTCGTACCGTGCGACAAAAGTACACTGCGTTTTCCGCTCCTTACAAATATATCTATTATTCCATATGAAGGCTTTCCCTCCCTCGGTTTAGACATACTTCCGGGATTGAACAGCCAAACCGATTTTTCCTCCTCGCTGTCCGATGCGATATATGCTTCATACGGTAAATGCGTATGTCCGAAAAGCACAATATCGGCAGACCGTTCTCTGGCCGCAGATATCAAAGCTTCAAGACTATACTTTACATTGAAAGTATGTCCGTGACAGAGAAACAGCGATGTATGCCCAAGATTGATGACGCACGATTCCGGAGGCCTCTGAAATGAAACTGAAGAAAAAAATCTGTCGCAGTTTCCGGGCACAGCAATAAGAGGCTTGTCAGTCAAATCACGGATTTTTTGCAAATCTCCAAGACCGTCTCCCAAAAAAATGAAATAATCGGCGCTGTATCTATAAAGGCCGGCTATTTTCAGCATATTGACAGATGAGCCATGGGAATCTGAGAAAACTATTATTTTTGTCTTTCCGGTTTCTTTCATACTGCATTACCCCTTAACATATGATTTTTAGTATAATATCTTCGGTTATGATGAACATATCAGATTAATGAGCATAAAATAATCATTGAACAGTATTATTACTTATCAATATTTTTTCATGCATAGGAAGGATGACCTTATGGGATACGAAATTGACCGCGACGCTCTCTCCAAGCTGCGTAATCTTGACGATGAAACGATGAGCAATATCATACGCAAAATTGCCGCCGCGTCCGGTATGAATGAAAAGCAAGCTGAATCGATATCCAAAAACACAGGATTTATCAAACGCAAGCTTGCAACAATGAATCCGTCAGAAGTCAGCAATATGATTTCTTCGGCTGACGAATCTGCAGTATCGGAAATTATGAAATCATTAAAATCTGAAAAAGGAGGGAAATAACTTTGGCAAATAATGCAGATTACAGCGAAATGATATCGGGTATCATGAGTGATCCGGAAGCCATGAATAATGTACTTAAAATTGCCAGAAATTTAATGGGAAACAGCGGTATAACAGAAACGGGCAGTTCCGGTCAGCAAAATCAAGGTGACATCGGGTCAAAAGTATCAAAAATGATTGAAAGCGCCGGCATTCAAAATAACGGCAACGAAAACAAATCCGATACGGAATCGGCCTTTCCGGCAGCCTCTTTTTTTGCAGACAAAGAAGCCGCAGCAAACAGAGAGAAACTGCTTATTGCTCTTAAACCATATTTAAACTCTGAACGAAGCAGTATGGTTGACACAATCCTGAAGCTTCTGCAGCTTGCAAAAATTGCCGACATCGGTAAGCTGCTCGGCAATTTATGAGCGGCGCGAAAAAAGGGAGGTGAGCGATTTGTACAGCCGAAATTTTTCAAGGCGCGGAAGAGATTTCAACTCAGGAACCGGATATGAAAAATCAGAATCAACAGCAAGACCTAATTTTCAGGAACCCGTTCCGCCTCCGTCATACAGCGGCACATTATATATATCAGCGCGCGAAGGCCGGAACACAAAAGAAAAAAATGAGATACACACCGAAGTTGCACATAAACCAAACAGATCTGCCGACGGAGAAGTCCGCACAGTTATGTATAACGGCGAACCTTATGTACCGGATGAAATAGGAATTTATCCGGAAGATGACGAACGATTCGGACGGGGCGGACTGCCCCAAATCGGCTCAGACAGGCTGCGTTTCAAAAAACCGGATACCGAGCACAGCGATAATAAAGAAATTTTTGATTTTAAATCGTTTATCGAGCAGGCACCTCCCATCGACGATATAATTCTGACCGCTCTTATTATTATACTTCTGGGAGAAAAATCGTCCGGTAAATCGTGCGATGAGCTTCTCCTGATAATACTCGGCATTCTGCTTCTTTCCGGTCGTACCTGAACAGGCCCAGGCAGAACCGTATCTGCAGTTCTTCTGCAGATCGGTATCTGCTTTTTTATTTGCAGTTGAAAAATATACATTTTTAGTATATAATAAGTTATAGCCGAAAACAAGCACCCAATTCTTATTGATACTTCGGCAAGCTACGTTAATTAACTATAAGGAAGCTAAAATGTTTACTAAATTATTCACGGCCGGAATATCCGGCATCGACGGTACAATTATAACAATAGAATGCAGTACGGTGAAAAGAATGCCCCTGTTTGAGATCGTCGGCCTTCCGGATACAGCCGTTAAAGAATCCAAAGACAGAATACGAAGTGCGATACGCTGCAACGGATATGATTTTCCCGACGGCGAAGTAATAATTAATATGGCTCCCGCAGACAGAAAAAAAGAAGGTTCTGGTTATGATATGCCGATATGCGTTGCGCTTTTGCAGGCTTCCGGATTTATTCCCGAAAACGGATTTAACGAAAAAAGTCTTTTTCTTGGAGAGTTGTCTCTCGGAGGAGAATTCCGCCCTGTAAGAGGAGTGCTTCCGCGAGTAATTGCAGCGCGTGACGCAGGTATTACGGACATCTATGTTCCGAGTGAAAATACAGCGGAGGCAAGCGTCGTCGATGGAATTACAGTATATCCTGCGGAAAACTTGAAAAAACTTGTCGAGCATCTTCGCGGAGGTACACAAATACCTCCCGCAGAGAGAAAAACATTTAACGGAGACATTGACTGCGAAAATACCGGAATATTAGACTTTTCAGATGTTTTAGGACAAGAATTTGCCAAGAGAGCGATTGAAGTAGCTGTTTCCGGAGGGCACAACATCTTATTAATAGGACCTCCGGGCAGTGGAAAAAGCATGCTCGCAAAACGAATTTCTACCATTTTGCCGGATATGACATTTGAAGAAGCTCTTGAAACAACAAAAATTTATTCTGTCGCCGGACTTCTTTCTTCAGACAGCGGAATTATAAAACAAAGGCCGTTTCGCTCTCCTCATCATACAATGTCTTCTGTTTCGCTTGCCGGAGGAGGTGCATTCCCTAAACCGGGTGAAATTTCTCTCTCGCATAACGGAGTTCTTTTTCTGGACGAGCTTCCGGAGTTCAACAAAAATGTTACGGAAACTCTCCGTCAGCCGCTTGAAGACGGAAATATAACGATATCCCGTGCAAGCGGAAGATATGTTTTTCCGTCACGATTTATGCTCGTATGCGCAATGAATCCCTGCAAATGCGGATACTATGGATCACATAGAAAGCAATGTACCTGCAGTGATACTGAACGCAAAAAATATCTTTCGAGAATAAGCGGTCCGCTCCTCGACAGAATTGATATACAAATAGAAGTTCCCGTAATAAACTATAAAGAAATAAGTTCCGCCGTTCCGTCCGAAAGCTCCGCAGATATCAGAAAAAGAGTCGTCGCCGCAAGAAATTTTATGAAACGCAGATGTGAAGAAACAGACCGAAAATACAGCGATTCAGACAAAGCGTATCCTCTCTTTAAAAATGCAGATATGACTCCGGCACAAATCCGCAGGTATTGCAAAATGTCGCCTGAAGCAGATACACTGTTAGAAGCCGCCTATGAAAAATTACAGCTATCCGGACGGGGGCATGACCGAATACTCCGTGTTGCAAGAACAATTGCAGATATGTCTGAATGCACAATCATCGAGAAAGAACATATCGCCGAGGCAATACATTTTCGGACTCTGGACAGACCTTATTGGTAATATGCAAAACGTTTACCAGAAGTGAAGTACAATATCGGGAAGATAAACCAACGGATCGACAGATATGTCTCCTTTGCGTATTTCAAAATGAAGATGATAGTTTGTAACTGTACCGGTAGCTCCTACATAACCTATAACCTGTCCCCGGCTTACCGCTTCTCCTTCCTTAACCGCATAATCTGACAGATGAGCATAATATGTATACAGATTGTTCCCGTGATCAATAATTATCAGGTTTCCGTAAGTTTTAAAATAACCTACATATGTTACGGTACCGCCGTCCGAAGCCCATACCGGATCACCGCTGTATCCCTGCAAATCTATTCCTAAATGAGAACCGGTGTTTTCATCATATTCACCCCGAACATCGCCGAACAGTGAAGAGACGAGCATACCTTCCGTTTCAATAGGCCAAATCATTTCGCCTGTTACCGTTCCGGGTTCGTCATATTCACGTGTTCCCACCATTATGACTGCAGTCTGAGGCGATATAATCTCCTCGGACGACAATTCAGTGCGAACCTCCTCATTGCCTGTAAGTTCAACGGAGTATTCCGTAATGCGAATTCCGTATGAACCTTTCTGCACCTCAAACGTATATCCGTCATACCTTTCGTCAGTCTCCTCATATATAACTTCATTTTCTATGCTTTCATATACAGTTTCATAGTAAACAACGGTAAACCTCAGCAATGACGCAATACTTGAATTTTCATAATAATTTCCCGTTACAGATGCCGTTTCCGAATACATACATTCATCCGAAATACTGTAATCCAAAGCTGCATCATCGCTGCCGGCCCCTGCAGTCTCTTCTCCGTTTTCATCTGTACTCTCAACCTCAGCCTCCTCTTCAGCTGCCAAGCACTCTGCAGCCTCATAAGGAATTATCTGAATTTCTTCATTTTCCGAAGTATCCTCTACAGCTTCGAGAACTTCTGTATAGTATATGTTCGCTTCCTCCTTATATGTCCGCGCGGCGCTTTGAGTTTCGGCAATTTGCGACGCCGCCGGATGAGTATGATTTATTCCGGTTTCTCCGCAAAGCAAATTATAAAATAATTCACCGTCAATAATTTTTTCACACGGAGCAATTCGACGTGTAAAACCAATTTCATTAGCGCTTCTTATATCAGCTATTTCCGAACCGGCTTCCGAGATAATCTCTTTTAATTCATTCTCCGCTTTAAACAGCGCGCTTTCTGCAGAGCTGACATCGCCGACATCCGCCACCACTTCGCCGTTCAGCGTAACAGAGTACGAAAAATCAATCCTGTCGTCGTATTCTACAACTAAATTCTCACTATCCTCCGCAGTAATTTTCTCCAATCTTTTCTTATCATTTCCGATTACTGTTTTTTCGGAAAATTCAAAATCAAACGGTATGATTAAATTTTCGCTGAAATTTTTATTCAAAGACGAATATATCTCATTGATGCTGTCTGTCAGTGCAGTTATTTCCGAATCATCTATAATCCCGATTTCCTTTCCGTCCAATAAAACTGTCGTAACCGTGTCTGGGCTTATTATAAAAAATCCGGATATACAAACAGCTGAAAGTAAAACAAAAAGAAGGACGCATGTTATAAATAATCGTCTTTTTCTTTTCTTTATGTATTTTTTGCTGTGTTTAAATTTCATTTATAAATTCTCCGGTAAATTAATATAACTATTTTATTATAACCTCTATCTTAATCTTTTTCAATACAAATAATTAAAAAAATAAGTAACAGATAATTGGTTGCGCAGGTTATAACTGCCACGAAATAAAGAATTGATAAAATAAAGTCAGTGTCCTATAGGAATACCGCGTGTCAAACTTTTAATAAAGCACATAGCTTCGTCATAAGATGTTCCGGCGGAAGATGCACCCCTCCGGAAAAAGTGAGTAAACGCCGACAATGAGCAGACCGCCGTTACAGGAGACATCTTACATAGTAGAAATCTCGCTTTTAGTTATACATTGCAGATTTTATTTTTGAAAGGTCAGAATATAAACGAAAGGTTTGGTTGTAAAATGAAAAGGTCCGGCAGCTTCTGTACAATAATTATATCCTATATCATACTGCTGCTTTTTCTGGTTTTCGCAGGTAAAGCCGGACAAGTATCTGAATCCCTGTCAACCCGAGAATATATATTAAAAACAATTATTTACTGTCTTGTTATCATTGTCGGATATTTAATATCTGTCAAATTTCTTGATTATATTTCAAAAAAATACACCACACAGCAGAAAAAAGAAATGCCGAAACCCAAAGTCAATGTGGGAAGAAAAATATTATTATCATTACTTTCTCTATTTTTAATGATAATTATATCCCTTTTATTTAAAAAACTTTTTAACGCCAATTCAATACAAAAAACAAAAATACTGCCGATATCTATTTCCAATGTTAAACAAATTTATTTATTACTTCCGTTTGTTTTTCTGCGCAACGCCTTAATTCCCGCGTTTTTTGAGGAATATTATTTCCGTGAAAAATTACCCGGAGCTCTATGTTCGGTATGCAAGATGCCTTATACACTTGCTCTTCTTTTTTCTTCTCTTCTGTTCTGTTCCGCACACACAGGCGGTATTTACCATGCGCTTTTTGCATTCTTATCGGCGGTGGTTTTAAGCATTCTTTTTAATTACACAGGCACATTAAAATATCCTGTTATTGTTCATTTCACTTATAATTGTATAACTATTATAACGTTAATGATATAAAAGTTATAATTTTTCTCGCTTCTTCTAGTACAAATTTACTTGCATTGGTATCCGATATTACGTAAGTTTCATGCCCATGCACAAATCAAAGCATTTGTCTGCGTAAAATCAACCATCAAAGCAATACAAGGCTGAATTTATTTGCAGGCGGAAAAGCGTTTCTTCTGGCAGCTCGGCTGAACACCATCGACGATGAAAATAATTGTTTTTCAAAATAATTTTGCAAACATCTACATCTGTACCGCGGCAAAAATGACAGACCGCTTTCAAATACTTTCCCCTATTGTGAAAAGAATGCGGGAAAAAAGAATGTGACCAAATCACCACACAGTTTAACAGATGTTTAAACAAATCTCAGCATAAGTGATTACGGTTATACTAATTTTGCTTGACAATATAATTCTGACACTGATTAAAATACTCTATCAGCAAAGTCTATGACTCCTTCTATCGTCAGTTATAGTGTATCTTCTCTTCGATAGCACTATATAGCCAAAACACTAAAAATTGCCCCCTGTCAGCACACTTTAATCTCTATTTGTGCTGACGCTTTAGCGGCAGAACGGAGATTAATATGTCAACACATGAAGAAAGAATAAGACGAAAACCGTTAAAATCAAGCACTGTTCCCGCTTCTGTATGTGATGAAAAATTTATGAGAATCGCACTCTCTGAAGCAAAATCTGCAGAAAAAAGCGGAGAAGTTCCTGTCGGGGCAATAATTGTCTATAACGGAACAGTTATCGCCTCCGCCCATAATCGATGCGAGAATGGAAATAGCGCGCTTTTACACGCCGAAATGGAAGTAATTCGTATGGCATGTGCGGCAAGAAAAAGCTGGAGGCTTCACGGATGCACCCTCTATGTAACGCTTGAACCGTGTCCGATGTGCGCGGGAGCAATCATAAATTCACATATAGACCGAGTTGTATTCGGGGCAAAAGATTCTTCGGCCGGGGCCTTCGGCAGCATCATTAATCTAACAAATTACCCGATTGGATTCAAACCTAAGCTTACCGGAGGAGTTCTTAAAGATGACTGCGCTGAAATGCTTAGGCATTTTTTCTCCGAACTGAGAAATAAGAAAAAAGGATAATATCAAATGACCGAAAGAGAAAAAAAATCCGCTTTTAACAACCCTTTCCCATACTCAGACACAAACAGGCGCTTTTATACGTTTGATTATTATATGAGGAAGCTCTTCGGCAAAAAATGCGCTAAGGTTCCTATTGACGCAGGCTTTACATGTCCGAATATTGACGGAAAAATAAGCCGGGGCGGATGCACATACTGCGCTTTGCCGGCTCATACAAAGCGCGATTTAAGACCGATAGAAGAACAATTTTATGAAAAGCTTAATATTCTCAGACTTAAATGGCCGGATTGTATCGGTATTCCATATTTTCAGGATTATACAAATACGTATGCTCCGACAGAAAAGCTAAGCATACTATATAACGAGGCTCTTAAACTACCGGGTGCAGCAGGACTTCATATTGCAACACGTGCGGATTGCCTCCCCGAATCTGTAGTTAATCTGCTCGAGGATATTTCACAAAAAAATTATCTCGTTGTAGAGCTTGGCCTGCAGACAGTATCGGATGAAACGGCAGCAAAAATCAACCGCGGCCACAGTTTTGCCGAATTTCTCGCAGGATATAATGCTCTTGTATCCCGCGGAATAAACGTATGTATACACATAATTAACGGACTGCCCGGAGAAAACGAAGATATGATGCTGAAAACGGCTAAGGTAATTTCCGACCTTCATCCTCACAGCGTAAAAATTCACCTGCTTCATATATTGAAGCACACACATATGGCGTCCGAATACGAATCCGGAAGCTTCGATGTCTTGAAACTCGATGAATACGCAAACATCGTTGTATCGCAGATCGAACTACTGCCTCCTGACATTGTTATAGGCCGTGTAACAGGCGACGGAGCTGCGGACAATCTGATAGCACCGCTCTGGAGCAGAAAAAAGTTTGTAGTTATGAATGAAATTGATAAGGAATTTGTCAGACGAAATTCTATGCAGGGAATAAAATGGAAAGGATAGTCAGAATAAACTTACCCGATAAAATATAATGAATAGTAGATTTAATTATGATAGCAGTCCAATATTGTGCAAGTTGCACAATATTGGACTGCTATTTTCTACACGTTGAAAAAAATATTTTTTTATTAACTATTGAAATAATATCAATTTTACTGTATACTATTTAGCAGTAAGTACTGTAAAATAGTTTTATATAAAGTGTTTTATGGAAATCTCTGAAAACAGGATAACTTACAAATTCTTCTGCATATAATATACTGATTTTACTCTTATAGCAAATACCTTTCGCACAGTTTGGAAAAATAAATATAAAAGATACAACGGCATAACCGCAAAACAAGTGAACAAAATGAAAGAATAATATCTTCCATTTAATTTCAGATTATATTTTACTTCAAATTTTGTCCCCACAGGCTCATAGCTGCATACGGGACAGGCCGAATGCATAGTAACTGACTTGCAGGAAGACAGAAAGGAATGGTTCTAAAGATGACAAAAACAGACACAAAACAAATTCGTAATGTTTGCTTTCTCGGACACGGAGGCTCCGGAAAGACATCGGTTGCCGAAGCAATGCTTTACATTGCGAAAGAAACCGATCGTCTCGGCACAACATCGGACGGAAATACCGTATGTGATTATGATCCCGAAGAAATAAAACGCGGATTCAGCCTTCAGGATGCAGTTGCTCCTGTTATGTGGAAGAATGCGAAAATAAACGTAATCGATACCCCCGGTTATCTCGATTTTTCCGGAGAAGTAATGCAGGCGCTGCGCGTAGCAGACAGCGCGGTTATAATTGTAGACGGCAAAGCAGGAATCGAAGCGGGAACTGAGCTTGCATGGGACCATGCATCCGATGCGGGTATACCGAAAGCGTTTTTTGTAAATAAGTTTGACGATCCGGAGTGCCGTTTTAACCGCGTATTTACACAGCTACACGACACTTTCGGAGTTTCGGTCTGCCCTCTTATGATTCCTATGGTAGAGGGAGACAAAGTAACCGGTTTTATAAAACTGATTGATAAGAAAACATACATTTATGACAAAACAGGCGCTCATACTGAGGGAGACATCCCGGAAGAATATATGGAGATTGTTGACAAATACCGTGATATGCTGTTTGAAGCAATCGCAGGCGTAAGCGATGAGCTCATGGAAAAATATTTTGCAGGAACTCCGATTTCGTATAACGAAGCTATAGAGGCAATTCATGAGGGTATCATTCACGGAAGCATAGTTCCGGTTTTGTGCGGATCCGCAGCAAAAATGTGGGGCGTAGAAACGTTAATGGATACAATTGCCGAGTCTTTTCCGCGCTGTACCGCAAAGGAACACGAGAAGGCTTCCGACGGAAGCAATATCGAAATAGACAAAGACAGCTCGGATACCGCTGTTTTTGTATTCAAAACGGTTGCCGATCCATTCGTGGGAAAAATGACATTTTTCAAAGTTATGACAGGAACATTGACCAATCAAATGACCTTGAAAAATCTGCGTTCCGGAAGCAGTGAGCGTATGGCGAAAATATATACCGTTCGGGGTAAAAAACAAATTGAAACTGATTCTCTTGCATGCGGCGATATAGGTATGATTGCAAAACTTTCATCGACTGATACCGGAGATACTCTCGCCTCCTCTGATTCCATGAAGGAATACAAAAAAATTGTATTTCCGGAACCGTTTTACTCCCGTGCCATTGTTCCCAAAGCCAAGGGAGATGAAGACAAAATAGCCTCCGGTATCACCCGTCTTCTTGAAGAGGATTATACCATACGCTTTGAAAACGACGCGGAAACAAAACAGCTTTTGTTATACGGACTCGGAGATATACATCTCGATGTAATCGCGGCTAAGCTCAAGTCTCGCTATGGCGTATCGGTGGACATGAATGAACCTAAGATCGCGTACAGAGAGGCAATAAAGAAAAAAATTGACGCCGAGGGAAAACATAAAAAACAATCAGGCGGACACGGACAGTACGGCCATGTCAAAATTCACTTCGCCCCTGCCGAGGAGGACGGTCTGAAATTTACCGAATCGGTAGTCGGAGGAAGCGTTCCGAAAGGTTACTTTCCGGCAGTTGAAAAAGGTCTTACAGAATCGATGCAGAAAGGCGTTCTTGCTGGTTTTCCTATGATCGGGCTTGCTGCAGATCTTTATGACGGCTCATATCATGATGTAGATTCGTCGGAAATGTCCTTCAAGCTTGCCGCCAATCTCGCATACAAAGAGCTTATAAATGCAAATCCGGTAATTTTAGAGCCTGTAGGGGAATTAAAAGTCTATATTCCCGGAGATATTGTCGGAGATGTTATGGGTGACCTCAACAAACGCCGCGGCCGTGTAAACGGAATAGAAGCGTGGGACGGAAAAAAGGGATATCAGATTATAACCGCCGACGTACCCAAGGCCGAAATGAATGATTATACTATTGCATTGCGCGCGATGTCGCAGGGAAAAGGCACATTCACATTCTATTTTCTAAAATACGAGGAGGCTCCCGCTCCCATTGCACAGAAAATTATAGCCGAAGCCGGGAAAAACCAATAATTTGTTTTTAACATTTTAAGCGGCAGGATATTATTACAGGAGAGTACAGCATAAAGGTGCCTCCCGATAAGAAAACATCGTGGGGCAAGAGAGAAACGGTATAGCTTCGGCTATGCCGTTTTTCTCATTCTTGCCTTGATGAAGTGACTTTGGATACTTCCAGGGCTCCAATGCCCTTATAGTAGATGTCAATTTCCTGGGTGCGGTTCTTACCCTTTGGATTGCTGGCAGCATGGACAACGATCTTCTCGACAAACTCATGTAAGATACATGGCGTCAATTCAGGAATTTCCGTATACCGTTCTACAACGGAGAGAAACCTTTCCACATTGGCACTTTTTTGTTCCTCTGCTTCGATTTCATTATGGAGAGCAGCCGCTACCTCTTGAAGCTGATGCTGCTCTTTCTCATAGTCGGTAGAGAGCTTTTGAAAACGCT
>CAJLCI010000011.1 GCA_905205065.1 uncultured Eubacteriales bacterium | reverse complement strand
AAAAAAGCCTTCAGTTTTTGCTGTGATAATCAAAAACCGAAGGCTCTAAATGATGCGTTAATATTTAATTGCAGTATGGAAACAGAGAGGAGAATAGTGCTTTTGGGCAAAAGAAAAAGGCGTATGGATTTTAACTTTCCATACGCCTTTCGGTGTGATTTTTGCTATTTGTGGGTTCAAGTCCTGTCAGTATAGGATTTTTGCCGTTTGGCATCTATAGAATCTATGCTGAAAAACTTGCCCTGAAAATGCCGAAAAGCCTTGATAAATCAAGGCTTTTCGCTTGGGCATCTTTTTTAGTGCCCTCTTATGGTGCCGGTGGTGGGACTCGAACCCACACGGGTGATTAGCCCAACGGATTTTGAGTCCGTCACGTCTGCCAATTCCATCACACCGGCATTTATATTTTTAAGTCTTACTCCCGATGTCCTGTCCGAGAAATCGGAGGGACATCGTGGAGGGACATTAAAAATCATTTACATATTGAGTTGTCAAAGACCTTGATAAATCAAGGGTTTCCGCCATAGTGGTATGAAACGGCGAAGTAGATTTTGAGTCCAGCACGTCTGCCAATTCCATCATTCCGGCATATAAAATAAACTTAATTAAGATAAGACGTTAAGGCTAATGCTATATTTTTCCGATTTAGATATAATGCTAAAAAAGTTTATAACATCAAGGGTCAAAATATCAGAATATCAATGCTGTAAAAATATAAGTACACTTAATGACCTTGAATTTAGTATCTTTTGTATTATACATAATTATAAAGTCAGAAAGATTCGAAAAGTATTCCCCAATCGCTATCGGGCAGAAATACGAAATCTATATCTTAATGTGTTAAATTTTAAATTATTATATCATATGTTCAAAAAAAAATCAATAGTTAATTTTAATATTATATCAATATATTATAGTCAAACTGCAAAAGTGTCGGACTTTGCGCGGCAAAGTTACTGTCGCCTGCGGTGAAACAAAACATGATACTCAAAAAGTTTTATTTTTAAGTATAAATGAGTATATTACAAGGTATATATTTTCAGGGAGACTTTAAATTGGTGCACTTTTGAAATCAGCGTTTATATTGACAAACTTGCGGATATGTTTTATAATTATAACTAAAAGCAAGAGGTTCTTTAGCCATGAAGGAGATCGGATCGCTTTTTTCAGATACATATTATTTTGTCGCCGGAATATCGAATAACGGCACTTGACGCTCCGTAAACAGGTAAATATGTAATCTTTGATGTATTTCTGAATTATTTGCAGTTTAGGAGTGCAGTATTTTTTAGGGAAAGGACATTTTTGATGAAATCAAATTATAAAGGCGTAACGCTCACAAGCGGCGGACATATTTGGAAAAACGGAAAATTTATTTCCGCGTCAGGAGATAGTTCTTCTGCGCGTTCAAAAACAATTGCATACGGAATTCTTGCGGCTCATAACGACGGAGGAAAGCTTCCGGAGGGAGATGACGGACTTCGGATTCACTTTGACGCGCTTGCTTCGCATGATATAACGTATGTTGGGATTATTCAAACGGCACGCGCCAGTGGTCTTGAAAAATTTCCTATTCCTTATGTTCTTACGAACTGCCATAACAGTCTTTGCGCAGTCGGCGGAACGATTAATGAAGATGACCATGTTTTCGGACTTTCTGCGGCGAAGAAATACGGCGGTATATATGTACCTGCTCATCAGGCGGTAATTCATTCGGTAATGCGCGAATGCTTTGCCGGCTGCGGACGTATGATTTTGGGTTCGGACAGCCATACCCGCTACGGTGCGCTTGGCACGCTTGCGATGGGCGAGGGCGGTCCGGAGCTGGTCAAACAGCTTCTGAGCCGTACATATGATATTCCTATGCCGGAAGTTATCGCAATCAATCTTCATGGGGCACCGAGAGCTGGTGTAGGACCTCAGGATGTAGCTATCGCTATTATCGGACGGGTATTTGACTGTGGCTTTGTCAAAAATAAAATAATGGAATTCGTCGGTGACGGCATTTCAAAGCTTCCGATTGAATTTCGCAACGGAATTGATGTAATGACAACCGAGACGGCATGTCTGTCATCTGTATGGATGACAGATGAAGAAACGCACAGATATCTTACAGTACATGGGCGCGGTGGAGATTATAAGAGACTAATGTCGGATGACGGTGCATACTATGATGGTGTTGTCGATATCGATTTGTCTCAGATTGAACCGATGATCGCACTGCCATCCCATCCGTCGAATGCTTTTGCTTTAGGTGAATTTATTGATAATGCGGCTGATATTCTTCATGAGATGGAGCTCGATACTCTTCTTGGCAAAGTAAAGGACGGAGCTGTATATGTAGATCAGGGAGTTATTGCTGGCTGTGCAGGAGGTACATTTGACAATCTTTGCGCTGCAGCGGACATTATCGGAGACCGCAGTATTGGTTCCGGTTCGTTTGCTATGTCGGCGTATCCGGCAAGTCAGCCTGTGTTTACCGCATTAATAGAAAATGGCGTGATTACAAAGCTGCTTTCTTCGGGAGTTACCGTTCGTTCAGCGTTTTGCGGTCCATGCTTCGGAGCGGGAGATGTTCCTTCGAACGGCGCATTCAGTATCCGCCATACAACGAGGAACTTTCCTAACCGTGAGGGTTCAAAGCCCGGAAACGGACAGTCTGCATATGTTGCTCTTATGGATGCTCGTTCAATTGCCGCAACCGCCGCAAACGGAGGAAAGCTTACATCGGCGATTGGAGCTGAGACAACAGAGTACACGTATAAATTTGACGATTCTGCTTATAAGAGCCGTTTCTATAACGGATTCGGACATCCTGATAAGAGTGCGGAGCTTGTACTCGGCCCTAATATCACCGATTGGCCGGCTATGCCAAAGCTGGGTGAAAATCTTCTTGTCGGGCTGGCTTCCGTCATCGACGATCCGGTTACTACAACCGATGAGTTGATTCCTTCAGGAGAGACCTCGTCTTACCGTTCTAATCCACTCGGACTTGCAGAGTTTACGCTTTCAAGAAAAGATCCTGAATATGTTGGAAGAGCAAAGTCTATAGTAAGTGACCCTATAAGCGGAACTGTTCTGTCTGCCGTTAAGAGAATTGACATTGATCGCGGACATGAATCCGAGACGGATATAAATGAAATACAGACAGGAAGCGCAATTTATGCGATAAAACCGGGAGACGGTTCCGCGAGAGAACAAGCGGCGTCATGTCAGCGTGTCCTTGGCGGTCTGTGTAACATTGCGCGTGAGTATGCGACAAAACGCTACCGTAGCAATCTTATTAACTGGGGAATGCTGCCACTTCTTTATGACGATGATGCTCATAGAATTCCGTTTACAGTCGGCGATTATTTGTATATTCCAGAAATTCGCGGTATAATTGAAAACGGAACGGCTTCATTCGACGGATATATTATTAGAGCGGACGGAAGCACAGAAAAAATTACGCTTGGTCTTGCGCCTCTTACAGACGATGAAAAGAAGATAATTCTGGCTGGATGTCTTATTAATTTTTATCACGAGGGACTTTGATTTTGTAAATCGGAGGATATTGCCATGCTTGAAAAAAACCGTAAAAATCTGCAAAAAGTTCTTGACGCGCTTAGTGATGCAGCTTCGGAGCTGGAGGATATTCTTGAAAGCGAGGATATATACCGGGATTCGTTAGCAGCTGATGCCGCCGCAGACGATGAGTATAATTCGGCTGAACTTGTCTGCGATTCTCTCGATGAGGCAATCGATGGCGTGAATGAGGCTATAGATCTCATAGAAGAAATTCTTGACGAGGATTAATAAAATTTTTAAAACATAATTTTTAATATGTAAAAGCCTGAGGCAGTGTATAAGCAGCTGCACTCAGGCTCTTTTGTACTTTTATAATTTCGTCACTTAGGACAATACTTTCATTAAATTTCCTGCGATGATTTTTTCTGCAATAATTGATTGTACTGTCTAAAAGTAGTACGGTGTCTGATTTTTTTATGAATGGATTAAAAGCTTTTTTTCGGTACGCTGACTTAAGACTAAGTCGCATATAATTGCGGAGAAATTATTTAAGACGAAGTTTATCTTTGAGATACGTTCCCGTATAGGATTTTATGTTTTCGGCAACATGTTCGGGAGTACCGGCAGCGATAATTTTTCCTCCGCCGTCTCCGCCTTCCGGTCCGAGATCTATAATATAATCGGAAGTTTTGATAAGATCAAGATTATGCTCAATTACAAGTACGGTGTTACCATTATCGACGAGCTTTTGCAGGATATCTATAAGCCGTGAAACATCTGCACTGTGCAGACCGGTGGTTGGCTCATCGAGAATATAAAATGTTTTGCCGGTAGAGCGTTTTGAGAGCTCGGTAGCTAATTTAATTCTCTGTGCCTCTCCACCTGAAAGTGTCGTGGAGGATTGTCCTATTTTTATATATCCGAGACCGACTTCGCTAAGGGTTTTAAGCCTTCTGAAAATTGACGGGACTGCAGAGAAAAATTCCAGTCCTTCTTCAACTGTCATGTCGAGTACGTCATATATGCTTTTTCCTTTGTATTTAACCTCAAGCGTGTCGCGGTTGTACCTGTGTCCTTTGCATACGTCACAGGTTACATATACGTCGGGGAGAAAATGCATTTCGATTTTTTTAACTCCGTCTCCCTCGCATGCTTCGCATCTGCCTCCCTTAACGTTAAAAGAAAAGCGTCCTGCTTTGTATCCGCGTTTTTTTGCGTCGGGAGTTGAGGCGAAAAGTTCGCGAATATCTGCAAAAAGACCGGTGTATGTCGCCGGATTAGAACGCGGAGTGCGTCCTATCGGGCTTTGGTCGATTGCAATTACCTTATCCAGCATGTCAATTCCATCAATTCTGTCAAATTTTCCCGGAAATGTGTTAGCTCGGTTTAAATCATGTGCCAAAACCGGATAAATTATTGAATTTACAAGAGATGATTTTCCGGAACCCGACACACCGGTCACGCATACAAATGTACCAAGAGGTATTTTTACGTCTATTCCGCGCAGATTATTTTGTCTTGCTCCGTATACGGTGAGAAAACTTCCGTTTCCTTTTCTGCGCTCCGGCGGAACTGAAATTTCCTTTCTTCCGGAAAGATAATCTCCAGTGACAGAATTCCTGTTTTCCATAATTTCCTTCGGGGTGCCTGCGGCAACGACTTGACCGCCGTGAATACCCGCTCCGGGGCCTATATCAACGATATAATCGGATTCAAGCATAGTTTCTTCGTCATGTTCTACTACAATAACGCTGTTTCCCATGCTTCTCAGATTTTTAAGTGCTTCAATCAGACGGCCGTTATCCCTCTGGTGCAATCCGATGCTTGGCTCGTCCAGTACATACAAAACTCCTATAAGTGCGGAGCCAATCTGCGTTGCAAGTCTGATTCGCTGTGCTTCTCCTCCTGAAAGAGTTCCTGCGCGGCGTGACAGATTCAGATAATCAAGACCAACTGTGTCGAGGAAGCGAAGGCGCGACTTTATCTCCTTAAGAATTTCTTTTGCTATGACCGTTTTAACCTCGTCAAGCTCAAGATTGTCAAAGAAGACGATAGCTTCTTTAACGGACATACTGCACACCTGATCTATATTCATTCCGCCAACCGTAACAGCGAGTACTTCTGGTTTCAGTCTTTTTCCTTTACAGGTGTGACATGCGATTTCCTCAACAAACTGCTCGTAATATTCATCCTGAGTCTGATCAAAACGAAGCTGTATCATTCCGACAAGTCCGGAATACTTAATATCCTGATGCCGCACGACGCCGTCAAAGCTTCGAACAATCGAATATACCTCATCTCCCGTGCCGTATGCCAATGCCTGAAGCGCGGAGTCTGAATAATCACATATTGGAGTGTCGAGCGTAAAGTTATGCTTTTCTCCGACTGCCTTGAAAAGCGGCCCCATCCATGTGTCGTCGTCAATGCTTTTAAATCCGTTGCATACTACAGCACCGCCGCGCAGTGACAGCGTTTTGTCGGGTATCAGGCGATCGAAGGAAATCACCCGTTTTTCCCCGATACCTGCACAGTCTGGGCAGGCTCCCATCGGATTGTTAAAGGAAAACATGCGAGGCTCAAGTGCAGTAACACTGATCCCGTGTTCTTCACATGCGTAATTTTGTGAAAAAGACATTTCCTCCGTTTCATTTCCGTCTCTGTCGAGTACACTGATTATCAGATTTCCGTCAGATAGGGAAAGAGCGGTTTCTACAGAATCGCTTAGGCGTTCGCGTATATTAGGTTTTATAACCAGACGGTCGACTACAACATCAATTTTATGCTTTTTATTCTTGTCAAGTTTGATTTCTTCGCCTATTTCGTACATGCTTCCGTCGATGCGCAGTCTTACAAAACCGCTTTTCTTTGCATCCTCAATTACTTTTTCGTGACGTCCTTTTTTATCGCGCACAACAGGAGCTAAAACAAGAAAACGAGTTTTTTCTTCAAGCTTCAGCACGCTGTCGATTATCTGATCTGTAGTTTGCTGAACGATTTCGCGTCCGCACACCGGACAGTGAGGTATTCCGCAGCGGGCATATAGCAAGCGGAGATAGTCATATATTTCAGTTACTGTTCCGACTGTCGAACGGGGATTTCGGGAGGTTGTTTTCTGGTCAATCGAGATTGCCGGAGAAAGCCCTTCAATAGAATCAATATCGGGCTTGTCCAATTGTCCGAGAAACATTCGTGCGTATGACGACAGCGATTCTACAAAGCGTCTGTGGCCTTCCGCGTATATTGTGTCAAACGCAAGAGATGATTTTCCGGAGCCGGAAATTCCGGTAAAAATTACAAGCTTGTCTCTCGGAATTTTCAGGTCTATATTTTTTAGATTATGTACGCGTACGCCGCGCACGGTAATATATTTTGAATCCATTTACAGCTTAAACTCCATTTTGCCTATTAGATTTAAAATAATTATTTTGCATTCAAGGTTTATCTTTACTTTTTATTCGTATTGTTTCTATTTTATCACGCAGATATGCGGCTCGTTCAAAGTCAAGAGCGGCCGCGGCAGTCATCATCTCTGCGGAAAGCTCCTGTATCAGAGCGTTTCTCTCCTCATCCGTGAGAATTGCGGCGTTTTCGCTTCGATTCAGTACCTTTCGTGAATTTCCCTTTTTACCGGATTCAGCGTGTGTGCCGATTTCAATTACGTCACGGACAGACTTGACAATTGTCTGCGGTGTAATTCCGTGTTCTTCATTATATTCAATCTGAATTTTTCTTCTTCTGTTAGTTTCGTCAATAGCCCTTTTCATTGAGCCGGTGATAGTATCAGCATACATTATAACCTTTCCGGAAGCGTTTCGCGCTGCGCGGCCTATCGTCTGAATCAGAGAAGTCTCTGAGCGAAGCAGTCCCTCTTTGTCTGCGTCAAGAATAGCTACCAGGGAAACTTCCGGGATGTCAAGACCTTCTCTGAGCAGGTTGATTCCGACCAGCACGTCAAAAAGGCCGAGCCTGAGATCACGTATTATCTCCATACGTTCCATTGTTTCTACATTGTGATGAATATAACGGACTTTTATCATATTAGTATTCAGAAATTCTGTCAGATCCTCAGCCATCTTTGTTGTCAGTGTAGTTACAAGGACACGTTCTCCGCGCTCCGTCCTCTCGCGTATCTCGCCGATAAGGTCATCAACCTGACCGGTAACAGGACGTACCTCCACTTCTGGATCAACAAGTCCAGTCGGTCTAATGAGCTGTTCAACAATCTGTTTTGATCTTGTGCGCTCATATTCAGACGGAGTCGCACTGACGTATATGATTTGATTTACTTTTTTTTCAAATTCGTCGAAAAACAATGGGCGGTTGTCAAACGCTGACGGTAGTCTGAACCCGTAATTTACAAGATTCTCTTTACGCTTTCGGTCTCCTCCGCTCATCGCTCTGATTTGCGGAAGCGTAACGTGAGATTCATCGATAAACATGAGAAAATCTTTAGGAAAATAATCAAGCAGTGTCATAGGCGTAGAACCGGGAGCACGGCCTGCGAGTATTCTTGAGTAGTTTTCAACTCCGGAGCAGTATCCTATTTCCTGCATCATCTCCAGGTCATAACGTGTTCTTTCTTCGATTCTTTGCGCCTCGATAAGCTTGCCGTTTGCACGGAAATATTCAACACGTTCAATGAGCTCGTTTTCTATTACTTCCATTGCCTGTTCGCGCGCCGCTGCGGAGACGGCGTAATGGGTGGCGGGATATATTGCTGCGTATTTTAAGTCTCGGATTGTATCCTGCGTTACTGTGTCGATTTCGGATACTCTGTCGATTTCTTCTCCGAAAAATTCGACCCGAATCGCAACATTTTTGCTGTTGGCGGGAAAAACCTCAACTATATCTCCTCGCACGCGGAACTTGTCGCGCACAAGATTGAGATCATTTCGATCATATGAAATTGATACGAGGTGTGATATAAATTCATCGCGGTCCATCGCCATGCCGGGCCTGACGGCAAGAACAAGCTGAGAATATTCGTCGGGATCTCCAAGCGAATATATACAAGAGACTGATGAAACTATAATAACATCGCGCCTCTCGAAAAGCGATGATGTTGCACTGTGTCTCAGGCGGTCGATCTCTTCATTTATCAACGCATCTTTTTCTATATATTGATCCTTTCCGGGGATATACGCCTCTGGTTGGTAATAATCATAATATGACACAAAGTATTCCACTGCGTTTTCAGGGAAAAGCTCTCTAAATTCGGAACAAAGCTGTGCTGCAAGCGTTTTGTTATGGGCAAGAACAAGCGTAGGACGATTTAACTTTTCAATTACATTTGCCATTGTAAAGGTTTTTCCCGAACCGGTAACGCCGAGAAGTGTTTGTTCACGGTATCCGTTTTTCAGGCCATTTATTAAGCCCTCGATAGCCTGCGGCTGGTCTCCGGTCGGCTTGTATTCACTGTGCAATATGAATTTGTCCATCGGCGTTGTCCTTTCTTTGATAAATACTAAACGGTGTAATCTAACTTAGTTTATGTTGAAACGAAAATTCGCGTAACTATTTTAAAAACTGCGGGAAATTGGCACAGGCAATTTCGGAAAGGTGTGATCCGTACTTACTATATGTTAAAATGAAGATACACCTTTCATTATATCACTAAATGGTGAATATGTAAACACGGTGAATGTACTTTGTCATATTTTGCATATTATTCTATTTTTTTATGTTCCCTTAGTAAATAAAAACTGCCTTGACATAACATGCATAATCAAGACAATTTTATATATACTTTTTTATTTATAAAATTTAGTTATAAGAAAATTTTTAATCTCTGAATATAATCGTACCGTCATCGGACATGCTTTCAATCATGGCAAGTGATTCAATGCGCAGTCCCTGAGAACGAAGGGTATCGCCTCCGCCCTGAAAACATTTTTCAATCATAATACCTGCGCCCGCTACAGAAGCACCGGCTTGTCTGGCAATATCAAGAAGTCCCATAAGGGCGTGTCCCTTTGCGAGAAAGTCATCTACAATTAGTATACGGTCTGACTCTGTTATGTAAGCTTTATCAATAACGATTGGATATGTCTTTTTATGTGTAAAGGATTCTACTTCAGCGGTATAGAGGTTATCCGAGATATTAACGGTCTTGTTCTTTTTGGCGAAAACCGCAGGTACTCTAAAATGTATGGCTGTGAGACAGGCGATTGCAATCCCCGATGCCTCAACGGTTACAATTTTAGTTATATTCTCATCTCCGAAAAGGCGGAATAGTTCCTTGCCTGTTTCCGAAAGCAGCTCTGAATCGATTTGATGATTGAGAAAACTGTCGACTTTAAGTACCCCGCCGGGATAAACCTTACCATCCTTTAATATTCTGTCTCGAATAAGTTTCATTGCAGCATTTTCCTTTCACTTTTCTAAATTCATTAAATAAGACACGCTGTTTTAATAGGTAGTATCGGTTTTCTTTATTCACAGCCGAAAAGGGACGTGTACTGAGCAATTTAAAGGTTTACTTGACAGGCGACTGTTTTAAAAGAAAACGATATTCTGAACGATCTATATCAAAAGCCTAAAGCTTTGTATTTTTCACACGGCGCCTCATTTTAAACAGATCTGCCGTCATTCTGAAGACATCTCTGCCAAGCTGTATTTTCGATTCACGGTGATTGATTATTTTGACGGGAAGTTCACCGATTTTATAGCCTAAACGGTTAGCATAAAGAATTGCTTCAAAATCAAATGCAAAACCATTGGTCTCAACATGTGAAAAGATATTCTTGGCGGCTGTGGATTTAAAAGCTTTACATCCGCACTGCGAGTCGCTGAGTTTAAAACCTCCAACAAGACATAAAAGACGTATATATGTTTTTGAGGCTAATTTTCTGATAAAGGTGTATCCTTCATAACCATCGCCTTTCAAATTTCTTGAGCCAATAAAAATATCCTTGTTGCTTTTTTCAAGAAAGGCTTTTGAGTATTGCTCTATGACGTCGGTACCGTATGCGAGATCGGCGTCTGTAAACATAATTACGCTGTCGGGATCGGGATCATCTCCTGCGGCTTCAAGTATTGCTGTTCTTACCGCGCAGCCCTTGCCCATATTTTCAGAATATCCCGTAACGCGTACATTATCAAGAGCGAGTTTATTTACAATTTCTCCGCAGCCATCGGTACTGCCGTCATCTGAAAAAAGTATCTCATAGCTTTCAAAAAGCCCATTTTTCAAATTTTTCTTCATAACGTCTGAAACAGTTTTAGCTGTATCTGCAATTATTCCGGCTTCGTTATACATTGGGATACAGAGGGTGAACTTTTTAATTTTATTCATTACAGTAAACACCTTACATTTTTACAAGATGTGTCACGCATTTTTTACAGCATTAATATCTGATTGAGTTCAATACACTCTGGAAATATTGTACCTCATTTTTCCTTAAGTTATTTATGCATAAGCTACGTAACAGGTCTGTTAATAAGTATTATGCAACAAATTATTTATATAATATCACTGTACGGCGAAAAAATCAACATGATGTTTTAAAATTACTGCATATTTTTATTTCAATATCTGTAACAGGAAGAGATTTATATGTATAACAGCCGATAAAAATTAATGCTATAAATAAACGCCAAATATTATAACTATTTGCTAAGCAATGCGGCCTTGATTTTAAATTATCTGCCATATAATTTAGAACAGGCGATGTAGAACTGAGGTGTATAAAAAACCTAATCCGCGGCAAATTTAAAAGTCCACCGAGGAATAGGTTTTTATTACTAAAAGCAAGATGTCTACGTTTGTAAGACGTTCAGCCGTTAAGATGTTCGTACGTAAAGACGTTAACATTTAAATACATTCACATATGAAGGCGTTCGAATTTAAAGGTGTTCATGCGCTAAGGCGTTCGTATATATAGACGGCTGTTTCCATTCACTTTTCCGGTTGTGCTAAAACTCCGTCGAAACGCCTTATGACGGAGTTATACTCCTTAATAAATGCTTTTTTAGTTTTCACTCTATACATTCCAATTTAATTTGCAAATTGAAAATAATAATTTGATTATTAGATGATTATCATATTTCGACTTTTGGGTTGAAATTTCCGTTTCACAAAGCTGTTATGTCGTCTGATTTAAAAATAAGTTACGGCGCTGATACCAACAGAAATCATATCTGAATTTTTATTACTCTTTATTTATTCTTCAAGATGGTTGAGTCCCTGGCTGATTATTGTTCGGACATGGTTATCCGCAAGTGAATAAAATACGGATTTTCCTTCACGCCGGCTTTTGATGAGTTTATTTCGGCGAAGAATTGCAAGCTGGTGCGATACTGCCGACGGCGTCATATTGAGAGCTGCGGCGAGGTCGCAGGTACATGCTTCGGATTTAAAAAGCACAAAAAGAATTCTAATTCTGGTAGAATCTCCGAAAATCTTGAATAGCTCGGCAAGATCGTAAAGCTCCTCCTCGCAGGGCATTTTCTCTCCTATACTTTTTAAAAGATCCTCATGAACCAGAACGTCATCGCAGATTTCCGTGCTGTAATCAGAATATTCCATGACTATGTTTACTCCTTTCTGGCGGTCATCTTTATAGGCGGTAGGTAAGTTACATTCACTTTTTCCGGTGGTGGTATCTCCGATATCCATTTCCAGAAGTTCTTATGGCGTGTCTATGCTCCTTATTGAATATCTTACATTAAAGGTTTTTCACGCTTAACGCTCGTATTGCATTTAGTACAGCAATAATCATAACTCCGACGTCGGCAAATATGGCAAGCCACATGCCTGCGATGCCGAGAGCTCCGAGAGCAAGGCAGATAAGCTTTATACCTATAGCTCCTACAATGTTTTCTTTTACAATACGAATACATTTTTTTGATATACGTATCGCTTTTACGATTTTCATAGGACTGTCGTCCATCAGAACTACGTCGGCGGCCTCAATTGCGGCATCTGATCCTAAAGCTCCCATAGCAATTCCAATATCCGCTCTGGCAAGTACCGGTGCATCGTTGATTCCGTCTCCAACGAAAGCGAGTTTGTTTCTCGTATTTTCAAGAAGTTCTTCGACCTTTATTACCTTATCTCCTGGTAACAGTTCGCTGTATACTATATCAATACCGAGCTGTGCTGCAACCTTTTCGGCGACAGCCTTGCGGTCGCCGGTAAGCATTACCGTTTTTGTTACTCCGCAGGATCTAAGTTGTCTGACGGCTTCTTCCGCGTCCGGTTTTATAATGTCGGAAATTAAAATATGACCGGCGTATTCACCGTTTATAGCGACGTGTACGACCGTGCCGACGCAATGACAGTCAAGGTAGGAAATTTGCAGTTCTTCCATAAGCTTGGTATTTCCAAGGGCAATTGGAACACCGTCAACCTCGGCGGTGATTCCGCGTCCCCCGATTTCGCTGATGTTGGCAACGCGTGATTTATCAATCGGCTTTCCGTAAGCTTTTTGCAGGCTTTTGCTTATGGGATGACCGGAATAGCTTTCCGCGAGAGCAGCGTATTCTATTATTTTTGAATTTTCAAGCGTATTATGATGAACACCGGATACTTCAAATACGCCGCATGTCATTGTTCCGGTTTTATCAAACACTATGGTTTTAATGTCTGACAACGCCTCGAGGTAATTTGAGCCCTTGATTAAAACTCCGGCCTTACTTCCTCCTCCGATTCCTGCAAAAAAGCTAAGCGGAACGCTGATTACAAGCGCGCAGGGGCAGCTTATAACAAGAAATGTGAGGGCACGGTATATCCATTTTCCCCAGTTTGGGGACAATCCGGGAGTTAGGGCGATTATGACAGGAGGAACAATAGCCAAAAGAAGAGCCGCTATGCATACAGCCGGAGTATAGACTCTTGCAAAGCGTGTTATAAAGTCTTCGGATTTTGATTTTTTTGAACTTGCATTTTCAACCATGTCAAGTATTTTTGACGCGGTTGACTCTTCAAAGCGGCACGTCGTTCGTACTTTGACAACACCGCTCAAATTTATAAATCCGCTGACGATTTCGTCACCCTCGCGGAGATTTCTCGGTACACTTTCGCCGGTGAGCGCATGTGTATCTACGGAAGTACTACCGGATATGACAATTCCATCGAGAGGGACTTTTTCTCCCGGCTGTACAACGATAACCGTATTCGGCTCAAGATTTGACGGAGAGACTTTAATAAGTTGGCCGTCTGGACCCTCCGTATTTGCGTAGTCCGGTCGTATGTCCATAAGAGCGCCAATGCTTCTTCTGCTTTTTCCGACTGCATAGCTTTGGAACAGCTCACCGATCTGATAGAGCAGCATAACGGCCGCCCCTTCTGTATATTCTCCGAGGGCGGTAGCACCTACTGTAGCGACCGCCATGAGAAAATTTTCGTCAAACGGATGTCCGCGGAACAGTCCCTTTACTGCTTTTATGAGGACGTCATACCCGATTATTAAATAAGGTACGAGATAACAGATAAATTTTGCAATTCCTTTGAGCGGCAAAAACGCGAGAATGACCAGCAGAATAGCTGCCAGACATATTCTGAGTAAGACCTTTTTCTGTTTTCTTGTCATAACAAACTCCGTCGCTTTCCTTTTAAATATAAACCTCACAGTCATCGTCTACACGTCTGCAGTTCTTTTGTACTTTGAGCATAACCTTATCCGGATCTGTACCGTCTTCAAAATTAACCTTCATCTTAAGTGTCATGAAATTAACGGCAGCGCTTTTTACTCCTTCGGTTTTCCGCGCTGCGTCTTCCATTTTTAGGGCACAGTTCGCACAGTCTACTTCAATTTTATAAACTTTTTCCATATAATTACCCTGCTTTCCTAACGTGAAAATAATACGCCATAGTTTGCAAATACCCGCATTTTTCACGCTACTCAGCCTAAATTTCTGAGTATTTATTGTTTTTATCTATTACGATTGAACAATTGTTCAATCGTTTATCTATATTATATTCACTTCTATTCGATTTGTCAATAGGTAGAGCAAAAAAATATTATCTTTTTGTATTATGCCAAAAAGATAAGACCTTACGGCTTAACGCCTTATAAATGCTTTTCATTACTTATAAAAGGCAGATGACGAAAAGATTATTGAAAAGACAAGTTTAAAAAGGATTTTGTCAAAAATGGATATTAAAAGATTAAAGTATAAAAGACAGTTTTTGAATATTCAGGTTATTAAACCAATACAGCTATTAAGATAACATAAGCTTGGAAATATAATAAAGGACATCTTTGTTTTATGTTATTAAGTTATGCATTAGAGGTTTATTAAGCCTTTCATCAAAGGAATTTACAGACACTAAAGCTGATAGAGGGTAAGGAGTTTTTACATACTTCCTCGAAAACGTTACTTAACTGTGTAACGCCTCTATGAAAAATGCTATTCTTTAGATTATCCTTTCCCTTTCGTTAGTACATTTATGTAAGTTCCGTAGTAAGCATGGGAAAGGGGTACAATTTCCATAAAATTACGCATTACGGTCTGCAGCAGTAAGAGATATTTTTGGATATTGGGAATATTCCAAACCCCTGACCAAACTTGGATTTGTTACTTCGTTTCTAACACTGCATTTTTATAACTAATAATGACGTGACACGGTGCAAAAATAATAGCGGTCACTATAAGTAGAATGTAACGGCTTAAGATTCCACTCGTCAAAAATATCACTGATGGGATGATTGATAATGCCAGTGCTCTGAAAGTACTATTTTTCTTAAAGCAAATAAACCAAATTAAGCAGTAAGCCACTATCAACACTGTATTTAAAATTAAATATAGTGAGAAAAATTCATCTGAAGAAAAACCAAATCCGAAACCGGGAATAATAAGTATCATAAAACCAAAGCAACCAAATCTTCCTATCTGCTCAAATACTTCGATAATTTTATTGTTCCATAAATTTTGAAATCCGTCTTTATTCTTCAATGTAAAGATTATATTCGGAATCATTATGAAAAGCATAAAAACAAATCCATATATATTTATCCAATCCATTTTACACCCTCCATAAATTCATGTTTGTTAATATTTCTATTTAGATTATAGCACTCATATATGAATTTCTCTATTCTTTTCCTATTGATATAAATGGACTACCTTATATCTGTCCGTATCGTTTTATTTCATTATAGTAGATAAGGGCACCATTTTGGTATCAAAACATCAAAAATCATTGTTGTTTTGAGTGTCATAGCAAATGAAAAATCTTGTTTTTACAAGGAATTTTACAATTTAAAACTGTTCGATAACCCAAACTCAAATACTATTTTTTATGTAAGACCATAGTTTGATTTGCCATTACCATTGATGTTCGGATAATTCACATTTGCCGTTATCCGAACGTCTGTTGCCGCTGTTGCATTTGTGCTTTGCAAGCATCCGCTGTATTTCTGGCATCTGCTGCATTTGTGGCATTCGCTGCATTTTGAACGTCCATGTCTGTGAATAATATTCATAGTGGACATAATAAATAAAAATATAATCAATAGCATAAGAAAAATACTTACTGTATTCATTATACAGCTCCAAAAATGAACGTGCCAATACAGATTACTGCAAAAGCGGCGAGCCACGCGATAAGACATTGTCCGGCTACGATGCCGGCAGCCCACCCTCCGCCAAGTTCACGGCGGATGGACGCGACTGCGGCAATGCACGGAGTGTACAGGAGACAGAATACAAGCAGCGCATATGCGGACAAAGGGGAAATTAAAGCGGTAATTGATGCATCGCTTTCAAGCAGAACCGAAAGTGTCGAAACTACGCTTTCCTTTGCCATAAAGCCGGCTATAAGAGCGGTGACAATTCTCCAGTCGCCGAATCCGAGCGGAGCGAATACCGGAGCAATAAACCCGGCAATTGCTGCGAGAATACTTGCCTGAGACTCTGATATGTAATTGAAATGGAAATCAAATGTCTGAAGAATCCAGATAACGATAGATGCTATAAATATGACCGTAAATGCTCTTTGAAGAAAATCCTTTGCCTTATCCCACAGGAGTCGAAGAACGTTTTTTATACCGGGCATGCGGTAATTAGGCAGTTCCATTACGAACGGCACGGCTTCTCCGCGAAACATTGTATTTTTAGATAGCATTGCTACGAGAATTCCGACCAAAATACCTATAAAATACAGAGAAGCCATCACAAGGCCGCTGTATTTCGGAAAGAAAGCGGCGGCGAAAAATCCATAAATCGGGAGTTTTGCCGTACAGCTCATAAACGGCGTCAGCATTACTGTCATTTTGCGGTCGCGTTCGGACGGAAGGGTACGGCTGGACATAACGGCAGGGACAGTGCATCCGAAACCTATAAGCATGGGAACAATACTTCTGCCGGACAGACCGATTTTGCGCAGAAGCTTATCCATGACAAATGCAACTCGTGCCATATATCCGGAATCTTCAAGAAGGGAAAGAAAAAGAAAAAGTATTACTATTATCGGTACAAAACTAAGTACGCTTCCTACCCCCGAAAAAATACCGTCTATTATCAGAGAATGAAGTACTTCGTTGACATTTGCGGAGGAGAGAAGTACGTCGGTAACTGCCGTAAGCTTTTCTATACCGGATTCAAGCAAATTTTGAAGAAAAGCGCCTATAACATTGAAAGTTAGCCAGAAGATAAGCAGCATTATGGCTATAAACATAGGAATTGCGGTATACTTTCCCGTGAGAAGCTTATCGATTTTCCTGCTTCGCCTATGTTCTTTGCTTTCCTTTGGTTTTACAACCGTTTTTGAGCACAAGTCAGATATAAAAGAAAATCTCATATCGGCAATTGCCGCCGCTCGGTCAAGGCCCCGCTCTGCCTCCATCTGCAAAATTATGTGTTCTATTGTTTCCTTTTCGTTTTGCGTCAGCTTAAGCTTTTCTTCTATAAGTCTGTCGCCTTCAATTATTTTGCTTGCGGCAAAGCGAACGGGAATTTGCGCTTCATTTGCATGGTCTTCGATAAGGTGCATAATTCCGTGAATGCATCTATGGACGGCACCTCCGTCTCTTTTTCTGTTGCAGAAGTCCGTTCTTCCCGGTCTTTCACAATACTGAGCTACATGCAGGGCGTGATCGACGAGCTCCTCTACACCTTCATTTTTAGCGGCGGAAATCGGAATTACCGGAATTCCGAGCATCTCCTCCATTTCATTTATACGGACTGTGCCTCCGTTTCCCCGTACCTCGTCCATCATATTCAGAGCAAGTACAATCGGGATATTAAGCTCCATAAGCTGAAGCGTAAGATATAGATTTCTTTCTATATTTGTCGCATCAACTATATTTATAATACCTGCCGGCTTTTCGTCCAGAATAAAATTGCGTGACACAATTTCCTCGCTGCTGTACGGAGAAAGCGAATATATTCCCGGAAGATCTGTTACATCAGCGTCTGAATGTCCTCGGATTGTTCCGTTTTTTCTGTCTACGGTAACTCCCGGGAAATTTCCCACATGCTGGTTTGAACCTGTGAGTTGGTTAAATAGGGTTGTTTTGCCGCAGTTTTGGTTTCCCGCAAGCGCGAATGTCAGCTTTGTGCCTTTTGGAAGAGGATGTTCATCGGCTCTTACATGATATTTCCCACCCTCTCCAAGTCCGGGATGACTTTGAACTGAGGATGTGCGCAGTCTGCTCCGTGTGTTTCTGCTTTTTGTATTTATTTTTCCTGAGCTTATGTCAGGCCCATCTCCGTTTTGCTCATCATCCGATGAGATCTCAATCTTTTCAGCGTCATCAAGACGGAGAGTGAGTTCATAGCCGTGAATCATAAGCTCCATCGGATCTCCCATCGGAGCGTATTTCATTAAGGTTATGCGGGTTCCGGGAATAACTCCCATATCCAGAAAATGCTGTCTGAGCGGACCGTCTCCTCCGACCGCTTTTATGACTGCAGTTTTTCCAATATTTAATTCTTTAAGCGTCATATCTATAACCGTTCCTTTTGTAAAGACTGATAGCTTCCCGTCAGACCGCAGTGCAGCGGCCTTAAAATATAAAATAAAGGCGGCTGCATTGTCAGATCGTCGGATGATGATGAAAAAACGCCAATTCCGGCAGTGAATAACTTAAGCATACTTCAATTTTTTTTATTTGTCAAGAATTTATTATTCATTTATATGAGAAAATATGATTGCAGTCAATATATTTTGGGTTGTATAAAACTGCTCTTGATGTGTGCTGTACAGCTGCAAATTTAACAATAATGAAACAAATATATACTATAGACGATAAAATATCTATAATAGTCTTGAAATATTTAATAAATTGTGTTATACTTATGTTATTGAAAAAAAGCAAAATGGAGCCGGCTCCATTTTATTCTTTGGCTTGCCAAAGAATAATGAATACTATCGGCGAAGTATTTTATCCCGGTTTCGGCGGTATGCCGTCGGGAGAGATGCGGATGCCAGTCTTTTACAGAGCGGAAAGGTATGGTATTTATGAACACTAAGACGCTTCTATATATTCTCAAACGTCTCGTTCTTGCGTTACTCACGGTGTGGGTGGTTATTACCGTTACGTTTTTCATTATGCGTGCGGTACCCGGAGGTCCTTTTGCCTCGGAAAAAGCTATTACTCCTATTGCTCAGGCGCAGCTTGAGGCAAAATACGGGCTTGATAAATCTCTGCCGGAGCAGTATGTTACCTATATTCGTGATATTGTTACAAAGTTTGATTTCGGTCCGTCTCTTAAACAGCGTGGGCGAAATGTTATAGATATAATTTCCGACGGTCTTAAAACGTCGGCAAAGCTTGGAGTTATCGCCGCGTTCAGCGCGCTTATCTGCGGCATTGTTCTGGGATCGGTTGCTGCGCTTAGGCGTAATAAGATTATAGATAAAGTTATAATGGTTGTGACGACTGCCTTTGTGTCTATGCCGTCTTTTATAATGGGATCGCTTCTCCTTGTGCTATTTTCAATCAAGTTTCCGCTGTTTCCCGCCAACGGTTCCACCTCCGAGGGACTTGTACTTCCGATCATTACACTGGCGCTGTACCCCATGGCGTATATTACAAGACTGACAAGGTCGTCTGCTTGTGTCAAGTATTCACCAAAAATCTCTTGAATCCTTTATTTTACAGTGTTTTTGCGTTTTTCGACATTTTATGAAATGGCAATAGAATGAGTTATAATATCACCAAAAAGCCAAAAATAATAGAAACCGGAGGAATCCTACCGGTTTCTATACTACGGATAACTATTGCTAAAGTCAACATCAAACTTCCATGTTATATCCAAAGAACTGTTATCAAGAACAATAACCTTTTCAATGTCATCATACATTCTCAAATGTAGAGTAACATCATCAATTTCAGAAAGAGCAACAATATCCTTCATTGCCTGAAGACTTGCTGCTTCATTTCTTTCGTCTATGACGGCTTGTTCAATATCGGACTCAACAGTGGTGAGTTCGAGTTGCAGCTTTTCCTTTTCGTCAGAGAGAAGCTTCTTCCTACGCAGAAATTCATCGCGTGAGATATCTGCAGAACGGTATTTCTCATACAGCACCGCAACCTCACCGCTTATGCCTTTGATTTGAACAGTTATGGATTTGTGCCTGGTTTTAAGTCCTGGGAGTACGCTTATCTTCTGACTGTCCTTTTCCTTTTCATACTGCTCTGAAATCAACTGGAGCTGCCTTTTATATGTCGAGAAGACTACCTCTTCAATAGCAGTTTTGCTCCACCGAAGATTCGTGCAGAGTGCTCCCTTTATATATAAAGGAGTTGCACAGGAATAATACTCATCAGAACCAAAGGTTTTACGCAACCGTCGCCCACAATATCCGCAATAGTATACACGATCTCTTTGATCAGAACGTACCTTTGTATGACTCTTGACCTTTCTCAAAGCATCATTGGCTGCGTAATACTCATCATGAGAGACGATCGCTTCATGCATACCTTCATTTATTACATAGTTTTCAGGTGCATTTCGCTTTTGTGCCTTGGCACGTATTGTTTCGTTGTAACACTTGAAGGAAACCATTGCTCCGGTGTATTTATAGTCTTTGATAATGCGGATGACTGCCTGATGGCTCCACATAATATCGTTAGTCATAGACTTTCTCTTTTTCGTATTCTTCCTTTGCATCGGAGTGGGAATGCCTCGCTCATTGAGGATACGTGCAATCTCTGTGGTTTTCTTACCTTCAATTACCCATAAAAAGATATTTCTGACAATGGGAGCTGTTTCAGGATCTGGAACCATTTGATGCTTTTGACCCTTAGGCTTCATATAACCGTAAGGACAGTGGCTAACATATTTGCCTTTTCTCATAAGCATATGCTGTGTTGCCTTGACCTTTTTGGAAATATCCGCACTGTACAGCTGATGCATATAGTTACGAAAAGCTACTTCCATAAGATAATAACTGTTATCCGAGCCCTGCACAACAGGATAATTGATTGCAGTACAAGTACTTTATGAATTGTACCATAACCAAGTAAAGCAAATTATATTTTAAAGCCCGGAGTGATTAACTCCGGGCTTATTTTTTATGCATACATAAATTATTTGATTTCGTCGTTTTAATGCCTCAGGATATAAGGTTAATATTAAAACATGTGCAAATATGCGTGCCGATTTATTTATATGTGATTTTTAATATTTATTTAACTTGATTGCTTTATATTTTTTGCATTTTTTACATATGACAATGAAATATAGTTTTAAAAATAAAGGCGCTTATATACTGGAATTTTGAGCTGAAATGTGGTACAATATCTTAAAGCTAAACGCTTTAAGATGCAAGTTTCGTTTCGCTGTTAAGAACAGCGATTTTGCAGGCAAAAATAGAAACGTTGCGGTTAAATCAGATTTTGTGGTATAACATCTTAAAGCTAAACGCTTTAAGAAGCAAGTTTCATTTCGCTGTTAAGAAGAGCTATTTTGCAGGCAGAACCTCGAAGCATTTCGGTTAAATCAGATTTTGCGGTACAATACGTTAAAACTTACAGCTTTGATTTGCATGTTTCGTTTTTGCCGAATGTGACCGGAAATTTGCATATCAGGTGCCTTTCGGGAATTACTTTGCCGGATGCTGATACTGAGCTTTTCGTGATAAGATTAGATTTTATACAGGAGGATTTATATGGAGTTAGAGCTTAGAAACATAGAAAAGTCGTTTGGTGACAAACAGGTTCTTACGGGGGTATCTTTTAAAGCCGCAGGCGGGAAAGCATTTGGCTTGCTGGGTAGGAACGGAGCCGGAAAAACTACAACCATTCGTATTCTTATGAATGTCTTCCCTGCGAACAGCGGCGAAGTTCTTATAGACGGTCAGAAAGTAAATTACAGTCAGCTGAAAATTGGTTATCTTCCCGAAGAGCGCGGTTTATATCCCAAGAAGATAATTTTAGATCAGCTTGTATATTTTGCCGAGCTTAAAGGTCTTAGTCGCGGGGAAGCTGTTAAAGCTGTGGATTACTGGCTCGATAGACTTGGCATGACGGAATATCGGAGTAAGCGCCTCGACACGCTTTCGAAGGGCAATCAGCAGAAAATTCAACTTATAACTGCGCTGGCGCACGATCCTGACATAGTTATACTCGATGAACCGTTTTCCGGGCTTGATCCTGTCAATGCAAGACTTTTGAAGGATGTAGTCAAGGAACAGATATCAAGGAATAAAATTGTATTTTTTTCAAGTCATCAAATGAGCTATATAGAGGAATTCTGTGACAGCATTGCCATTCTCAATTCTGGAAAAGTCGCTCTGTGCGGAGATTTACATACAATAAAAAGAAACTATGTACGCGATCGGTTAGTAGTGCGTACAGAACAGCCAGAGAGAATTATGGTTGATTTCGGTCAGTCCTGTACAGCTGCGGATGACGGAAGCCTTATGATTAGACTTGTTTCTGCCGAAGACAAAAGAGATGTTATGAAGCGGCTTGCCGATAGTTATGATATCGACGAGATCAGGGTTTTTGAACCTTCTCTGAACGATATATTTGTTGAGTATGCGGGAGATTCGGTCGAGTAATCGCATGACATAAAGAGACGTTCGATGCGGTTTGATGAAAGGAATGGTTAGATAAGTGAAACAATTCAGAAAAATATTTAATTTTGAGCTTAAGTATTATTTAAAAAATAAGGTGTTTGCAGGTGTTACGGTTTTTCTTGTTCTTCTGATTGCCGTAGTAATGTTTTTTCCGCGTATTATGGAAGCTTTCAAAAGCGGAGACGATTCCACAGAGTCTGCGGCCGATCTTCCCGTTATGCTGATAAAACCAGATTTGTCGGAAAATACGGAGTTGATTACAAAAATTTTTGCACCGGCTTTTCCCGATTATGATGTTAGGTGTACAGATGAAGAACTGGATTCAGTCAAGAAAAAAATTTTATCAGGTGATGCAGAATGTGCTTTTGTCATGAATGGAATGACTTCATATACTTACTATGTAAATAATCTATCAATGTATGATATGAATACCGAAGTTGCAGATGAGCTTCTGCGAGATCTTTACAGGGTAAACGCGATGGTAGAAAACGGCATGACGGCGGAACAGGCCGGATCCGTTATGTCGGTACAGATAGAAAAAAACACTGAGAGTCTCGGAGTTGACCAGATGCAAAACTATTGGTACACGTATATCATGATTTTTGCTCTGTATATGGTTATTCTTCTTTACGGTCAGATGGTGGCGACTAACGTTGCAACGGAAAAGAGCTCGCGTGCAATGGAACTTTTGATTACAAGTGCAAAACCGGTCAGCATGATGTTCGGCAAGGTAATCGCCTCTTGCTTTGCCGGTCTTATTCAGCTTGTTGCGATATTCGGAACTGCGCTTGTATGCTTTAGTCTGAATAAGCCGTACTGGGGAGAAAATATGATTATAAATTCAATATTTAATATGCCTCCGGCACTTCTCGGTTATATGCTGATATTCTTTGTTCTCGGATTTCTTATCTATGCGTTTCTCTACGGTGCTATAGGTTCCACGGCCTCAAAGCTTGAAGACATCAATACTTCGGTTATGCCGATAACAATGTTGTTTGTTATTGCCTTCATTGTTGTAGTGTATTCATTTTCGGCAGGTACTGTAGATACTTTGCTTATGAAGGTATGTTCATTTGTTCCTTTTACATCGCCGATGGCTATGTTTACACGTATCGCCATGAGTACGGTTCCGGTATATGAAATTGTAATATCTGTTGCCGTTCTTGCAGCTTCTGTAATAGGAGTCGGCTACGTATCTGCCAAAATTTATCGTGTCGGCGTACTTCTTTATGGAACTACTCCGAAGCTTGGAGCTATTATCAAGGCTGTTTGGAAGGCCTGACTATGCGGAAATTATACAATAATTGAAAAAGGCAGACGCCCGTCAAATAGATATTGACGGACGTCTGCCTTTAGTTATTTGTTCACGGGCGTTGCTATGCCGTGCACGAATTTTATATCATCTTGTATTAAATTTTCCGGAACTAAATTTAATTGTACTTTAATCTATTTTCTTCCTCTTACTATGCAGCCTCCGGAAATAATTGCACAAACCGCGCTTAAAAGAATATTAACGGCTGCCGATATCAGCATAAACAGATCAGGCTGTCCGAGGACAAAGCCTGTAATCATAACGGCAGCTACCGGAATCAGGCCGAAATAGATAAACAGCATGAAAATCATTGCCTTGACTTGCTGACTTAAGGTGACAGGAAGCGAAAGCGAGATCAGCATGTTTGCCGCGCTGGAAAAGAGATCAATTGACAATATAAACATAACTCCCGCTATTACCTGCGGCAGAGACGCTTTGAGCCAAAGCGAGGAAATTACCATTGCCGGTATAATGTCGAGCAGGCTGCACAGTGTACCGCCAAGAAGCATATATGATATTTTGGGAAAAGATTCGCATGGAATAATCCAGAAAAAATGTTTTTCTACGTCGGTACCCGACGGATTTGCAAGCGCACGGTAAAATACAACTATTCCGAATATCATCAGTATAACGATGAAATACTGAACATTCAGTATCTGTGTCATAACAAATGCCGCGCAGCATGCAATCAAAGTATAGGTTATACAGGTTTTAGTTATGATTCCGAAGTATGCAAAACGAAAACGGTTATACATAGCTTTGAAAAAATATACTGATGCTCCCGCTCCATTTTTCAGGCCGTCGCGCCGAAGCTTTTCTGTACGGTCTCGCGTACGCTTTACGCTTCTTCCCTCAGAAGCGTTTGAAAGCTTTTCCGCGAGTTCTTCTGACTTTGACATTGCATCCTCGTAAAAATCGGCTTTTATATTCCATATTATTATAACAAAGACTGCAGCCACTGATAAAAGCAAGGCAAAAAGCAGCAGAGAAAGAATACTGTTTCCGTTGTACATCAGGATAGGCATCCATTTTATCCATCCCCATACTGGAATATAATGTGATACCGGGCTGTTAAAGAATGAAAACGCGGTTTCTACAAGATCTGCCTCCGAATGTGAACTGTAATACAAGTAGAAAGATAGAGCAATTAGAGCCGCAGTTCCGTAAACTGCGGGTGTGACATATTTTTTTAAATTTGCATGCGTTGACGCGACAGTGTAAACAAGGACGGAAATCAATCTACCGTAAATCAGAACGATAAACCATGCCGCGAGCAGAGATAGTACAAACGGTACGCTCAAGCTCAGGCTTGACGCGAGATTAGGAAGCTGAAACAGCAGGTAGAGACTTGCAAGCAGGGCAGTTCCCACTTTTGCGGTCAGCCGGAATGCAAGAACTGACTGCGGCTTCATTGGTGCGGAAAACAAAAGATTTACATCGGCCATACAGAAAATAGAGCTTCCGTTCTTGTCTCCTGTAAGTGTATAAAATCCAAATATTACAAGTGTTATTCCTCCGAGAACAAGCTCAAGGATTCCGACCGTTATTTCTATATCCTCTTCAGTCAGGACTATGTTTTCGTCCGTATCTGTCGGATGATCTTCTTCATATGTATCGTCGTTATTTTCGTAATTGCTTTCGATTGTGTCCGAAATGATCGCCGCTCCTATGCCAATAACTATACCAAAAACAAAACAAATGGCAAGAAAGGCGGCTACCCATGTCCTGAACAGCTTTTTTATCTGATTTTTAAAAGAGTGCAGTGCGTAATATAAAAACAGTTTCATTTTGCACATTCCTCGTTGCCGTCAATTTTTTCCGATGTACTGATGTTGCTTTCAGTTACTTTGAAAAAGAGTTGTTCAAGCGTCGCTCCCGATTTGTCAAGCGCCTCACGCGTTACGTTAGCGCATACCTTGCCTTTCTTTAATATAATTGTTCTATCCCACAGCATGTCGATACTGTCAATCATATGTGTGCTGACAAAAATAGACCTTCCTTCCGACCGAATTTCCTCAAATATAAGCTTTAACTCTTTTATTGCATGAGGGTCAAGACCTATCATAGGTTCGTCAAAAAGAAGAAGCTTAGGACGCGGAAGAAGTCCGAGGCAAATGTTGAGCTTTTGCTGCATACCCTTTGAAAGCTCATCTCCGAATTTTTTCTTTTTATCGGTTAATTCGAAACGGTCAAAAAGCTCGTCTATATACTCTTTGTACCCGTTTAGTCTATATGCGCGCGCTACAAACTCCATGTGCTCCGACACTGTCAGATTTGGGTAAAGGGCAGGAATTTCCGGAACATATCCGATAAGTCTTTTTGCCGCTATGCTTTTGCACGGAAAGCCGTCAATTTCTATCTGGCCGTCAAAGCGCAGAAATCCGATTATCGATTTTATTATAGTACTTTTTCCTGCGCCGTTTGGACCGAGAAGCACTGTTATACTGCCGTCGTCAACTTGAAAACTGACATTGTCGCATGCAAGAGTCTTTCCGTATTTTTTGGTGACTTCAATAACATTGAGCATATAAAAATTCCTTTCTTTCGAGTACGCTTCGGCATATGATTATAGTATTTTGATTTCACCATTACCGCATTTACAGGATTACAATATAATTTGGCTGCCCTAAAAAGCGGCAGTCTTGAGGTCGCTTGATGTAGTTTGTATTATAGCTTTAGATTAAACTGCAATGTACAATGGAATTGTTTTGCAAAACCGCTGCTGTCGGTAAAAACAAAACCTGCCAACTAAAAGGAATATATCCTATTTGAATTTTATAGTTTCTCCGTCGCAGGTTAGGACAATGTTTCCGAGATTGTCTGTCCGGTATACCTGTACGCTGTATTTTTCAAGGGTATCAAGCGTTTTTGCGTCGGGATGACCATATGTGTTTCCTGCGCCGCAGCTTATTGTAGCGATTGTGGGTGAGACCGCGTCTATGAATTCATCGCATGATGATGTAGAAGACCCATGATGCCCGACTTTTAAATAATCGCTGCGCAGCATTTCTTTCCCATATTTATTCAGTAGTTCGTGCTCGTTAATTTCTTCGGCGTCACCTGTAAACAGCATAGATATATTTCCGAAAACAGCCTTGAGTACAATACTCCACTCATTACCGCTGTCATAGCTGCTTCTGATTGGCGACAGAACCATCATACTCAATGTTCCAGCTGAAAATGTATATCCTGCCGATACTACCTCAACGCTTGCGCTGCTGCCTTCAATTGCGTCAAGAAGACTGCTGAAAGTCATTGTGCTACTTGTTACGTCCGGCATAAGTACATTATCTACGTCATAATTTTTAAGTACCATGTCCGCGCCTCCGATATGATCCTCGTGAGGGTGGGACAGAACAAGGTAATCAAGATTTTTTATACCAAGCTCGTCAAGATATGCCCGCAGATTTTCTTCGGCCGAATCCGGTCCGGTATCTATAAGTACAAAATGATCGCTGCCGACGCATATGAGTGTGGAGTCTCCCTGTCCGATGTCTATAACGTGAACAGTGCATATTTCATCCTTGGCCGACGCGATGGGATTGTCACCGGGGCGAAGCAGCGACACCGAAAAGTCATTCTCAAAATTAAATCCGCCGTTATTTATATATAGTATGATAAACGAAATGAGAATAACAGCTGCGATCGAAAATATTCCGCCTGCTTTGCGGCCTTTTATGGCAGATAGTTTTTTCCTATATTCTTTTTCATATGTTTTCTTTGTTCTCATTTTGTCTCTCTTTCGGAGTAATCGAGCCCTGGCTATGTAATGATGAAGTCTGAAGATGTAAAGTAAAGTGCTTTAGCTGAAAATTCCCAGCGGTGAACGGTAATGAGGGAGTGACTTTACTGAACGCGTTTCTGTAAAGGTCGTTTCCGCGGCATATATATTACCGACGCAAACTGTCTATATAATATCACTATGTGGTGAAAAAATCAACCTGCCGGTTAAAAATTACTGTGTATTTTATGAAATAATTTTAAATCTGTATAAAAAACCGAAAGACCTGATTCTGTAAAATACAGATTTCAGGTCTTTCAGCTTAAAAATATATAAATCCAGCTGTGAGCCGCAGCGAGGCAGACAGTATTATAGTATTATCTGTAAACATACACTGCGGCAATTTCAAAGATATTTGCGGTGCAGAAGGGTTAATGAACTACCGAAATATAAATCGAAAGCTGCTGTATGGATAATAATGAAGACTTTACCGCGCATGCGGGCACAGCCGGATAAGCTAATTTCCGGACGGGTTTGCTTTTTTTGATACAGTAGTGACTTGGCGCCGAGGGCTATCGCAACGAAAAGCTTGCAAGACGTTTACCTCTCCATAAAGTAAATAGCTTTTGCGGAAGTATAGCCGCTTACGCGGCTTCTTTTACGCGGCGGCATGCATGGAGAACATGGGAGTTTATTCCTCACCCTAACGTTCACGCTCCCGTGAAATAAGCATACTTGTAAGATAAACCGTACAGTTACAGTTTAAGCTGTCTTAAACTGACACAGTCAAGCCGCACTGCAAATTGCCTCCTGCGTGAGCAAGACTTGCAAAATGTGGATTCGTGTTATTCGAGACATAACCGTCCGCCGTTGCCACCCGGCGTCGGTTTGGCAGGAATACAGGAAAACCATCTTCCTTCGTCATTATGGTAAGATTACAGGCTGAATCTTTGACTGTCAGTTAAGACGAGATAAATTAAACTGCGCGCTGTGTGCTTTTCATACGCGGATGCTTCACAAAAACAAAGCGAACGTTTTCCGACAAACACCAAGCTCGAAAAGAGAGCAGTAAAAAATTCTGCACTCACTGTGACTCTACTTTGCCCGGAAAATTAACTCCGAAATAAAGTACATTCCCCGATGTATTACGATATATTAAGATATATTCCGATGCTTTCCGGTATGTGCAGATGTATTTCAGATATGCCATACGTTGCAGGTCATCGGTATATCCTGCGTGCTGCGGCTGAATTTTCCTGCGCAAAAGTGCAGAAAACCGCGGCGTTTCTGAGGAATGTTCAATTAGGGGCGTAGCCCCGTCATTCAAAGTTCCGGTGGGTGTACAATTTCCCGCCGGAAAACGGAAGAGAAACCCGCCGCCTATAGATGCAAACGTCCATAGAGGCGAACACCTATAGATGCAAGCGCCCATAGATGCGAATGCTCATAGAAGCGAAGGCTCACAGGAGTGAATACCTATAGAGGTGAACGCTCATAGAAGCGAAGGCTCACAGAGGTGAATACCTATAGAGGTGAACGCTCATAGAAATGAACGCCCATAGAGGTGAATACCTGTAGAAGTGAACACCTATACAGGTGAACGACTTTTAAGGCGGGGTTATCTTTCGTTTAGTTATATATAATCCGGCTGCGCCGAACGGACGTGGTCAGTTGACCGCCATGTCACGTCGGACTGGAGAGCTTTAAACTCTGCGCGTTGTCGAACGGAAGCAGTTAGACCGCTGAGCCGTCCGGCGTAAACCGGATAAGTCAACTCCCGGGCAAAATTTCCGGAGAGCGAAGAACTTGGAGTTGTGGAATTTCGCAACGCAAAAGCTCCCCACATTTACTTGTTTTAAGCAAATAACTTTTGCGGAAGTTGACCGGTTGCGCGGTCATTTTTTACGCGGCGTGTCACTGTGCAGATGCACAGAGGCTAAACAATACACTTTTCCTCAACACCCGTAATGCAAATTATGGTTTTAGAGACGACTTTCGATTACGTTACGATAACATCAGTCAGTCTTCAAAGAGTTTGTATTACAGACTGAAAGCTTATGCTAACAGCACTTCCGTTTTTCGGCGCTAAACCGTTCTTGACCGCGTCTTTCCCTGTCTTTCCTTGTCTTTCCCGAAAGCTAATTCCGCACGTGAAGTTTTGACAAACTATCGTGCAGACGGGCGAAGCTGTACAAGGTCGCGCATGCGCACGTCTTTGAACTTCTGCCCTCTTGACAAAGAGCGGTAAATGTGTTAAACTGTTAAGCACCGCAGAAGTGACTTGGGCGTTGTTGGTAGCAACTCCGAGTTCGGACGCAGGAGGGCTAAACTCCTGCGCTCCGCTGCGGTATTTTTGTATCCGGGAGACAACTCCAAACGGTGGTGCTCAAAGCAAGTGATTTTTATGACGCTTTGAGCGGAGCATGCCGCGAGCGGCGCAAAGATGCGCTCAGACTAAAGTAACTCGGCATACTTTTCAGTTTTGGGTATATCCTGATACATAAAGCTTACAGTCAAACTTTATTCTGTCTGTATCAGACAGGGAAGTCTGAATTTCAAAAGGATTTCACGCTTACTCGTGCTGTAAAGGCCGTTCAGTAATCGCTTATGAGTTTTAATACTGCTTGGATCTGACAAGACAAATCACATCCTTATCTTTATTTTTAAAAAATAGTGTTTGAAAACAGAAAAAACCGGGGCATGTGTGCAAACACAATACCCCGGTTTGTATGATACAAATCGGAAAATACGGCCTCCGGCGGCGAGGAATGCCTCCGGCGGCTTAAACCTTTTTGAAAAAAGGTTTAAGAATCCAAAAACTTTAAATAGGAAAAAGGGCTTTAAAGTCTCCATGCCTGAAGCTGAACATGAAGATTTAGAAAAACCAATTCCTTAATTCGAGTTTTTTCGGCAAACCTCTTGAAATACAGAAAAAAGTGTGTTATAATGTATCTCACGTCGGCGCCGTGAATTCGGTGGGTATTTATGTGTTGGTAGCACATGAATATCAGGAGATGCTGAGGGCTAACTCAGCAAATCTGCCGGCGTTCTTTTATGTCCTGCCGGTTGGGACGGTATTTAGTTTTAATTTGAGCTAAAGGTATAAGAATCCAAAAACTTTAAATAGGGGAAAAGGGCTTTAAAGTCTCCATGCCTGAAGCTGAACATGAAGATTTAGAAAAACCAATTCCTTAATTCGAGTTTTTTCGGCAAACCTCTTGAAATACAGAAAAAAGTGTGTTATAATGTATCTCACGTCGGCGCCGTGAATTCGGTGGGTATTTATGTGTTGGTAGCACATGAATATCAGGAGATGCTGAGGGCTAACTCAGCAAATCTGCCGGCGTTCTTTTATGTCCTGCCGGTTCGGACGGTAATTTATTTAACTGATACTTAGTATAGCACGTCTGGAATTGTTTGTCAAGACTTTTTGTAAAAAATATCGAAAAATATCGAATTATTTTAAAATGAAGGTTAAAAACAGCCTGAAAGCAGCCTGAATACTACTTTAGAATATATTGGACAAGCGTGTTTACAGGTGTAAATATTTAAAGATTGACATTGTCTTTTACCGAGCTTTTTTCATCGTCTTCATTTTTGTTTTCCGAAAAGTATAGTAACTTCAAAAAATATTTTCGAAGCATTCCGCAGAGATAAATTACAGGAATGCATAGAAACATCCATAGAACGGTAAATGGAAGACAGACTTGACCGAGGAGATTGAACGGCAGACGGGAATAATCCCATACTCCAAGCCCTAATATTATATTGATTATGCACCCGGAGACAAATTCGACTGCGGTAATGATAAGACCACCCATAACCGCGCGCAGGAAAATTCCTGTTTTTCGGTGCATTTTTTCATCTGCGTAATAAATGAGGCAAAAGCACAGTCCTCCAACAATTGCCATTGTCGGATGCGTGTAGCCGCGCCATATCATCTCAAGAAGCGGATATACAAGAGAACCTATACAAAATAATATAAGATATTTTTCAGTATTTTTTAAATAAATACCGTGCTTTAATTTCATGCGCATCACCTCAGTATTATGATTAGCGGAGGGATGCGCATTTATTCAGTTACTTTTCGTCTTTATTCGTTTTTATAACTAAAAGCCGGATGTTTAAGCCTGTAAATGCGGTCTTATGTAAAGCGGCTCTTTTGCAAAAACGGTCTGGTATGAAGACGATCAGCTGTGAGACGATCAGCTGTGAGACGATCAGCTGTGAGACGGTCAGCTGTGAGACGGTCAGCTGTGAAAACGGTCAGCTGTGAAACGGTCGACTATAAAACGGTCAGCTTTAAAGATGGTCGCTTCTGTAAGCGGTGGATGTAAATTACTTTTTTTGGCTTTAAGTTCTATTCACTTTTCCGGTCAGTGTTTCAATGCAATTTTCCAGTGTAATGTTTCATAAAAAGTTTTTCTTTAATTAACCTTTGTAAGGTTATTAATTTATTAGCTTCATGATAAATATAATACTCGTATATATTATATTTGTACGGGGAATATTGCTTTTCCGCTTTTAATCGCGGAAAATTTTTCTTCGGAATAAGATGATACAATTGATGCGAAATATGAAAGAAGAATTACTTCAAGAGCATTGCGGAGTCTGTCGGCGGCTCCGGAAATCTGTTCCTCGTAGCCCGACGTTTCCCTGAATATAATTTCTCGTATCTGATCTGGTGTGACCGATTCGCTGCCGTCAATACGGTCGGTGATTTTACAGATGTATTCGTAAAGAATAGGTTCCGATATAATGTCGTCTGCACGGTTGTCAAGGTTACCGTTTATATAATGAAGAAGAAAATCAATTTTTTCAAGTTTCATGGTTGTTCTGAGCATATTGATTATCAGAATTCTTGCAAGCTGTACTTCACTGTACCGCTTATTTACAGTGCTGCCAAGCCATCCTCGTTTAACCCAGTTTTGAATTGTCGAACCGTCGATTCCGGCAATGTCTCTTATACGGTTGAGCATAATTCCATCTGACATAAAGAATATTTTGTCCAGAAATTCTTTTCCTGTAATGCCGTGCATCTCGTCTTTAGACACCCTGGTTCCGGGAATATACTTATCTTTCATATTTATATTCATTATACTTATCTTGCCTTTCTTTAGCTATCTGTATGCGCAAATGAAACATGAAATTAGAATGCTCTGCATATGTCTTCATGATGCCATGATAGTTTTGCGTTTTGCCTATCGTCACAATTGAAGCGTGAAAGAGTACTGTACTTTAGTTTGCGTATGTCTGAATTTTTTATTACGGTAGGTTTTACACTGTCTCTGAATGTTCTGTCGAAGTGTTTTCCGCCGACTGTATAAATTGTTCATCTGTATTAGTGATTATACATCACAATCATATGATTGTCAAGTGTGGCATAAAATATTTTAAAAGTATGAGGAAATAGAATACCGCATTATATACCCTTCGTGGAAAGACTGCCGCCCTTTTACTGGTACAGTCGATTGACGTCGGAATACAATGCGGTATTTAATTATTTTATTTGCAGATTACAAAGTTCAGAGCGTTTTAGTTATAGATTTGCCCTTTGAAAATTTCATATTAAAAACCTTATTTTCTACTACAACCTTAAGATTTCCTTCTCCTACGGTCGAGCGAATAGTAAATGAAGTGACTTTACCGTCTTTCCATTCTGCATCAGCCTCGTATCCGCCGCGAATGCAAAGTCCGCGGAAAGCTCCGTCCTTCCAGTCTTCCGGTATAGCCGGCAGGATTCTGACGATTCCGTCGCGGCTCTGAAGCATCATCTCGGCAATGGCCGCTGTGCCTCCGAAATTGCCGTCTATCTGGAACGGCGGATGCTCATCAAGGAGGTTTGTGTTAGTCGACTTGGTAAGGAGCTTATGGAACATGGAGGCCGTGCCTTCCTTATCGAGTATATGTGCCTCCAGATTAAGCACCCATGCGGCGCTCCAGCCGGTATGCGCTCCGCCGGAGGAGAGGCGTTTATTTATAGATTTTTTAACTCCCTCAAACAGCTCCGGAGTTTTGTCGGGAGTAATGCTCCAGCCCGGATAAAGACCGAACGCGTGAGAAATATGACGGTGACCTGGATCGGGCTCTTCATATTCTTCCATCCATTCCAAAAGCCTGCCGTCTGATCCGAGCTTGAGCGGAGGCATTTTTGATCTTGCTGTTTTTGCCTCCTGTTCCATTTCCGGATTAATTCCGAGAATCTGTTCAGCTTCAATATAAAAATCAAGAAGTCCGCCGATAATTTCAATATCCATTGTGGGAGACATGCAAAGCATAGCTTCTTTTCCGTCTACTATATAGCTATTTTCCGGAGAAGTAGAGGGGCCGGACAGGAGAACTCCGTTTTCATCTTCTTCCATGTAGTCGAGGAAAAAGCGCGAGCATTCGGAAATATACGGATATGCAATGTTTTTTAAATAGTCCTTGTCAAGTGTAAAAAGGTAATGCTCCCACATATTAAAGCACAGCCACGCTCCTCCCAGAGGCCAAAGACCCCATATTCCGTCGGCAGGGGCGGTCATTCCGTATACATCCGAAACGTGATGGAGAACTGTTCCGCGGCAGTGATAGCATTCTTCAGCCGTCTTTTTGCCGGATTCCAGAAGAAATTTATTTATGTAATCAAAAAGCGCGGTTCCGCATTCGCTCAGATTAGCAGTTTCTACAGGCCAGTAATTCATTTGTAGGTTGATGTTTGTATGGTAATCTGAATTCCAAGGCGCGGCAACATGAGTACACCATTTTCCCTGCAGGTTTGCCGGAAGTGTTCCCGGACGGCTGCTTCCTATAAGAAGATATTTTCCAAAATTGAAATAAAGCGTTGCCATACCTTTGTCTGTATTAGCATCACGCAGTCTTTCCAGTCTTTCATTTACCGGATATTGCTTTGCGTCGTCATCTCCGAAAATTAAAATGTCCGAGCGATTCATAAGTGCCTTGTGGTCTTCAATTTCGGCGGCTTTTACCGAGTCATAGCCCCGTGCGGCTATTTTTTCCAGTGACGGTGCCTTGCGTTTACTTCTTTCAAGGGTCTGTATCGTGATAAATATTGTGCAGGCGTCCGCGCCTTCAAGGAATACTTCGTCCGGAGTTATGCCGAGGCATCCGCCGTCAGGGTAAAATCCGATTTTAATTTCAAACTTGTGTCCGCCGAACTGCGTTTCTCCGAGAAGTGTGAGAATGTTTTCAACTCCGGTTTTTTCAAAATTGTCAACTTCCCGTTCAAAATGAGCTTTGAAAGAAATTGATCCGGGTTTATCTGCTGTCAGTCGGAAGGCGATGACATTATCAGGGTATGAAGCAAAAAGCTCTCTTCTGTATTTTATGCCTCCTGCTTTGTATGTTACTGAGGCTATTCCGTCTTCAAGGTCGATTTCACGGCGGTAATCGGAAAACTCTGTACTCTTGTCATGAATATCGAGACAGAGATCGCCGGCTGTTTCATATGATTTTATTCTGTTGAAACAGTCGTTCATGTTTTCTCTTGCCCACTCGTCGGCCTCGGTGACCTCTCCCCGTTTAATCATGCCGAGAATGTGATCTATGCATTCGCGAACTCTCTTTGGGTTAGGAATTGGACCTCCTGACCAGATAAATTCCTCGTTGAGCTGAATGCGCTCGGATGCGACATGGCCATACAACATTGCAGCTATGTTTCCGGCACCGACCGGAGATCCGTCCTCCCAATTGTTTGCTTCATTTGCAAGATAGAGAATCTTGCCGTTAAGTAGCTTTTCCCTAGTATCTTTCATCTGATTTTCCTTTCATACAGATTTATTTTTATGTATGCTGTGCGTTATAACTAAACGAAAGATGCATCCGTTTTCCGCAGACGGCGGATTTCACTTCCACTTTCTAATTAGGGTACGATACTTGCATGAACGCCTTATGCGGGTTGCACCCATATAAAATATTTCTGTATATTTCTGTTTTTTGCTTTTCGGCAACTATAACATGAGTAGTGAAAACTCAATATTTCGTATATTTGTATTGCAGAATAACTGTATAAAGCAGCAAAGCGAAACTTGCGGCCGAAAAGTTTTAAACTTATCGGTTTATTATAGCATATAGGAAAACTTAATTCAAGACTTTTCACAGCGATCTTGTGATTATATTTTTATGAAATAGCCCGGAATTAAATATATCAAATAAAAATAAAAAGCATTAAACTGTAAAAAGATCAGTAAAGTATTCGGTAAAGTATAATGTTTTATAATTTTGAAAGTAAACATAAAGAAGAGAGCTTTTGACCGTAAACTTGAAAATTAACACTAAAAAAGCCTTGCACGCAGAATAAGAATATGTAACAAAACTTTTTCATGAGAATCTTTTATGTTATCCATGTCTATAGTGAGGAAAAATATCTCTTCAGATGCGAATATCTAAATTTGAATAAGAAAAGGGGCTGCCGCATTAAAACAGTCCCAAAAGACAACCGGGCAGCCCCATACATACGAAAAACTATTTATTTAGGCAAAAAGAAATCGGGTATTCATAAGTCAAATCCCTTATGAATACCCGATATGGTCTGAGTGACTGGACTTGAACCAGCGGCCTCTACCACCCCAAGGTAGCGCGCTACCAACTGCGCCACACCCAGATATAACACTCATAATTATATCACAATGGCTTATAAAAGTCAATAGTTTTTTGCAAAATAATGGGCTTGGCGCGCGGAGTAGTTATTTAGCTGACCGGATTAAGTGCGATACACTCGCAAAGAGTTTCGTAATCAATTCCTGCGGCGGCCGCTTCCTGCGGCAGAAGGCTTGTCGGTGTCATTCCCGGTAGTGTGTTTGCTTCAAGAAAGAAAAGTTTGTCAGTTTTTTTATCGTAGATAAAGTCGGAACGGCTGTAACTGCCCAAACGAAGTATTTTATGTACACGCAAAGCTGTATCGCGCAGCCGCTGTTCAAGGCTTATTGGAATATCTGCCGGTGTAATTTCCTTTGTATGTCCCTGCTGATATTTGTTTTTATAGTCGTAAAAGCCTGATGTTGGAATAATCTCGATTGAAGGCAGGGCTTTTCCGCACAGAATTCCAACGGAAAATTCAGTGCCCGAGATAAAACGCTCAGCAATTATTTCCTGTCCATGTATTTTTGCGGCTTCAATTGCAGTTTGTAGCTCTTCCACGGTTTTTACAATCGATATTCCGACGCTTGAACCACACGATGACGGCTTTATAATACATGGGAGGCCAATAATTTTCATTATTTTTTCTGTGCTGATATCTGACTCATCCATACAGCACCATTCTGCAGTTTCAATTCCCTCATACTTTACCATTTTTTTTGCGATATCCTTATCCATTGCGAGCAAACATCCCGTGTAACTGCTGCCTGTATATTTTATTCCGCAGCAATCTAAATATGCTTGAAGTTGTCCATTTTCACCCATAGCGCCGTGAAGAGCTAAAAATGTAATATCCGCATGACGGCATATTTCTATTACACCATATCCTACGAGAGAATTGGCATCCGCTTTTCCTCCTCGCAGATTTTGCCTGATCTCTGCGACTTTTTTTAGATCAGGCTCTCGTGAGGATATAATAGGAATTTCCGGTGGTACCGAAGTAAAATATTCCTCCGGATTTTTCTGTGTTTGCTGATCCATATATACATCCATAAGTGCGACTGAATGCCCTCGTTTTATAAGTGCGGACGCAATTAAAGCGCCGGAGGTGAGGGAAACATCCCGTTCGGGACTGAGCCCTCCCGCAAGAATAGCAATTTTCATCATAATATCATACCTTTCCGGAGTGAAAACGGGATTGGAGCAAGTTTCTTTTCTCTTTTCACTCTGTTTTTATAGACATACTTTGTAGTTTTCAGGGCTCGGAGTGTCGCGCGGCGGATACAAAGTATGCCAGTTAGTAGACTATATATGCAGATAAATACTGTTTCTGACAGACTTAAAATGTCTGTCAGAAACAGAATATGCCGAAAACCGAGTTTTGAGAACTTATTTTCGTTCTGCAATAAAGAAATACGGAGACGACGGAGAGTTTATTATCTGAAAACGAGAAACTGACAGCTCGAATCTGCTGATACGCGAAAGCATGTTTGTTATCATTTCGCCTTCAAGCCGTCCTTCTTCATGTCCGGGATAAACGGCAATTAAAAGAATTCCGTCTTTGTCTATTAGTCTGACGGCAGTATCTATTGCCTTTCTTGTCGACTCTCGTTTTGTTGTCACTGTCTTATCAGAACCGGGAAGCCAGCCGAGATTGAATACGCCGGCGCAGAAATTTTTCTTGATATATTTTGACGCGTTTTCGTGGGAGTCAAGGATAAGAGTATAATTTTGAGGACATCCGGTTTCGGTCAGAAGCTTTTCCGTTGATTCAAGAGCCTGACGCTGGACGTCAAAGGCATATACGTGTCCCGGCAAGTCCTCTCCTCCGTATACAGCGCGGCAGAGATATTCGGTATCGTGTCCGTTGCCCATTGTAAAATCAACGGCAATGCCGCCTTTTTTCAGATGAGCGGAAAGAAAATATTTGTGCAGCGATAGCAGATCTGTCATGCTTTGTCTCCTTTTTGTGCTGTTCGATAACAAAATATAAGATTTTACTATCTTTATATACGACATATACGACGGTGGATTCCGCTTACACTTTACGAACCGAATACAGTTCGGCTACAAAACATTTCATGGAGCCGCGTTCTTCTTTTTTGAAATAATTTATACTGAAGTCATAATGCTTCATACGTTTCAATTATATTTTTGAAGCTGCAGTGTCCGGCGTTTTTCACGGCGAAGCGAAACTTGCACGATAAAACTTTAGCTATTAGTATAACATACAAGCATTAATATTTCAAGTAAATCGGAAAAACTATTGCAAAGAAATACTGTTTTTGATATAATATATATATTCTGGCGATTTGTAGATACACTGGGTTATCCCGCAAAGGAAGGTTGACTTATTTTGATACATAAAAGTGAAAAGGGAATGTCTGATGAAGAGCTGCGTTCGGTTCTTGCGGACTTTATAAAAGAATGTCTGAATGAAATTTCCGTAAAGCGGGCGTCTTCCGGAAATGAAGGGGAAAATGAAATTAAGGTTTTAATTTTACCGCCCGATTTTACAAGAATGTACAGCGGAGCCGGACATATTACCGCGCTTTTGACCGCTATTTTTTCTGATATAACCGAAAAAAGCGGCCTTAAAGTTAATATTGACGTTATGCCGGCTCTCGGAACCCATGTTCCGATGTCTGAGGAGGAATGCAGAGTATTTTTTGAAGGAGCCGTTGATTTTAACAAGCTAATAGTTCATAATTGGCGTACTGACGTGGTTAAAATCGGTGAGGTTCCTGCGGAATTTGTATCTGAGGTTTCCGAGGGGCTTGTAAACGAGAAAATTGACGTTGAGGTTAATCGCCGCCTTGTTTCCGGAGAATATGATTTGATTCTGTCTGTCGGACAGGTTGTTCCTCATGAGGTTGTCGGTATGGCAAATTATTCTAAAAATATATTTGTCGGATGCGGCGGAAGTTCAATGATAAACAGCTCGCATATGCTCGGTGCGTTTTACGGTATGGAGCGGATTATGGGCAGGGATTTTTCACCTGTACGCAGGGTATTTGATTATGCCGAACAAAATTTTATTGCGGATTTACCTCTTAAGTATATTCTCACTGTTACGACCAATACGGGTGATGATGTACATATTCACGGTATTTACTGCGGCAGGGAACGCTCGAATTTTGAAGAGGCTGTAGCGCAGAGTAGTCAGGTCAATTTTATCAAGCTTGACAAGCCTTTGAAAAAATGTGTCGTGAATCTCGATGCACGCGAGTTTAAAAGTACGTGGCTGGGAAACAAAGCTATATACAGAACGCGGCTCGCCATGGCTGACGGAGGGGATTTGATTATTCTTGCGCCTGGAGTTGTACAGTTCGGAGAGGATTCCGAAAACGACAGGCTTATACGGAAATACGGTTATGTCGGACGTGAAAATGTTCTTAAGCTTGTTTCTGAAAACCGAGATTTAAAGGAAAATCTATCTGTAGCTGCGCACCTGATTCACGGTTCCTCCGACGATCGTTTCAGAATTACATACTGTACGAAAAAATTGTCAGAAGCTGAAATTCAAAGTGTAAACTTCGGTTATTGTTCGTATGAAGAAGTTTCTGAAAAATACAATCCGGAAAAGTTGCACGACGGTTGGAACCGCGGGGCCGACGGAGAGGAATTTTATTATATAAGCAATCCTGCGCTCGGACTTTGGAGTGTATGAAGACTTCTGTAAAAAAAATAAGAATGCGGCATTTACCGGCTGCCTGTTGTCAGAGCAAACGCTGTGAAACTTTGCCGGATGTTGCGGCGATTAAAACATTTTTAAGGCTGAATGTATAATAGTAAATTTTATTCATTGAAGGGAATGATAATATATTATGAAAACTAAAGCGGATATAGGTATGATCGGACTTGCGGTTATGGGTGAGAATCTCGTAATGAATATGGAAAGCAAGGGATTCACGGTAGCTGTTTTTAACCGTACAACTTCGGTTGTTGACAAGTTTGTCGAAGGGCGTGCCAGGGGACTTAATATTATAGGGACACACTCTCTTGAGGAGCTTGTCGCTGCACTTGAGAAGCCACGCCGTGTAATGCTTATGATTAAATCGGGACAGCCTGTCGATTCGATGATTGAAACTCTTCTGCCTCTTCTTGATGACGGCGATATAATCATAGATGGAGGAAATTCTCATTTTCCCGACACAATACGCAGAACAAAATATGTGGAGTCTAAAGGAAAGCTGTTTATTGGTACAGGTGTGTCCGGCGGAGAGGAAGGCGCTCTTAAGGGACCGAGTATGATGCCGGGAGGGTCAAATGCAGCATGGCCGGTTGTCAAGCCAATTTTTCAGTCTATCTGTGCCAAAGGACCTGACGGATCTCCATGCTGCGATTGGGTTGGAGAGGATGGTGCCGGTCATTTTGTCAAAATGGTTCACAACGGAATCGAATACGGAGATATGCAGCTTATCTGTGAAACATATCAGATAATGCGAGATCTTCTTGGCATGAGCAACGATGAAATGTCCGCCGAGTTTGCTGAGTGGAATCGCGGGGAACTGGATAGCTATCTTATAGAAATCACGCGCGATATTTTAGCATACCGCGATGAAAAGGGCGAAGCGGTTGTAGACAAAATTCTTGATACTGCCGGACAAAAAGGAACAGGAAAGTGGACTGCGATTGCATCTTTAGATGAGGGGATACCTCTCACATTGATAGGAGAGGCTGTATTTGCACGCTGTCTTTCGGCTATGAAAGAGGAGCGTGTCGAAGCTTCAAAGACTTTGGGAGACGAAAAAAGAGCCCTTAAACTCAGCGCCGAAGAGAGAGCCGATATTCTTTGTGATCTACGGCATGCGCTCTTTGCTGCCAAAATTGTATCTTATGCTCAGGGATATACTCTTATGCGTTCGGCTGCAAAAACATACGGATGGAATCTCAATTACGGCGGAATTGCCCTGATGTGGCGCGGCGGATGTATCATACGCTCAGCTTTTCTCGGAAAAATTCAGGAGGCTTATATATCTAATCCTAATCTTACAAATTTGCTTCTTGATCCGTACTTTTCTTCTGTAATTAAAGAAAGCGAATCGGGGTGGAGAAGAATATGCGGACTTGCTGTTGCGAACGGAATTCCTGCGCCCGCAATGACAACGGCTCTTACATATTTTGACGGATACCGCTGCGATCGCCTTCCAGCAAATTTGCTTCAGGCGCAGCGTGATTATTTCGGAGCCCATACATACGAGCGTGTGGACTGTCCGAGAGGAGAGTTTTTCCACACTAACTGGACGGGACACGGCGGAGATACTTCTGCGCGTACTTATAATGCATAAATAGGAGTAAAACAAAAATATTTTTTAATAGGAAAGAGAAACAGCCTTCGGAAAATTTTTCTGAAGGCTGTTTTTTAAAAATGCTGTTATGAGCATTTCATTATATTTTTTATATTATTTTTTTATGTGAAGTGCTACGGGAGTTTCATTATTGCTAATTGCCGGCATTCCGGGATCTTCAAATCCATTTGTCGGAGCCGCCCAGTGAATTGCATTTTTTATAACCTTAAGTACTTCAGGATTATAATAAGAACGGCATGATTCATGTCCGGGCTGGAAATAGAAAACTTTTCCGAGTCCCCGATAGAAGCAGCATCCCGAACGAAGAATATTTCCGGATTCAAACCAGCTTCCAAAAACGATTTCATCAGGATTTCCTATGCAGAATGGTTCTGAATACAGCTCTTCCGATTCAATATCTATATACGGTCCGATTCCCTTTGCAATTGGATGCTGAGGAAGAAGTGTCCAAATAAATTCATGGTAATTATCACCCCATGACAGCGATCCGGTGGTTCCAACAAGCTGCCCGAAAGGCTTTGAAGCGTGTGCAGAGTGAAGTGCAATGAATCCCATGCCCTTTCTTCTTACACGGTTGACAATTCTTTCAACGAGCGCGTCATCTACTTCATGATGAGCCATATGTCCCCACCATATAAGAACATCAGTATTGTTGAGGACATCGTCCGGGAGACCCTGATCAGGATCTCTTAATGCTGCAAGACGGATTTCGAGCTCTGTATCATCTTCAATTCCTTTTTTTATTGCTCCGTGAATTCCTTCGGGGTAAATTTCCGCGATTCCCGGATCATCTTTTTCATGTAAGTATTCATTCCATATTGTAACTCTAATTTTATTCATTATAAAAGATTCCTTTCCGTAAGTTTATGACGGCAAACTCAGGCAGCATACAAAGCATACAGCATACGGCGGCGAAAAATAATAGATTTTTATCATTAATTTTTCACGCGGATGCTCCTGCCACTGCATACTGCAGATTTACGATGTTTTTTGAACATTTCTGCAAATTACCGCTATCTAATAAATTAGTAAATGTTATTCGTAATATAATATTAAGCAATCATTCTCAATATGAAATACATCTTTCAGTGTCTTTATCAAAAATATGTATTCTGTCAATATCGACACCGACTTTGACTGTGTCTCCAGCTCTTGCTGTTGAATGAGGTGAAACACGCGCGATAAGATTCTGTTCATCTATAACAAGATAGAGATATATTTCAGCTCCCATAAGCTCGGTTACATCAACATATGCGTCAAAAGATGCATCTGCGAATTTTGTAATATCCTCAGGATCTTCATGCAGACATTCCGGACGTATACCGATAATAACCTCTTTGTTTGCATATTCCTGAAGTGTTGGATTTGATGCTTTATCGGCGGGGAGCTTGAGAGACACGTTGCCGAAATTGACAAACATATCGTCTCCCTTCTTAACAAGCGTGCAGTTAATGAAATTCATCTGAGGAGTTCCGATGAATCCGGCAACGAAGATATTAACCGGCATATCGTAGAGATTTTGAGGTGTATCAACCTGTTGGATGATACCATCCTTCATAACGACGATACGAGTTGCCATTGTCATAGCCTCTACCTGGTCATGCGTTACATATACAAAAGTTGTTCCGATTTTCTTGTGGATTTTTGTAATTTCGGTTCTCATTGCCGCACGGAGCTTTGCATCAAGGTTTGACAGCGGCTCGTCAAGCAGGAACACCTTAGGCTCGCGGACGATTGCGCGTCCAAGTGCTACACGCTGTTTCTGTCCTCCCGAAAGAGCTTTTGGACGTCTGTCGAGCAAGTGGGTAATATCAAGGATGCGCGCGGCTTCTTCCACGCGGCGCTTTATTTCCTCTTTGGGAGTTTTGCGCAGCTTAAGTCCGAAAGCCATGTTTTCAAATACCGTCATATGAGGGTATAGAGCGTAGCTTTGGAACACCATTGCAATATCTCTGTCTTTGGGAGCGATGTCGTTTACGAGACGGTCGCCGATAAAGAGCTCGCCCTCTGTAATTTCCTCAAGTCCCGCGATCATTCGCAGCGTTGTGGATTTTCCGCAGCCTGATGGCCCTACGAGAATAAGGAATTCTTTATCTTTGATTTCGAGTGAGAAATCGGAAACCGCCGTAACTCCTCCCGGATATTTTTTATAAATGTGTTTAAGTGAAAGGCTTGCCATTAAATATTCCTCCTGTGATTAATGCTTGTTTGGAATCTACTGCCACAGACACTTTGATGTCTGGTGCCGTATATTTGCTTTTATGTCTGCCGCTGAACAGCAGCCGTTTTTCTTATAATGATATTAATAACACTAATATTCTATCAGAAAAAGCCTTTTTTGAAAAGGTTTTTTTTCACGAAATTACAGAGAGTGTTTTATGCAATTTTGACAACAATCTAAAACAAATTGTGAATTTGGATGCGATTTTACCTGTAAAACTTTTTAATATATTAAAATTAAAGCTTCATAGTTAAACCAATTCTCCCACGTTCTTTGTCTACTGATAGAATTTTGACCTTTACAATATCACCGACCGATAGAATCTCGGAGGGATGGGATATTCTTTTTCTGCATATCTGGGAAATATGAACAAGTCCGTCCTGATGTACCCCGATGTCAACAAAAGCACCGAAATCGATGACATTTCGAACTGTTCCGGTAAGTTCCATTCCTTCTTCAAGATCGTCTATTTCAAGTACGTCGGTACGGAGAATCGGTCCCGGAAGTTCGTCTCGAACATCTCTTCCCGGTTTTTCAAGCTCGGATATTATGTCTTCGAGCGTCGGAATTCCGACGCCGAGCTCTGCAGCAATTTTTCCGGTTCCGGCCTGAGCTACGGTTTCCCTGAGGCCTATAATCCTGCCTTGCCGGACGTCATCTTCATTTAGTGAAAACCGGTTCAGCAACGCTTTGGCAATGCCGTATGATTCCGGATGTACCCCGGTGCAGTCGAGAATTTCGGAGGAACCTGAGACCCTCAGAAAACCTGCGCACTGCTCATAAGCTTTTGCTCCTACGCGCGGCACCTTTAAAAGCTGTTCGCGTGATTTGAATTCGCCGTTTTCTTCGCGGTATTTTACAATATTTTTTGCAGAAGCGGCGTTTATTCCTGAAATGTATGAGAGCAATGCGCCGGACGCAGTGTTTAAATCGACGCCGACACTGTTTACGCATGATTCGACGACGCCGGATAGAGCTTCGTCCAGACGTGCCGGCTTCATATCGTGTTGATATTGTCCGACACCGATTGATTTGGGGTCTATTTTTACAAGCTCTGCAAGAGGATCCTGAAGACGGCGTGCAATCGAAACCGCGCTGCGCTGTGTTACGTCGAAGTCAGGAAATTCTTCGGCTCCGAGTTTGGAAGCCGAATAAACGGACGCGCCCGCTTCGCTTACGATTACATATTTGCAGGCGGTGTTCATTTCATGCAGCGTATCTGCAATAAAAGCTTCGCTCTCGCGTGATGCGGTTCCGTTGCCGATGGCGATGACATCTATGCTGTATTTTTCGATGAGAGCTTTTACTCTTTTTTTTGATTCCTCGGTACGCTCCTGCGGCTTGGTTGGATAAATTACCGCTGTATCAAGGACTTTGCCGGTGGGATCGACTACCGCAAGCTTGCAGCCGGTACGGTATCCGGGATCATATCCCATAACTGTCATACCTTTGACCGGAGGCTGCATAATCAGATTGCGCAGATTCTCGGAAAAGTTTTTAATAGCACCCTCGCTTGCCGTATCAAAAAGTTCGGAACGTAGTTCACGTTCGATCGATGGGGCGATAAGCCGCTCATAACTATCTGTGATTGCTGAAATTACATGGTTGTATGCTGAACTTTTCGGTGAGCCGAGAATTTTATCCGCAAGGAAATTCAGAATCAATGACGGTTCAACAGTAACCGAAACTCGTATGTATTCTTCTTTTTCGGCGCGGTTGACCGCAAGAATGCGATGATTGGGAATGGAAGAGAGCTTTTCGGTGTAATCATAGTAATTTTCATACGGAGAGGAGCCTTCTTTAATCTGTTTGGTTGTGATACTTCCGGCACGCCAGGTTATTGCGCGAATTTCGCGCCGGTAATCTGCCGAATCGGAAATGTCCTCGGCTATAATATCCCTTGCTCCGGCAAGCGCATCTTCTGCGGAATTTACTTCCTTTTCTTCATCTATATATTCTTTTGCAATTTCTTCTATAGTTTTGCCGTAGTTTTCCTTTTGCTCAAGCAAAAGCGCTGCAAGCGGTTCGAGGCCTTTTTCCCGTGCCGCGGATGCTCTTGTCTTTCGGTGCTGCTTGTACGGACGATAGATGTCTTCAAGTTCTGTAAGTGTTTTTGCTTTGTCAAGCGCTGCGGTGATTTCCGGTGTAAGCTTGCCCTGTCCGTCAATCAGAGACGTAATTTCTTCCCTGCGTTTGTCAAATCCGCGGAGATAATTCAACCGTTCCGAAAGTGTCCGGAGAACAGTGTCGTCCAGAGAACCGGTAACTTCCTTTCTGTATCTGGCAATGAAAGGAATAGTGTTTCCTTCGTCTATGAGCGATATGGTTTTCTCAATTTGTTTTTCTTTGATTCCGAGCTCATCTGATAAAACTTTGACAATATCCATAAATGAAACAGTTTTGCTTTTGAACAACAAAAGCCCTTTCTTATATATTTAAATCAGTATAATATGTTTCGTTATTATATGTTTCGTTCAACACAATATTTCAAGTTTTTGACGCAAAGCACTTGTCTGCCAAAGCATTTTTTCAAAGCTGCCAATACTTGCAGGTATTGAACCCGCATGGCGGCATAATACAGAGAACCTTTATAGCAAGGCTGTCTGAAGATGCTGTAACGTAAAGTCCGAATAAACCGTAATTTTCGATATTTTTGCCTTGTTAACTCGTGATCTTTGCAAGCAAAACGAAACGTATACTTTAAAGTGTTGACATTTTAAGTATTATATCATAACACTCATTTTCTGTCAACGAGCGGAAATTTTAAGAAACTTTATTAAATTACGATATTTTTTACATAAAAGTCTTGATTTTAGAGAATAAAAAGAATATACTGTATTCATAAAAATATAAAAGAACAGGAGACTTAGATATGAGCAATACAGAATGCAGCTACGCTGTTTCCAGCAAGGTTGAAAGCATGTGTGCTGTCGCCAAGGGGCCTCATCACGGTCCTGCGCCTATTCCTGAAGAGGGAAAATGGGTTAAGGCATATGAGATAAAAGACATCAGCGGCCTTTCTCACGGAATCGGATGGTGTGCTCCTCAGCAAGGAGCATGCAAGCTGACACTTAATGTCAAAAACGGTATTATCGAGGAAGCTCTCGTTGAAACCCTCGGATGCTCCGGCATGACACATTCTGCAGCGATGGCGGCTGAGATTCTTCAGGGAAAGACTTTGCTTGAAGCTCTCAATACAGACCTTGTCTGCGATGCCATAAATGTTGCAATGCGTGAAATTTTCAAGCAGCTTGTCTACGGTCGTTCACAGACGGCATTTTCGGAGGGAGGACTTCCGATCGGCGCATCGCTTGACGATCTCGGAAAGGGACTTCGTTCTCAGGTTGGAACAATATTCGGCACAAAGCTGAAAGGCGTTCGTTATCTTGAGATGGCCGAGGGATATATTCTTTCACTCGGACTTGACAAGAATGATGAAGTTATAGGATACAAATTTATAAATCTTGGTAAAATGCTTGACGCTATAAAGGCTGGAAAAGCTCCTGCCGAGGCTTACGAGTCAAATATTAAGACATACGGAAGATATGACGAAGCGGTAAAATATATAGATCCGCGCGAATCTTAAGAAAGGGGCGTAACTACTGATGTCTAACGATGTAATGTTTGAAGGCAAGGAAAGACGTATGGCAGGGATTAAGGCCTGTCTCGCCGAGTATGGCATCGCTGACCTGGAGGAAGCACGCTCTATTTGCGAAGCGCACGGAATCCATGTCGATGAAATTGTAAAGGGCGTTCAGCCCATTGCGTTTGATAACGCAAGCTGGGCATATACACTCGGATGTGCCGTTGCAATAAAGAAAGGTGCTAAGAACGCTGCGGATGCCGCTGAGGCAATCGGAATCGGTCTGCAGGCATTTTGTATTCCGGGATCGGTTGCTCAAAACCGTAAAGTCGGTCTTGGCCACGGAAATCTTGCGGCTATGCTCCTTCGTGAGGAGACAAAATGCTTTTGCTTTCTTGCCGGTCATGAGTCCTTTGCTGCAGCTGAAGGCGCTATAGGTATAGCACGCACAGCTAATAAGGTGCGTAAAACTCCTCTTCGCGTAATTCTTAACGGACTAGGAAAAGACGCTGCATATATTATAAGCCGTATTAACGGATTTACCTATGTGCAGACAGATTATGATTTCTATAATGATGAGCTGAAAATTGTAAATACTACAGCTTATTCGGATGGAGACAAAGCAAAGGTTCTTTGCTATGGTGCAAACGATGTTCTTGAAGGCGTTGCGATTATGAAGCATGAATCTGTTGATGTTTCTATAACCGGCAACTCAACAAATCCGACTCGTTTCCAGCATCTTGTTGCGGGCACATATAAGAAGTGGGCTATTGAAAACGGCAAGAATTACTTCTCGGTTGCTTCCGGAGGAGGAACAGGCCGCACGCTTCATCCTGACAATATGGCGGCAGGACCTGCGTCCTACGGTCTTACCGACTCTATGGGACGTATGCACGGAGACGCGCAGTTTGCAGGTTCTTCATCTGTACCGGCGCATGTCGAGATGATGGGACTTATCGGCGCGGGCAACAACCCAATGGTAGGTATGACTGTTGCCGTTGCAGTTGCTGTAGAAGAGGCTATGAAGTAAGTCGGTTTCAAAATTTGGTAAATTAAACAACGAATTTTACAGAATTTGGCGTGTCACAAGGCGGTTTTGCTTTGTGACACGTCTGATTTTTATTTAACCAATGATATTTTTTATACTAATTCTATTTAAATTGCACAGCTTATTGTATCATCTTCAGGCAAGGGCGTTAAGCTTGCCTGAACTGATCATAATACATATGGAGTTTGTGCAAAGCTTTCGAGAGACGATATTATAGATTTAGGATCTGTATCCCTACCTTATGATAAAAAAACGGAAGGGTATGATTTAGGTTGTTACAGGAAAGATGCTATTATAGCAGTCTGTTTTCTGTGTGTAAAAAAATTGTATTAGTTCCGCTTATCTCCGGTGCGGCTTTTGAAGACTTTAATATTATAAAGGATAAAATATTGATTATTAACTAACAATTTTTCGCTTATAATTTCATCAGGACTACGATATATTTTGTGTTTACTTCATCTTATGAGAGAATGCAGACGGTTGAATGTTTGATAAACATTTACCACTGAAGATTGTTTCACGGTCTTTCTTCCAATAAGCTTATCAAACGAATCTATATCACTTGATTTTTTCTGGCCTTTTATATTGCAATTCATAAAATAATGATAAATAATGATAAATGATGAAAAAGTATTGACAAATCATACATAATACGGTAATATAAAAATGTATTAATGAATGAAATTTAAAAATATGGTTTTATCTGTTAATATAAATAAGAATAAATATTTATATATGTAAATATAAAACATCATTATCCCTTGTGATTGTAAGATGATCATATGGAGGTATATTGTGAAGAGTTTATTTATTAAAATGCATGTAATTTTCCAAAGCGCATTGTTATTACCTGTTATTAGAACATTAAAAGCTATAGGCATTTCTGTGTTTGAATTTAATATGCATTTTTGCAGCACAATGCTTGCCTGGTTATAGGTATGCTTTGTGCTTTTTTTTCAGTATTTTATTTATACTTTTGCATATGGTTAATTTGTAATTTAATGAGGTATGAAGAGCAATGCAAATAAAGGAAATAGATAAAAAGGATTTCAAAAAGGTTATTCAGTATGCTATCAAGGGAATGCATTTTGATGAATACTTAAAAAATGATTTTATTCTTCAAGTATACGGCAGGTACTTTTGGTATTTGGAATACACAAATGCAACGCAAGTCATTGCGGCATATGAGCGAGATATGCTTTTAGGTGTTCTTATTGCAGATATGAAAGACGAGCCGAAACCATATAAATCCTTTTGGAAAGGATTGTATGTTAAGATTGTAGATGGTATTCAAAATTTGTTTTTCGGTGGCGGTGTAATGCCATATAACGAAGCTAACAAAGAAATGTTTGCAAGATACACAGAACATTACAATCCCGACGGTGAAATTCGGTTTTTGGCTGCAAATCCTGACAGCGAAATAAAAGGTGTAGGTACATACCTTTTGAATGAACTTTCGATGAGAGAAGCAGGCAAGGAAATCTATTTATTTACTGACACGAATTGCACATATCAATTTTATGAGCGTAGAGGTTTTGAGCGAGTCGGTGAAAAAGAAATTGTACTTGAACTTTCCGATAATGTTGGCCTTAAGTGCTTACTTTACAGAAAAAAGCTGTAATAATTATGAAAACAAACATCAGTTTTCGAGCGGTTGCCTGTATCTAACAATCGCCGCTTGGCTATTTTGACTGAGAGTACCCCTGCAAAAATTTTACATCTGGAAAAATGGTGAAAACGCCTCTGTAGCACTTAATGAATAAATATATATTCGGTGGGGATTCGGTGAGGTTAATCTTACTCTGGGAATACAAAAAGGAATTGAGAGATTAATAATAAAGATAAATAGCAAAAAAGAAGATACAGAAATGCATTGTACAGAATTAAATAAGTTTACATTAAAAAACTTGATAATAAAAATAATATACATTCTTTGTAATACTAAATAAAAATGAGCGAATGATTTCTTTACAAACTGGAGAGAAAATGAAGGAAAAAAATAATAATAGAAAACAGAATTTAGTTAACACTTTCAGAACAACAAAATATATGTTGGGATTTGTTTGGAAGAGTGGTAAACTTTATGTATTGATGAGAATCATAATGAGTGTAATAAATACTATTTTCCCCTTGATATATACAATTTTTCCAGGACTTATAATTAATGAATTGACAAATAATTTAAGAATTGATAGGATTATTCTATATGTTGGAATATTGACTCTATCTCCGCCAATAAATAATATACTGAATTCACAGCTAAATAAAGCTCTTACTCAAATTTCATCATCTTTTAATATTAAATGCCAATCAGATTTTTTACTGTATACTATGAAGATGGATTATGAAACGCTGGAAATTCCCGAAATAAACAGGTTAAAATATCGTGCAAATGATGTTTTAGATAACACTTTAAATACGGTAAATCTTCTTAGTTCGCTTATTACAGCAATTTTGAGTTTGATTGCTATATCATACATAATTACAACATTAAGCCCACTAATAATTGTTTTGACAATATGTGTAGTTTATGTAAATTCATTAGTGACAAAATGGCTCAATAGGCAGCAGTATTTCAGCAGGATCGAAGCGGAAAAAAACAGCTCTAAAAATATGGTAATGTCATATATAACAACTGAATTTTGGTTTGCTAAAGAAATAAGGCTTTTTGGTTTAAAAGATCTGTTGGTTAGCAAATGCGCAGAAATTGAAAGAGATACAAATAAAACTCAAATGTCCTATATGAAAAAGGAAAACAAGGCAAGCTTTGCTATGTCTGTAACTGCCTTTATTCAACAGCTTGTATTATATGTATACCTGATATTTCTTGTTATAAAAAAGGGCCTGTCAATTGGTAACATGACGATATATTTGAATGCTGTGGGACAGTTTTCCGGAGCGTTAAGTTCTGTGGTAAATTCATATCTTCAGTTGAGTGCAAACAGTTTAAATGTAAACGATTTAATAGATTTTATGAATATACCTATGCGGCATTATGGTTCAGGCGAAAAAATTCCTTGTTATAACGATAAGTCAATTATAGAGTTTAGAAATGTATCGTTTAAATATCCGGGAAGCGAAAATTATGCATTGAAAAATTTGAATCTTAAAATTAATTATAAGGAGAAACTATGTATAGTCGGCAGTAATGGTTCGGGAAAATCTACTTTTATAAAATTGTTGACACGCTTATATTCTCCTACAGAAGGTGAAATTTTATTAAATGGGGTTAATATCTGCGAATATGATTATGAAAAATATTTGAGATTGTTTGCGCCTGTTTTTCAGGATTTTTGCAGGTATGATTTTTCTATAAAAGAAAATATTGTTTTGGCCGATGAATTTGTTGCTGAAAAGCTTGACAAAGTTTGCGATGATAATAATCTTACCGAGCTAATAGAAAAATTGCCTAAGGGATATGAGACTTATGTTGGAAAGACTATTGATGGAAATGGTTTTGAACCGTCGGGAGGAGAAGATCAGCGAATAGCAATTGCAAGGGCGTGTTATCACGGAGGAGAAATATATATATTAGACGAGCCAACGGCCGCATTAGATCCTAATGCAGAGTATGAGATATATACTCAATTTAATAGGATGATAACCGATAAATGTGCGGTTCTCATAACACACCGATTGTCAGCCGTACAGCTTGCCGATAAAGTAGCTGTATTTGATAACGGAAGCGTAGCGGAATACGGAACACATCAGGAACTATACAGCAAAGGCGGAATATATACAGAAATGTTTGACAAACAGGCACAGTTTTATCGGGATGAAGTAAATACGAATAGCTATAGCTAAAAATAATCGGTCAAGAAAGTACTGATATCCAAACCGAAACGGTATTTCTTTTGATGCGAGGACTTTATAGAAGTATTGGATGAAATACTTTTAATTTAAAATGCATTGGCAAAGGATAATCATATTAATGTATATCCGAAACTATGCTGAAATGCGTTTTATGAGTTGTTACATATTGCATTTTTAGGAAGGTAATGAAAGTGAAAAATATTAGAAAAGGTATTTTTGAATTATATGAAGGGAATGGTGAACAAAGTGAAATTGCTACCGTTTGAAATGAATCCGCATATAAGGACATATCTTAATTATGCATATGCGTTTGGCGTTATTGAGGGAAACCTGGGCGGCGAAATAATTCCACGTCTGGTCTGCGATTCATATTCCAGCTGTATTTTTAGTAGTGAAGATGTAAATATGTTTTATATATATGGCTACGGAAATAACGCATGGTATGAGAAAACGGGAATTATGTCTCATGATAATCATGTATGTAAGGACTGCGATCCCAAGTGCGTCTCAGAGGCAATAGAGATTGCCAAGAAAAGAATTTTGAGCGGAGAATATGTATACTGCCGGCCGAATGAAGGACGTTTCAGTGTAAAAAATAAAGGAAATCCATATAATTTTGATCACGAATGCCTGCTTTGGGGGATTGACTGTGATAAAGAAACCTTTCAGACTTCAAGTTATATAGAAGGTAATTATGTTGCGTATGAAATTAGCTTTGACGAGTTGTATGACGCGCTTTTAAACGTTCAAAGCGGGTATGTCGAGCTGTTGTTTTTCAAGATAAATCGGGATTTTAAATTTGAACCATTAAAAGTGGATAAAGTGATATTTCTGCTTGATGAATATATGTCGTCTGAGTGTTCGGATTTCAGTGGCCGGCCTGACATAAAAGAGTATATAGATTCCGGAAAACTAAAATTTGGAATAGCTGTGTGGGAAGAACTCGCAAATTATATTGAGGAGATCGGACGTAACGGAAGATATCTTGATCTTGACATGCGGTACGTCAGAAGCTTTATGGATCACAAGAATTTAATGAGGCTTAGGGTAGAATATCTTGCGAAAAACAACTATTTGTATAGTTCTGATGAATTTGTCTCAAAATCCGGAGCAAATTTTAAGGCGATTCAAAATGTACTGTATATGCTGTTAAAATACAAATGTAATCAGGACGAGGGAACACTGTGCCGGGCTATAGAAAAGATAAAAGCTGTAAACGACGTGGAGCGGGACTATATTCCTAATCTGATTGACGAACTTAGTGTTTATAGGAAATGAATGCAGCGTAGATATATTTAATATAAAAAAACAAAAAAATCTATTGACAATACAGACATAATATAGTAATATAAAAGTGTAATAAAGAATAAAATTAAAAAATATGGATTTATATGTTAATTTAAGCAAGAAATATATGCAAATATAAAACAGAATTATCCCTTGTGATTGTAGGATGATCATATGGAGGTATATTGTGAAAAGATTATTTATTAAAGCACAAGTAATTTCCAAAAGTGAATTGTTAATACCGCCTATTAGAACATTAAAAACTATAGGCATTTTTATGCTTGAATTTAATATGTATTTTTGCAGCACAATGCTTGCCTGGTTATAGGTATGCTTTGTGCTTTTTTTTCAGTATTTTATTTGTACTATAGTATTTTATTAAATCTGAATTATAAAAAGGAGAGAGCGGAAAGTGAGCAGGACAGCATTAATTGGAGAAAACTCTGTAGAATATGTTAACGCTCTCATTGATATATGGAACAACAGTGATTGCGCAGTATTATTGGATTGGCGTATTCCATTTCCAACTATAATCAAGATGATGAAAGAGGCAAATGTAAATAAATGCTATATAGAAAGAGATAAATATGAGAAAAAAACTTGTATATTTCCTTTTGAAATGGAGGTTGTAATATATGACAGAAAATTAAAATCTCCACAGATTCTTCCGCAATATATATATGATAAATACACTGATAATTACAGCAGGAATGAAGCATTGATTATTTATAGTTCAGGTACTACAGGAACATCAAAGGGAATTATTCTTTCTCACTATGCAATTCAAACAAATGCTGATGCAATTATTGACTATATTAAACCAACAAAAAGTGATTGCTTCTATATTACTAAAACCATGTCGCATTCTTCTACTATTATAGGGGAATTGCTTGTAATACTTAAATCAAAAATTCCGGTTTTAATAGCGCCTGTAATTGTTCCGCCGAGGTTTATTCTTAATAATATTGAAAAGTATAAAATAACAATTCTTTTTTTGAATCCTACTTTATTGTCTTTGATATCCCGGGAATTTCAAAAGAAGGAGTATGGTATCGCTTCTCTGAGAACGATATATGTGAGCGGTTCCGTTTTAGATGACAGACTTTATTCTGAAGCGCATTCAATATTTTATAATATTCCTATATACAACGTATACGGTTTATCTGAAGCCGGTCCACGGGTTACAGCCCAAAGGGTAGGATGCTGTCAAAATAATTCAGTTGGGCGTCCAATTAAAAATGTTAATGTTATGATTGTTGATGAGAGCGGCAATTTGGTTTCTGAAGGGAACAGAGGAGTTATTCATGTCAATTCGCCAAGTTTGTTTTCCGGATATGTTTCTGGTAAACTAAAGCATAAACCTTTATATAAAAATTGGCTTAATACAGGCGACATAGGTTTTTGGGATAAAAATAAAGAGCTTCACATTATAGATCGGATCGATAATTTATTTATAATTGATTCCCACAAAATTTATCCCAGCGAAGTTGAAAGGCAGATTTTGTTCATTCCTGGGATTTGGGAATGTGCGGTTATAGAAATATATTATAAAGATAAAATTCTGGCGGCCTGTGCATATGCCGGAGAGTATTGCAGTGTTTTTGAATTTAAAAGACGGCTGAGCTGTTCTTTGATGCCGTATGAAATTCCCAGTATCTTTATGAACTTAAAAGAATTGCCTAAAACGATAACCGGAAAATTGGACAGAGAAAATATAAGAAAAATTGTAACGGAATACATAGAAGAGGCGGGGACTAATGGATAAATCGAATATTCAGAATATATTAGCGGACTTAATATATGATTTGTTTGCAGTCAGAAAAATAGACAAAGATATTATACCATATGTTGATTTAATCGATGACCTTGGAATGGATTCTATAACTTTTATTTCGATTATTATTGATATAGAAGATAAATTTAATATTGTTATACCTGATGAAAAGCTATTGTTAGAAGAGTTTAGGACTTTTGATAATGTTTTAAATATTGTATCGGAACTTTTAAATGAAGCTGCATGCGATTGTGATGGCAATGCCAAGACAGGTGGTAAAAATGACTAAGCTGGAACAAATGTTGAAATATGTTTCTGAACATAATGATTTTTACAAAAAAAGAATTAAAGAATATGGTATATCGAATCCTCTTGATATTACCCAATGGCCTGTTTTGACCCGCGAGGAACTACAGGAAAACCGCTATAATATGTTTTCTGATGGATATGAATCGAAATATTTTTTTCAACAACTTCATCGCCAAACATCTTCAGGTTCTTCTGGGATTCCTATTAATGTATATTGGGATTTTAATAATCTTTATGCATCAAATTTATCACTATGGCGTAAAAGAAAAAAGTATTATTCTATAAAACCGAATGATAAATATGTCATATTTAATTTGTTCTTTTTTGACAGTGATATAACACAAGAAGAGTCTTTATATTATGATAAGTCTATCCCTAATGTAATGTTAGTGAATATATCATTAGTCCACAAAAATGATAAATATACTGAACTTTTAGATATAATAGAAAAGTATCAACCGATATGGTTATATATTCAGCCATATATTTTAAGTCGGATAATTGATGCCTACCAAGAAAATAATATGAGTCCACCAAATACAATAAAATATATTGAACTCTATGGAGAAATGGTGACTCCTTCCTTAATTGAACGAGCATCATCAATTTTTAAAGTTCCGATTGCAAATATGTATGGTTCAGAAGAAATGAACGGTATAGCATATGAATGTCAGAACAATCATTTACATGTTTTAGAAGATAATGTGTTAGTTGAATGCTTATATAATGAGAATGTTGTAAGTTTTGGAGAAGGAGAATCAATAATTACCAATTTAAATAATTATGCTATGCCACTTATACGATACAATCAAGGTGATATAATATCTATAAGTAAATTAAAGAAAATATGTAATTATGATAAAAACACCGTTGTTATTAATTCCATAAAAGGTCGAAAATATGATGAAATTGAATTAAAAAATGGTTATGTAATTAATACCTTTTTATTACAGGAGATTATTGCCGAAGTCAACAATCAATGTAATGATTTAATATCTGCTTACCGATATATATATATAAAATCAGAAAATATATTAAAGTGTATTATCAGTGTGAAAAATAATAATTGGTATAATAGTGTGAAAAAGATGATCAATAATGTTTATAAATGTAAGATTAATAGTGCAGAGTTAGTTTTTCAAATAGAGCAGGAATGGTCTATGCATAATTTTGAAAAAAAGTATAAAATCTTGGAAAAAATTTAGGAGATAGTATAATGTCTTATAACTCGAAGGATATCCCGATTTTTAAAACATTTGCATGCGATAATAACTATTATATTTATGATACTTTTTCAAATTATATTTTTGAAGTAACATCTGCACAATTTGCTGAACTTAGTTTGTTAAAGAAGATAGGAATTCAGAATTTCATTCAATTAAACAAGGAAGAAAAAGCATATAAAGACATCCTTTGTTTATTTGATAAGGGATTATTAAAAAGTAATTTTATTAGTTGCATAAAGCATTCAGAAAGCGATTATGTTGAATACTTGTTAAAGCGTCAAATTAATGATTTATCTTTTCAAGTAACGAGAAATTGCAATTTTAACTGTAGGTATTGCTTATATAACAATACTCATAATTTTGAAAGGCAACATGAAGCAGCTAATATGACATGGAGTGTTGCTCAAAAAAGTATTGAATATTTGTATTCTCACTCATGCGATTCTAAGTCGATAGGAATATCCTTTTACGGCGGCGAGCCCCTAATGAATTTCGAATTAATCAAACAAATTGTTGATTATTGCAGAAAGTTATTTTATTCTAAACGAATATCATTTCGAATGACGACTAATGCCTCATTGTTCACAGATGAAATAATAAATTATGTAATTAATAATGAATTCAATATAGCAATTAGCTTTGATGGTCCAGAACGAATTCAAAATAAACACAGAAGGTTCGGGACTAATGGTAACGATACCTATGGCACTGTCCGAAAAATAATTGATAGAATACAGAAAATAAATATGGATTACTTTAATAATCATATTTCATTTATCGCTGTTGCTTTTGATGATGAAAATCGAGAAGATGTAATAAGTTATTTTGAAGATATTGGAATTGATACTAAAAAAGTATTAATAGAAGAAGCTGGTTTGAGCGGCATAGATTATATTCCAAATATATTTAAAAACAATAGCGAAAAGACTTTGAATAAGAATTTGTTGTTTGATTCTATTTATTCGGACAAAAAGACTATTCCAACCACATGGCATCATAATGGTCCATGTATTCCTGGAATAAAAAGATTATTTGTTGATATAAGTGGGAAATTATACCCATGTGAAAAGATAGTTGAACATGACTGTTTATCAATAGGAAACATCTATTCTGGAATTGATATTCAAAAAGTAGAACAATTTATGAATATCGGTAGGTTAACGGAGGAGGAATGCAGGGTATGTTGGGCCATGCGCTATTGTGATATATGTGTTGCTAGTTGTAATGATATAACTAAGGGTTGTGTTAGTGCCAAACAAAAATTATTAGCTTGTCGTTTCGTTAAAGAAAAGACACTCTCAAATTTTAAAAAATACGTCAAAAACACTTGAATATATATAATATATTATATATTTGGTTTACTTGGAGAACATATGATTAGGTTATTTATATTTTCGAACTCCTTCAATACATACATTTTGGTAAAATCTGTAGAATATTTCTTTAATAATACTATTAAAGAAATTATTATATTACAAGAAAATAACGATGATGAATTAGAAAAAATATATGATTCTCATATAGTATTATGTAATAAACTTAAAAGTGCTGTCGAATTGTCTGATATTGTAATTGTGTGGGATGATGTAGATATTCCGCAAGAGTCTGTAAAATTAATTGAAAACTTATGTGTTACAAATAAAAAGACATATTTTAACATACCATTTAGTCTCAATGAATATAGTAATGTCAGAGATATAGAAAATATCATTCCAAATTTGTGTAATTGTCCTGTACTATTAAATATTTCGATTGGATTGGGAACATTACAGCCGTATGTAGAATTGGTTTTGAATAATATAATTAGCAGTACAAAAATTGATTTTAAACAATATTATTCACCAATAACTCAGAAAATATTCAAAAGTATAAATGATACAAATTTAATTTCAATAAAAGAACATAGTTCATTTTTTACAAATTTAAATTCTGAAGCATTTTCGATTGTATCTTTATCTGTTCCCAACATAGAAGAACTGTACAAATATATAGATATATTTCATAAAATTAGACCTGATTTTGTAATTGTTCAAACAAGTTTAGACTACATACATTTTGAGGATTTATTAAAATCCTTAAACAATATTTGTTTAATCAAGTGTAATATCTTAATAGAGTCCAATTATCGGGTTATCAATAATGAGTGGATGGTGAATTGTGGTATAAGAAACGACAAAAAGAATAATACACTTAATGTAGATGCAAGTGATTTAAAGGATGATTTGTTGAAACGGATTGTTTCACATTTTTCTCTGCCCGAAGGGATAAAACGTTTTTGAAAAATTTATAGGTGGATAAAAAATTAGAAAGGAATTAACAATGATTTTTGAAAAAACTAATATAAACATTAGCACGACTACTCCAGCATATGTTAATTGTAAATGCAGCACTTCTACCGACTCAACTCTTAATTTCAGTACATCGCATGGCCATTGTTCAAGCAAATCATAAATAGCATAATCATCAAATAAAAATAAAATAATATAATATAATTTATCCACCTATAAGTTTATATATTAATTAGCTGTGAATTAAGTTGTTTTTTTAAAATGGTGTTATATATGCGGGAGAATTGTTTAAGCAATGAAAAAATATAATTTAAAAATATATCAAACTTTAAAATACACAAAATATATGTTTAATAAAATTTGGAAGCAACGCGTTGGAAAAGTTTATATATTTGTTAAAGGGCTCTCGTCCTTGCTCAGTGTTGCTTATGCGCTCGGCGGAACGATATTTCCAGGTTTGATAATCAATGAACTTGTTAATAGGCAAATTTCAAATAGACTTGTCTTATATACGGGAGGACTACTTCTTATACCGATAGTAAATTATCTTACGGGTATTATTTTTGGAAAAATATCATTTAGAGCAATAGAAAAGATTACACTGACAAATCTTAATGAATTTTATCAACATGTAACAAGAATGGATTATGAAACACTCGAATCACCCGAAATTCAAGATATGAAAAGTAGAGCTTCGAATATTTTGGGAAATAATTTTGTGGTAGTTGATCATTTATGGAGTTTTGTATCTGCAATTTTTACATTGATTTCAATTTCAACAATAATAGCATATATGAATATCTATATAATATTGTTGATTATTGCAATAATAATTGCAAATTCATTTATAACCCAAAGACTGAATAAAAAGAAATTCGAAACAAACAAGGAAATACAAGCAAGGGAACGCCGTCAATGGGGTGTGAATTTTATGCTTGATATGTTTGCATATGCCAAGGAGCTCAGACTTTTCAATATTAAGAATTTGTTGATCGGGAAATTAATTGACAGTGAGAAAAAGATAAACACCGTAAAATGGAAAAATGTTAAAGATGAAAACAAAGCGAATTTTTTCAATATATTTCTAAATTTTATAAATCAAACGGTGCTGTATGTATATTTGATTTATAAGGTAATTTGGGATAATCTTCCAATAGGTCATATGTCAATATTTATTTCTGCTGCGGGACAGTTTTCAGGTGCGTTAAGCTCTATATCACAGTCATATCTCAACTTGAGTTCATATTCACTTAATATTGAGGATTATTGTAACTTTATTAATATTCCTCAAAAGCAATATTTAAGTGGCGAATTAACACCTAATTTTGACAATGAATCCGTTATAGAATTCAGAAATGTATCATTCAAATATCCAGGAAATGACCGATTTGTATTAAAAGACGTTAATATTTTCCTATACGGAAATGAAAAGCTTTGTATTGTAGGTGCTAACGGAGCTGGAAAATCAACATTTATCAAGTTACTGACACGTCTTTATTTTCCTACAGAAGGAGAAATTTTACTTAATGGTATAAATATTAATGAATATGACTATGAGAAATACCAGAGATTATTCGCACCAGTATTTCAGGATTTTGTTAAATATTATATGACACTTGGTGAAAATATTGTTTTAGCCAATAAATATAGCAAGGAACGCCTTGACATTGTATGTTCATCCGCGGGACTGAACAGCTTAGTTAATGAACTTCCAAAAGGATATAACACACAGGTTGATAAATGGATCGACGAAGAGGGATTTGAGCCATCTGGAGGAGAAAATCAGCGTATTGCAATAGCACGTGCAAGCTATCATGGAGGAAACATATTTATACTCGATGAGCCGACAGCAGCACTTGATCCGATGACGGAATATGAGATATATACTCAATTTAACAGGATGATAACCGATAAATGTGCGGTTCTCATAACACACCGATTGTCAGCCGTACAGCTTGCCGATAAAGTAGCTGTATTTGATAACGGAAGCGTAGCGGAATACGGAACACATCAGGAACTATACAGCAAAGGCGGAATATATACAGAAATGTTTGACAAACAGGCACAGTTTTATCGGGATGAAGTAAATACGAATAGCTATAGCTAAAAATAATCGGTCAAGAAAGTACTGATATCCAAACCGAAACGGTATTTCTTTTGATGCGAGGACTTTATAGAAGTATTGGATGAAATACTTTTAATTTAAAATGCATTGGCAAAGGATAATCATATTAATGTATATCCGAAACTATGCTGAAATGCGTTTTATGAGTTGTTACATATTGCATTTTTAGGAAGGTAATGAAAGTGAAAAATATTAGAAAAGGTATTTTTGAATTATATGAAGGGAATGGTGAACAAAGTGAAATTGCTACCGTTTGAAATGAATCCGCATATAAGGACATATCTTAATTATGCATATGCGTTTGGCGTTATTGAGGGAAACCTGGGCGGCGAAATAATTCCACGTCTGGTCTGCGATTCATATTCCAGCTGTATTTTTAGTAGTGAAGATGTAAATATGTTTTATATATATGGCTACGGAAATAACGCATGGTATGAGAAAACGGGAATTATGTCTCATGATAATCATGTATGTAAGGACTGCGATCCCAAGTGCGTCTCAGAGGCAATAGAGATTGCCAAGAAAAGAATTTTGAGCGGAGAATATGTATACTGCCGGCCGAATGAAGGACGTTTCAGTGTAAAAAATAAAGGAAATCCATATAATTTTGATCACGAATGCCTGCTTTGGGGGATTGACTGTGATAAAGAAACCTTTCAGACTTCAAGTTATATAGAAGGTAATTATGTTGCGTATGAAATTAGCTTTGACGAGTTGTATGACGCGCTTTTAAACGTTCAAAGCGGGTATGTCGAGCTGTTGTTTTTCAAGATAAATCGGGATTTTAAATTTGAACCATTAAAAGTGGATAAAGTGATATTTCTGCTTGATGAATATATGTCGTCTGAGTGTTCGGATTTCAGTGGCCGGCCTGACATAAAAGAGTATATAGATTCCGGAAAACTAAAATTTGGAATAGCTGTGTGGGAAGAACTCGCAAATTATATTGAGGAGATCGGACGTAACGGAAGATATCTTGATCTTGACATGCGGTACGTCAGAAGCTTTATGGATCACAAGAATTTAATGAGGCTTAGGGTAGAATATCTTGCGAAAAACAACTATTTGTATAGTTCTGATGAATTTGTCTCAAAATCCGGAGCAAATTTTAAGGCGATTCAAAATGTACTGTATATGCTGTTAAAATACAAATGTAATCAGGACGAGGGAACACTGTGCCGGGCTATAGAAAAGATAAAAGCTGTAAACGACGTGGAGCGGGACTATATTCCTAATCTGATTGACGAACTTAGTGTTTATAGGAAATGAATGCAGCGTAGATATATTTAATATAAAAAAACAAAAAAATCTATTGACAATACAGACATAATATAGTAATATAAAAGTGTAATAAAGAATAAAATTAAAAAATA
>CAJLCI010000010.1 GCA_905205065.1 uncultured Eubacteriales bacterium | reverse complement strand
TGTAATTTTTATATTAATATCTGTCGAGAAACTTGGAATCGGCAAATTGTTTGAAGCTCATCCTTTAGCCGGACATTTGTATATGACACTCGCTGTTCCTCTCACATGGGTGATTTTTGCATGCGACGATATGACGCAGCTTAAAATATATTTTGGAAGACTGTTCGGAGCGTCTACAGACGGCGTAATTTTCAAAGGAGATTATATAAAATACGGAAAGCAATACGGTTTACTTTTTATTATATGTATAATATTTTCTACTCCGTTGCCGCGCAGACTCTTAATGCTTATTAAAAACAAGTATGTTCGTTATGCGATAATTTTTGCATTTTTTATAATGTCTGTAATGTGTCTGCAAAAAAGTAACAGTGATCCGTTTATGTATTTTCGTTTTTAACAAGGAATGATTTACGTGCGGTAGATAGTGTAAGATGCGGCTCGGAATTAATTGTATAAAACAGTTAAGAGACAGGGCATGGTGTAGTTCGAGAAACGGTACGGAAATTAGTGTAGAAGATAGTGAAGAATAGCGTAAAGAATGCGGAAATCTTCCGTCTGAGGATTGTTTTTCCGCGTTCCGGTTGAAACTTTCGGCAAAAATTCAGGGAGGCATGGTAATTGAGATGAAAACAAATAAAAAAATTAGTATAATCAGAAATGTGATATTTACCCTGTTAGTTGTCGGGTGCTGCGTTGGCGTTACTTCTTATGCAATTACTTTTTATAATGACCGGAATCATTCTGACTTAGGGGGAGATGCCGAAGTGACGGACACAAATGACTCCGCGGAAGGTATGGCGAACGGTACTGCGGACAGTACGGCAAACGGTATTGTGAGTGGCAGCGGGGATAATACTGCGAATAGTAACGCAGACGATACTGTGTTTAGCGATGGCGATGGGGACGGTACCGCAAACGGCAGTGCCGACGCCACCTCGGATTGCGATGGAAATGGTGCTGCGAACGGCGACTCTGGCGGTATAGCAAACGGCGGCTTAAACGGTGATTCTGACGGCGCTTCCGATACAGCGGAGACGGTGCCGCCGGATACCGACGCGGTTTCAAAATTACCGCAGACAGACGGCAGTTCTGAAATATCCGATACGAATCCTGTAATTTCCGACACTCCTCGCGAAACTTCCGGCACTTTGAATTCAGAAGGAGCAAACGGAAATAACGGCAGCTATAGTTTTTCGGACGTACTTTTCATCGGCGATTCAAGAACTGTCGGGCTCTCCGAATACGGAGGAACGGACGCTGTATTTTTTGCTGATGTCGGAATGAGCGTATTCAATCTTTTTCAAAGAAAGGTCTATGTTCCTCATGTGGGGAAAGTCACGCTTGAAGAGTTGCTTGGCAGATATGAATACAGCAAAATTTATATAATGCTCGGAATAAATGAGCTTGGCTATAATTATAATTCAATCATATCAAAATATACAAATATAGTCGAGACAATTAAATCTATGCAAAAGAGCGCGTGGCTGATACTTGAGGGAAACCTTCATGTTACGGCGGAGAGAAGCGCGGGGGACGAGGTTTACAACAATTCAAACATTGACAGCCTTAACTTGGGGATAAAGCGTATTGCGGAGCAGACCTCGGCCGGCTATATAGATGTAAACGAATTGTTTGACGACAGTCAGGGGTGCCTTGACAAAAAATTCACTTCCGACAATACGCATTTGCTCGGACGGTATTACCGCGACTGGGCAAAGTGGATTGCGGAAGCTACGAAAAACTTATAACTTAGGCAATGATGGTCTGTCTATATAGGCAGCGGTCGTCATCTTACGCTCAGTGGGAGTGCAATCTTCCACTGAGTGTCGCATTGCTTCACAATGCGCTTGCTCCGCCCATGACAGGGCAAGCCCCTTATTGAAATAGTTGGTTGAAATACGGTCTACGGAGAGATAAGATAATGCAGTACAATAACGAATGGCTTTCTGAACAGGTTATAAAAAACAGGGATTCTATGTATCGTTTCGCATTGAGTATAATGAAAAATCATGATGATGCATGTGATGCGGTCAGCGAGGCCGTTTTGCACGCCTATGTTAACATCGGAAGTCTTTGTTTCGGAGAAAAGTTCAGATCGTGGATTATGACTATTCTTTACAATGTATGCATGAACATGCTTAGATCGCGTATACCGTATTCGGATTTTGATGCTGAAGAGAAGATGTATGTCTCATCGTCTGAAACCGATATAGCCGTAAAAATCACATTATGGGACGCCGTGTGCGCCTTGCCGTCTAACTACAGGAGCATAGTTGTACTGTTTTACTATGATAATCTGAAAATCAGAGAAATCAGCAATATTACGGGGTTAACATCTGACACGGTAAAGAAACGGCTGAGCAGGGCGAGAGAAATGCTGAGAAAGGCTCTCGGAGATTGGAGAGGAGAAAATACATCGAAGCCCGTTTCATAAGCTTGTGTTAAGGTTTGATTCGTAGCTGCGAAATATCTGCGGGTTGTGATTTCGGGAAGGGAGTTGTCGTGAAAAAGTGCGAAAATTTCAAATTGCAGCGCGCGTTTTTCACGCCCGTTTGTACCTGTTGGTACAAATACAAAGAAAGACATGGTAATTAATATGTTAAACAATAAGGATTTTGACCGTTTTCTCAAACATGAGGCTAAAAAGAATCCGATTCTTATGCCTCAGGACTGTATTGACAAAACGGAAGAGCTGATCGGGCATATGCCTGTAAGAATGAGAAAAAAACACTCGTTTGGCGCCGGAAAACCTATTTTGGCCGTTACCGCACTTTTTTTACTTATATTTATAGTTCTGCCCGTTATCAGTCCCTCTGCCGCGGCGGCAATGGAGACGATTCCGGGAATCGGAAAATTTGTTCAGGTGATTACGTCGTACAGATATGTATACAGCGATGAAAATCATGACGCGGACGTTAAAGTGCCGTCGGTACAATATGAAAATGACGAGATGAAGTCTGACGGTGATGCGTCCGCCTCGGTGGACGACTATATCAATAATTCTGTTGAAGAACTCACCAATGAGGTTTTGGAGCATTTTAACGAGGCTATTGAGAAATTCGGAGATGAGTTTCATTCCTCTCTGAAAATAGACTATGAGATTTTAAAGGACAGCGCGGAATGGTTTACGCTTCGTATTATGATTTATCAGGGAACAGGAAGCAGCAGTACGTATTATAAGATATACCATATTGACAAGCAGGCCGATGCTTTTGTAACTCTCGGCGACTTATTCAGCGACAGTGATTCCGCCCTTACCGCAATTGACGAAAACATCCGTGAACAGATGAGGGAGAAAATGTCCGCCGACACAAGCTTGTCGTATTGGATTGATGATGAAAATGTGAATATTGGTTTTACTAAGATTGACGGAGAACATAATTATTATTTTTCCGAAGACGGAAATATTGTCATCCTTTTCGACAAATATGAGGCGGCTCCAGGATATATGGGATGTCCGGAATTTGAAATTCCGGAAACGGTTTACGCGGAATATTTAAAAGATGATTATAAATAAGCCATATGGAGTTTGCCGTTACATGAAAAGGCTGTATTGAATAGGAAAAGACGTTCGGCTTTGTTGTTCCGAACGTCTTAATTTTATAGTGCCGCGAAGTCGGTAATACCTTCATTTATATTTTCCATTGCTTAGACGGACCTAAATTATCAAGATATTCAGCGTCCTTCTTGCAGACTTGTTTTGTGTACTTTTTCAACTTTTTAAAAGTCATTTATTCGATGTTACTATTATTGACAATATTACGATACAGTGATATAATAAATTTGGAAAATCAGGAAATAAAATAATATTGTATTATTAGAATTATACGGACCTAATACTGAAATTCGACTTAATGTACGGTGTAAATTCGTGGCTGTTGTTGCTTTAGGTATATTTTTACGCCGGAAATACAAGGGGTATTAATATGAAATTGTGTTACGAAGGTTTGAAGGATCGGGATTTATGGGCTTCAGCTGATGTAAAGCTTCCCGAATTTGATTGGAAAGCTATGTGCCTTGAAACAGAAAAGTCCCCCGTGTGGGTACATTTCGGCGCGGGAAATATATTCCGCGGCTTTATAGCTCGTCTTCAGCAAGAGCTTTTAAACAAGGGGCTTGCTAAAAGCGGAATTGTGGCAGCCGATACTTTTGATTACGGAATAATTGATGAAATCTATTCTCCGCACGACAGCATGACTTTATTGGTCAGCTTGCTTTCCGACGGTAAAATAGAAAAAGAGATAGTAGCGTCGATAGCTAAGGGAATCAGGGCAGGAAATGCTTATCCTGAGGATATGGAACAGCTTCGGGCTGTATTTCGCAAGCCCACTCTCCAGATGGTCAGCTTTACTATAACCGAAAAGGGTTATTCTCTGACAAATATTCAGGGAGACTTTCTTCAGTTTGTAGAATCTGATTTTAAAAAAGGTCCGTCCGGCTGTTCGCACGCGATGTGCATTGTTACTTCGCTTCTTCTTGAGCGTTTTAATGCCGGCGGATTTCCTCTCGCGGTTGTCAGCATGGACAACTGCTCCCGCAACGGCGAGAAGCTGCGCGCGGGTATAATGACGGTGGTAGACAAGTGGCTTGAAAACGGTTTCATAACCGAAAAGTTTGCCGATTGGGTGCGTAACGAGAGCAATGTGTCGTTTCCGTGGACAATGATTGATAAAATTACTCCGCGTCCCGCCAAGGCGATAGAGGAAGCTCTGACGGCATCGGGCATAGAGGATATGGCTCCGATTGTTACGGAAAAAAATACATTTATAGCTCCTTTTGTAAATGCGGAAAAACCGCAGTATCTTGTAATCGAAGATAATTTTCCGAACGGCCGTCCTCCGCTTGAAGAGGCTGGCGTATATATGACGGACCGCGAGACGGTCAACAATACGGAAAAAATGAAGGTTATGACCTGTCTTAACCCTTTGCATACCGCGCTGGCGGTTTATGGGTGTCTTTTGGGATATAATTCAATTGCCGATGAAATGAAGGACAACGAACTCAGGGCGCTGGTCGAGAAGATTGGATATGACGAAGGAATGCCTGTCGTTATAGATCCGAAGATTATTAATCCGTCGGATTTTATTCATGAGGTTGTAGAAAAACGGCTTCCGAATCCCTTTGTTCCCGATTCTCCGCAGCGTATCGCAACGGATACCAGTCAGAAAATGTCTGTCAGATTCGGCGAAACTATCAAAGCATATGTTCAGCGCAATGACTTGGATGTAACCTCGCTTACATTTATTCCGTTGGCTATCGCGGGATGGCTGCGGTATTTGCTTGAAGTGGACGATTTCGGAAATGAAATGGTGTGCAGCGGCGATCCGATGTTTTTATCTCTAAAAAAAGAGCTGGAGGGCGTAAAAATCGGAAATCCTGAAAGCCTTAACGGAAAGCTGACATCTATTTTGTCAAATAATGTGATTTTCGGGTGCGATTTAATGAAAATCGGTTTGGGAAAAAAGATAGAACAGATGGTCCGAGAGGAAATAGAGAGCATCGGAGCGGTGAGGAAAACCTTAAAGAAATACTTAGAAGCTTAAACTAATATAAATACAAAACCGCGGCAGATGTACCGGTAAATTTCAAAAGTTTAAACACTTTTGCAGGTGATTCGGTAACCGCCGCGGTTATTTTGTCTATTGCTTTATTCAATCATTTTTTGTTTCTTTATCTATTGCTCTGGTTATTTTGTTTTTTGCTTGAGTTCTTTTTGCTGTTTTAGTTATAAATTCAATCAATGCCATTGATTATTTTTATTTTTCACCTGATTATTTATGTCTGTGAAGCCGCAGATGGCTTAAACGTTCATATTCTTCAAAGTTTACTTCTTTAAGAATATTTTCAAGCTCTCCGTCTCCCATAACTGTATTGCGCCCCGCTTCATATTCTTTATCAACCCGTTCCTTTATAGCCGTTATGACGGGATCGCGCTTGTCAACGGCGTTTTCCTTTTCGAGATGATAAAATCCGTTAAGCCAATGCGCAATTCCGGCAAGTCCGCTGTGTGAATCTACGGCGACGGAGGCAGGACGGTTTAAAAGTTTGGTCGTATCAAATATGTTATAAATTTCTTCATTTTTCAGCATGCCGTCCGCATGTATTCCGGCTCTTGTGACATTAAAGTTTCTGCCTACAAACGGAGTGCGAGGCGGAATTTCATATCCGATTTCTTCTTCAAAATATCTTGCGATTTCCGTAATGACGGGCAAATTCATTCCGTCGTCTGTTCCACGAAGCGAAGCGTACTCGATTACCATAGCTTCAAGAGGACAGTTTCCGGTTCGTTCTCCTATTCCGAGAAGAGAACAGTTTACACTTGAAGCTCCGTAAAGCCATGCAGTAGCAGCGTTTGAGACAACCTTGTAAAAATCGTTGTGACCATGCCATTCAATCATTTCACTCGGAAAACCTGCGTAATGCATAAGACCGTATATAATTCCGGGAACGCTTCGGGGAAGCGCAGCGCCGTGATAGGATACGCCGTATCCCATAGTATCGCATGCTCTGATTTTAATCGGGATACCGTATGATTCGCTCAGTTTGTGAAGTTCTTCTGCAAACGGTACGACAAATCCATAGTAATCGGCGCGGGTAATATCCTCAAAATGACAGCGCGGGTAAATTCCGCGGTCAAGCACGCTTTTCACAACGCCGAGATATTTGTCGAGAGCTTTTGCTCTGGTGAGTCCCATTTTCTTATATATGTGATAATCCGAACAGGAAACAAGAATTCCAGTTTCACGGATTCCGAGCTCTTTTACAAGCTCAAAATCCTTTTCGCTCGCTCTAATCCACGTTGTAATTTCGGGAAATTCAAATCCCAGTTCCTTGCAGCGGAGAAGCGATTCGCGATCCTTCTCGGAATAAACAAAAAATTCGCTTTGTCTGATCAGCCCGTCAGGTCCTCCGAGCTTGTGCATCAGCGTGTAAAGATCTACTATCTGTTTTACGGTGAACGGCGATGTTGATTGCTGCCCGTCGCGGAAGGTTGTGTCTGTAATCCATATTTTATCTGGCATACACATAGGAACAAAGCGGTGATTGAATGATACTTTCGGAACGCTTTTATAATCGAAAAGATGGCGGTAAAGATTTGGCTCTTCCCGGTCCTGCAGCTGATATTTATATGCGGACTGTTCGAGCAGATTAGTTGACTCGGAAAAAATAAGCGATGAATCTTCTTCATGCGAATATTGCATAATTATTGTTCCTTTCTTTCGTTTTATGTAAATGACTGCGCTGAATCAATTTAAATTTTAATTTATTGATTTTATAAGTTTCTCTTATATTCTTATATATTATATAGCATATTAAAACTTTTTTCAACCCCTATTCAGCTTTTTTATCCCTTAAAGACATATTTTAATTTGAATTTTTTTATGGCTGCGGATTCAGAATCAAAAGTCTATCCTGAAACTGTTTCGAATTTATAATTCACCTGAAAGTATTTTAAATATCTTTTTTCAAAGCTATGGACAAAATAAGCTAAATATTGTATAATAGATTATATTTTATTTACTGTAAGACAGCACGCTTATCCTGTTCAGCGTGTTATGCGGTTTTAGAAAGGAATGAATCAAATGAATGATTTTTTGAAGCTTCTTGAAAGTGACAGTCGTCTTACTCCTGAACAGCTTGCGGTCATGTGCGACAAAGATGTAGGAGAAATTAAAGAAATGATAGGCAAATTCGAGAAGGAAGGAATAATTCTCGGATATCATACGCTGATTGACTGGGATAAAACCGCGCGTGAGTCTGTCACTGCACTCATAGAACTGAAAATATCTCCGCAGGAGGATCGCGGTTTCGATAAAATCGCAGAGAAAATTCGCAATTACCCTGAGGTGCAGAGCGTTTATCTTATGTCAGGCGGTTTTGATCTCGCTGTATTCATAGAGGGGAAAACTCTGAAAGAGGTAGCCTTTTTTGTCGCGCAGAAGCTTGCGCCGATGAATTCAATTCAGTCTACAGCCACGCATTTTGTTTTGAAAAAGTATAAGGATAAAGGTGTAAATTACGGAATTCCGGAAACCGATGAAAGAGGGTACGAAATGTGAAAAGCTACAATGAAATTCTGTCATCACGTGCTCAGGGACTTCAGCCGTCCGGGATTCGTAAGTTTTTTGACATTCTCGATGAAATGGAGGATGTTGTATCCCTGACTGTGGGACAGCCTGATTTTATAACACCGTGGCATATACGAGAGGCTGCAATCGACAGCCTTGAAAAAGGCCGCACTTATTACACTTCCAACAGCGGACTTATGACGCTTCGTCAGGAAATCAGTACTTATCTGAACCGCAGATTCGGACTTTCATATAATCCGGGCGACGAGATTCTTGTTTCTGTCGGCGGAAGTGAAGCTATAGATCTTGCTATACGTGCCTGTATTAATGAGGGCGACGAGGTAATTGTTCCGGTCCCGTCGTTTGTATGTTACGGTCCGATGGTTACAATGGCGGGAGGAACTCCGGTATATCTTGAGACGCTCGAAAAGGATAATTTCAAGCTTACCGCGGAGAGACTGCGCCGTATAATAACGCCGCGGACGAAAATGCTCATTTTGCCGTATCCGAATAATCCGACGGGCGCTATTATGACGGAGTCGGATTTGAAAGCTGTAGCCGAGGTATTGCGGGACACTGATATTATCGTTTTATCGGATGAAATATATGCGGAGCTTACATACGGCAGACGCCATGTTTCAATCGCTTCAATTGAGGGCATGCGGGAACGTACTATTGTTGCCAGCGGTTTTTCAAAGTCATATGCTATGACAGGCTGGCGTCTTGGCTATTCTGCCGCTCCGAAAGAAATTACTGAACAGATGCTGAAAATTCACCAGTATGCAATCATGTGTGCTCCGACAATGAGCCAGTACGCGGCAATTGAGGCGCTTTCAAACGGAGATGCTGATATTGCCGAAATGACGTCTGAGTATGACCGAAGGCGCAAATATATTGTTGACGGCTTACGCAAGCTTGGTTTTCCGTGCTTTGAGCCAGAAGGAGCGTTTTATGTTTATCCTAATATAAGCGGATTCGGTATGTCTTCGGAGGCTTTTTGCAATGAGCTTTTAAAAGAAACGCATGTGGCGATTGTGCCGGGAACTGCTTTCGGCTCCTGCGGAGAAGGATTTGCCAGAATATCTTACGCATATTCTGTTAAGCATATCGAAACCGCGCTTGAGAGAATTTCAGGGTTTGTAAAGGGTAAGATGTAATTTCAGCGTTTGAAATGCCCGTCAAATTTTTTAAGGATTAAATTAAATATGATTAGACTTGCAGTAATAGGAAGAAATTTTGTCGTTGACAATATGATAAAGGCGATGAAATTTGCTTCAGGAATAGAGCTTTGCGGAATTTGCTCCAGAACTGCCGAGGGGGCGGAAGAGTTTGCCCGTCGATACGGAATCGGAGTCGGCGGCAGATACGTCGGAGTAGATGCGCTTGCGGCCGCTGATGATATAGATGCGGTTTATATAGCTACACCAAATATTTTTCACGAGGAACAGGCGGTAAAGCTTCTTGCTTCCGGTAAGCATGTTCTTGTTGAGAAGCCTGCGGCGGTAAGCGCGGAGGCATACGAACATATGTCGGAGACCGCTAAGCATAACGACGTTATACTTATGGAGGGTATGATGTCGTTATACATGCCCGGATTTTATGTTATTAAAAGACTGATCGGGAAAATTACGCCTGTTCGCCGCGCCTGTCTCTCGTATTTTCAGTATTCATCAAGATACGATAAATATAAAAACGGTATTGTTGAAAACGCGTTTAAGCCTGAGCTCGGAGGCGGTTCTCTCATGGATATCGGCGTTTATTGCGCGGCAATGTCCGAAGCTCTTTTCGGTACGCCTCAGAGAATAAGCGCGGAGTCTCTTTTTCTTGAAAACGGGATTGACGGAGAGGGGACGGCCGTTATGATGTATAACGGTATGATGGTTGATATAAGTTATTCCAAAATTACCGACAGCGTACTGCAGTCACAAATATGCGGCGAAGAGGGTTGTATTGCTATAGATTCCGTATCCCGGCCGCATGTTATAACACTTGCTCTTCGTGACGGGACTACACATGTATATGATGCGTCGCATTTGAATACCGAAGTGTATAATATGCGCAGGCTTGATGATGCGGCGCTTTCTTCTGTTGAGATCGGCCGGAACGGTTTAACTCCGTCTGAGAATGTTGATGTCCTTCCCGATATGACATATGAGCTGAGACATTTTGTACATCTTATTGAAAACAATTCACTTCAATTGTCGGAGAGGGAACGGATGCATACTATACAGACGCTTGCTGTTCTGGATGGTATACGGCAATGCTGTGATATAAAATTTTGAGTATTAAAAAGCCATAATGATATATGTAAATAAGAGATATTCCAAAGACGATTTTAGCGATTTTTGAGATAAAATAGTTATAACAAACTGATTTACAGTCTGCTGTTTCTTTAAGTACGAAACCTATAAACTACAATAACTGCGAAAGGCATATCAGAAAATGAGTATTACAAAAGATTTATTTGAATTTGCTAAAAGGGACAGCGACGGTCTGTATTCCCTGAGTATCTCTGAAAACGGAAAAACAGAGACGTTTAAACGTATTCTTGCCAATGATACCAACAATGTATTCTCTGTTTCAAAGGTCTTTACCGTTACAGCGATAGGATTTCTTGTTGATGACGGTCTGTTATCTCTTGATGAGAAGATTTCCGATATTTTTGCTGCCGAAATGCCGGACGGATATGATAAAAAGTGGGATTCCGTTACTGTGGATAACGTAATTAAACACAAAGTGGGTTTCAATGAAGGCTTTCTCGATATCGATGTAGAAGATGTTGCCGGATATGAACAAAAATATGGGACGAGAACAGATTTTTTGAAAATTGTTCTGTCTCACAATATTTATTTTGAACCCGGTACACAGTCTTGCTACAGCGATGCGGCGTATTATCTGCTTTCAAGGGTGGTTACGAAAAAATCTGGAGAGCGTCTTGATGATTTTCTTAACAGCCGGCTTTTTGTTCCGTTATGTTTCTCGGAGGTTGCATGGTCCCATTGCCCGCAGGGATTTCCTATGGGCGCAACGGGACTTTATATACGTACAAATGATATGGTGAAGGTAGCGCAGCTGTATCTTAATCGGGGAATGTATGAAGGGCGGCGTTATTTTTCGGAAGATTGGTATAATACTGTAATAGAGCGCGGATATGAATTTTCAAGGTGCGGAATGTACGGATACGGAAAAGGCGGGCTCTACGGTCAGTTTATTTATTTCAATACAAAGCTTGGCATTGCGGTAGGCTGGGAAGGTCATGAAAACTCTGCATATTCCGGCAGACTTATGGATTATCTATTGACTTTGGAAAAAGAGTAATCACCGACAGAGAAAAGGCTCGGTTCAGGTTTATCCTGAACCGGGCTTTTTATTTTTTAGGGTATTGAATTGTTGAACGGAAAATTATTCTTGTATAAACAGATAACGGGCTAAAATCAAAAGTTTTATCGTTTGTATGCGTAGAATAGTTTTTTTATTTGTTGATTTGGTACAGGCTTTGAGCGATTCAAACCGGAATATTTATTTTTCTGCCGCATAGAATGTAACATATTTTACTCGGAGGCGAGGTTGGTGCAAAATGCCATCATATGAGACTTACGGAAACAGCGGCAAGGCGCGGTGCGAATTATTCGGAGAATACCTTGTAGAAAATAAAGCTACCGTGCGGCAGACCGCAAAATACTTCGGAATGAGTAAATCAACAGTACATAAAGATGTGACGTCTAAGCTGCGCTATGAAAATCCTATTCTATTCAAAAAGGTCAACGCGCTTTTGCAGGAAAATAAGGCAGAGAGACACCTTCGTGGTGGCGAAGCAACAAAGAGAAGATACGAAAATGAGCATATAACTGAGCTGTCGTCTAAAAAGTCCGGTAAAAAAGAAAAGTCAAAAAAGGGAAAAGGTATAAAAGTTGGCAGGAAATAGAACAGATAATATCCTGAAAGGCATGGCCTGTATAATATGAAACGTGAAAGCTTAAAAATTTTGTATGCCTCTTATGAGGCATTTCCTTTCGCGGCAAGCGGCGATGCAGGAGAAATCGCGGGTTCGTTGCCGCAGCAAATTAAATTACTGGGTGCAGATATCAGAGTGGTTTTACCATTTTACGCAACTATACCTCGAAGATATCGTCAGGAGGCCAAAAAAATATCGGAATTTACTGTTTCGCTTTGCTGGAGAAATCAGTACTGTGGAGTGTTTCAGCTGACCCGATGCGGAGTGACATATTATTTCATTGACAATGAGTATTATTTTGGCAGGCAGTCTCTTTATGGATTTTATGATGACGGAGAACGTTTTGCATTTTATTCAAAGGCAGTTATAGAGATGCTACCCAGAATTGGATTTATTCCTGACGTAATTCATACAAATGACTGGTTTACCGCTGCGTCGTCGATATACCTTTGCGGTCATTTCAGACTGCGCGACGGAATATACAGTAATATCAAATGTCTGCATACAATATGCGATTTTGAAAAATTGGGAATATTCGGAATGGAATGCCTTGAAGATGTTTTTGAAATGGAGGATATAAGAAATTTTGTTGTATGCGACGGAGCTGTGAATCTGACGGCGGGGGCATGTCATTTTGCTGATGAGATTACGGTCTACTGTGATCAGCCTGACGTGAATTCTTCACTGGCAAATTCACCAGTATTATCAAAATTGCCGAGAGGCTGTTGTGAAAAGCTTCAGCGGATTACAATAGGAATAGACACAGACGACTATTGTCCTTCTGTTGACGCGGAGCTGCCCTGCAGATATGATGTGTCAGATTTTGGCGGAAAATATTGCTGTAAGGCGGAACTTCAAAGAAGATTAGGGCTTCCCGACCGATGCGATGTACTGATGGTCGCTGTAGTATCAAGGCTTACGGATTCCGCGGGGATGGAATTGCTGACGGATGCTTTGCCTGAATTGCTTCATGAAGATATACAACTGATAATTCTCGGAATCGGCGATAGTGAAAATGAAATGAAAGTACGCGAACTTTCAAGAACTATGCATGACAAGGTAGCGTCTGTTATCCGATATGACAGAACACTTTCAAGGCTCGTTTATGCCGGGGCGGATATTTTGCTTGCACCTCAGAGGGACGGTGCGTCAAATTTAAATCGGATGGCCGCAGCACGTTACGGAACTGTATCATTGTCTTATTCCGGAGGTGTACTCGGCGGAAACAGTTACAGTACAGAGACAGGAGAGGGAACCGCTTTTTTGTTCGATTCATATACGGTTTCCTCTATGCTCTGCGAATTTGACCGGGCGCGCCGTCTTTTTATGTGCGAAAAGGACAGATGGAACGAACTAGTCGGAAGAGTTATGCGTCTTGATAATTCGATAAAGTATACAGCGCAGGAATATTTTGAGCTTTATAAGTCTATCTGTAATTCCTGACAATAAAGTAATTGCCTTTAGGGAACAAATAAAAAATGGCGCGGGGAATTTTGAATAGCTAAAAAAGATATCGGATAAACTGCGGAGGCTTGCTTGCAGCAAGCCTCCGCAATTGAGAATGGATTTCTTCGGTGTTGGTATGATCTGCTGGAGAACCTTCGTATGCAGCGTATCATTAATTATTTAGTGAACTCCTCGCACTGAGACGCTGTTTAATTACGGCTTTTAAATTTAAATTTCGATTTCGAGACCTGACGAGAGAGAATATATTATGCACTTGTCAACAGCGCGTCCTGTTATTATAGCCGCGGCTCTCTTATATATTTGAAGCTGTGTTCCGTATCTTTTTTCAAGCTCTTTTTTGACATCATTCTTACTGCCTCGGATGTAATCAGTCTTGTAATCAAGCAGCCGGAGTTTTCCGTTTTTTGTTATGTACAGACAGTCTATTATACCCTGGACAAGCAGTTTTTCTCCCTTAAGAAGCTCTTTTGTGTTTTGCTTTTCGGTAAAGCATTCGGCGGGAAGAAGTACGTTAAATCTAAGCTCTCTGTAAACCTTTTCGGCGGAGCAAAGCTCATTGAAGAGACGGCTTTTGAAAAAGTTTTCGAGCATCGGAACAGAAATTAATTTTCCAATTGCCGGAGTTATAAAACGCTTTTCAATAAGACGCTCTGTTTCCTTTTGAATTCCGTTTTTTATCACGTTATTCCAATCGGCAAACTGAAGGAAAACATGGACAGCAGTTCCTCTTTCAGCTCCGGTTGAGGTTAAAGTGTCATTCTGGAGAAAATGTGGAATACGGAGCGGCTTTTTTCTGTCTGATATTTCTTTTTCAGATTTATTTTCGATTTCAGTCTCGATTTTGGTTTTGTCTTCGATTTTGGTTTTGTCTTCGATTTTGGTTTTGTCTTCGATTTTGGTTTTGTCTTCGATTTTGATTTTGTCTTCGATTTTGGTTTTGTCTTCGATTTTGATTTCGTCTTCGATTTTAATTTTGTCTTCGGTTTTAATTTTGTCTTCGGTTTGAGATTCGTCTTTGGTTTGGGTTTCAGTTTTGGTTTCGATTTCTGATTTTTCAAGTTCTATTCGATGTATTGCCTCCTCCGGAGAAAGGGCAGGAGAATCATCGAGAAAACCGGGATAAAGCTCAGAAACTGAAAGCTTGGCGGGAAGTTTAGAAACAATGCTGACGGAATATTCTTTGTTTAAGCGTTCTTCAATTGTTTCAAAAATTTTATCGTCTGTCAGCTCTTTTTCTTTTGCGGTCGGACGTTTTTGATTTTCATCCTTTCCGTTTTCAATGCTTTCCGGACTGTAAACTGATTCGTTATATGCTTCAAATAGGGGTATACCGTCTTTGCAATTATAGCGTATCAGCTCGGCATATGCGCATACTTCATTTTCAGCGCTGCCGCAAATTGTTCCGAGTCTGGTGTTTGTCCGAGACAAATCAATGTGATTGGTGGGAAAATTATTTTTGCATGCAAATGCTGTGAGAAGCCATTTCATATAGCTTGCATTTTTTGAAAAAGAGAAACGCGACGGATATGAAGCGGAAAGCGCCGCTTCATTTATAATAGCTTCGGGAGCCGATGTACCGGCGGTTATATATAAAATTTCTCTTGCCCGTGTCATCGCAACATACAGTATACGGAGTTCTTCATCTGTTTCCTGTTCATCATTTTTCTGTATTGCTGCCGAACGCATAGGCGTATCAATTCTTGCGAATCCAGTATTGAGGCGGAGCTTGGGGCATGCGCCCAATTCACCGTCGATAAGTAGAAGCTCGGTCGAGTCCTGTTTATTGAATTTTTTTGCTGATCCGCATATAAAACAGACAGGAAATTCGAGTCCTTTTGAGGCGTGAATTGTCATGGCGCAAACAGCCCTTTCCGAAATCTTCGGCGTTTTGTCAAAGACAAAATGAGGTTCCTTTGCAAGCAGATCATTTACAGATGAAACAAAGGAGTTTAATCCGCGAAATGAGGACGCTTCATAGCTTCGCGCGTAATCGTAAAAACGGATAAGATCCGCGCGTCTTTGCTCTGCGGAGAAACTATTTTCCGCAGCGATGGACGTTCTGTATTCCCCGCAGTACATTATCGGCGTGCTGCTGAAAATGTGCCATATCAGTTTATCTGACGGCATAGTTGCTGCGCGCGTTCGCAGGTCGGAAAGCTCATTCAGAAATATTTTTCCCTTTTGGAAATCATATTTTTCAGTATAGTCGCAAAGGCGGTTGAAAAGTGAGATTTTTGTCTTGTTATCCGTATTTTCAGTAACCAAACTTATATTTTCATCAGCATTTTTTGCCCCGGCTGTTTCTGACAGTGAATCCTGGATTCCCGATTGAGGACGTATATCTTTTCTTATCGCAATGAGTTCATCTATGGTAAAACCGAAAAGAGGACTTTTGAGAACCGATGCAAGTGGAATATCGTGAAGCGGATTGTCAATACATCTTAAAAGTGATAAAAGAAGCATTGTATGCGGACGTTCAAAAAAACCGACAGTTCTGACATTTTCAAATGGTATGCCACGCCTTGAAAATGCCCGCGCGAATCTCTCGGTATCACCTGCGCCGCTTCGAAGTAATATACGAATGTCTTCTGGCCTGTACCGACCGGATTTGATAAGCTTTTCAGATTCCGATGCAACATACTCAGCTTCTGCCGTTTCGGGTTTTATATTATCCGGCGCTTTTTTATTGACGCTGTTTTCCTCTTTTTTCTCATCGCTGTTTTCGGTGCTGCCGTATTCTTCATTATTTGTAACTGAAGGAGAAATAAGTACCACTTTTGCCGGAACGGCACGGTAATTTTCCTCGTATTTTTTTGAGAAGACAAGCTTATCATCATTGCCGTAGGAGAGTGAGCTGCCGTACTTATCCTGCATTATTGTTCCGAAAACGGAGTTTGTAAAGTCTATTATAGTGTCGTCGCATCGGAAATTATGGGACAGGAAAACAGTGCGTCCGATTTTGTCTTGTACAAAAGGATTTTCATCAGACGATGATTCAAGCTTTGGAAAACGGCTTCTGTATCCGGCAAATATATCCGGAGCCGAACCGCGAAAGCCGTATATGCTTTGTTTTATATCGCCTACCATAAATCTGTTGTTGTTTGCAATGGCGTTAAAAATTTTATCCTGAATCGGACTTATATCCTGATATTCGTCTATATATATTTCGTTATATTCTGTTCTGCATTGCCTTGCGGTGTCTGTAGGCAATCCGTTTTCATCGGTTAGAAGCCTAAGCGTCAGATGTTCAATGTCCGAATAGTCAATAACGCCTTTCCGTCTTTTTTCTTCTGTAAATCTTTCAGAAAATTCGCTCAGAACATTGAAAAGGCTGTCGCAGAGCAAAGCTGCATTCGTCATTATCTCAGAAATTTTTTCCTGAGATGCCGAAAGCTTTTTGGAGGCGGTTTTTTCGATGAACTTGCCAAAATCTGTTCTTACGGATTTATAAAAATCGATCTTTTCATTTTCTTCTGCTTTTTTTCTTCCAATTGCAGTTTTTTTATACGATAAAACAAAATTGCGCGCTGAATTATAGCCCTTATCTACAGCAGAGATCATTCCCGATATAAAATCCTTATCGCAGACGAAAGCCGGCGCAAATTTTTGTTCGAGAATGCTGTCGCCCGCGGTAAAGTATTCGACAGCTTCTTCATATATTTTTCCATAGTATGACAGTTCGTCTATAAGTCCGCGCTTAATAACGCTGCCCCAAGCAGTGTTGAAAAAATCAGAATGTGATCCGTCCGACAGCTTTTTAGCTGACACATGCAGAATTGAAATTCCTTCGGGATAGTTCATAGTTTCTCTGTATATATCGTAAAAATACGCGGCAAGCTTATCGTCGCGGTCTGAGACAAACGTATCCGCAAGGCTTCGAAAGTCAGTGTGCGCTCCTATCTCGGATTGTGAGAAGCTTTCGGATTCGTTATCCGATCTTTCATAGAAGTCGTCAATTACTTCATCCATAACGCGCAGAGCCATCATAAGAATTTCTGTTTCATCGGCAACGCGTATAGCAGGCGCCAGTCCGAGGACGGCAAAATTTTCGCGGATCAGTGACAGACAGAAGCTATGAATAGTTCCGATATGCGCGCTTTCAAGGCCTAAGCTTTGCCTGACAAGATCTTTTCTTTCAGGCTCCGCTTCCATAGCGGCATCAAGAGCCGTGCCGATGCGCTCGCGGAGTTCTGACGCTGCCGCGCGTGTAAATGTAACTATCAGCATTTTAGATAGCTCTGCGGGGTTTTCCTTGTCTGTAAGTCTGCGTATCAGCCTTTCGGTAAGAACCGCGGTTTTTCCCGATCCGGCCGCAGCCGAAACAAGCAAGTCACATCCGGAGGCCTGGATCGCAAGTAATTGCGCCGGAGTCCAGTTTCTCATTTTTGTTTTCCTTTCTGATAGTTACGGATATAAATTTATATTCTTTCAGAGCTGGGGCGAACTGATTCTCAAAAGAGCATACAAAATATAACTAAAGTGAAGACAACTAAGGTGGAGGCAACTAAATCGGAGGCAACTAAATCGGAGGCAACTAAATCGGAGACAACTAAAGTGGAGACAACTAAATCGAAAACAACTAAAGTGGAGAACAACTAAAGTGGATATAACTATAGTAGAGATAATTAAAGTAGGCATAACTAAACGAAATACCAAAGTATGTAAGACGTTAGACTCCGATCACTTTTTGCATCGGTAGTATAATTGATTCACAGCTGGAATGCCTTATGCCGGCGTTTTGCCGCGTATTGAATTATTGACCGAATATAAATTTGATTATATTAACAAAATAATCGAATTAACTGAATTCCGGCTTTTTACAAATCTCTTTAATCGGACAATATTCGCATACAGATGATGTATACGGCGTATGCTCTGTCGGAATTGCATCTGATATTCCGTGTTTAATCTTGCAGGCGACTGACGCGGCTTTTTCGCTTGCAGCTTCACATAAACTTTTCAGTTCGTCAGAACTGTATAAAACTCCTTTTGCGGAGAGAGAACCGTCCCGCCTGTATTTAACCGGAATAAAATGCCCGCTTTGGCTTTCGTCCATTGCACCTATTACATCGGGGTCGTCAAGAAGTATACCATCGCGTACAAAGGATTTTTTTGCTTCGGAATAGATCTCCTCCGGTGTTTCTGGAATTTTATCAGGAGTCAGTTCAGGAGTTTTTACCGACATGTAGAGAACACCTGCGGATATTATGGAGGTATTATCCGATGCATTAATTCCGGAAGCCTTCGATATAAGTTTTAATATACGCTTGTCATTACGGCACAGCGAGCGAAGATAAAGGAGCAGCTGCAGTCCTATACCGGTATGCGGAGCGTCCCTGACGTCTGACGTTCTGCCGGTTTTGTAGTCTGTTATCCGTACAAATATATTTTCTCCTCTTTGCATAATGTCGGCGCGGTCTATTCGTCCGAATATTTCTGCGGAAGTTCCGTCTTCAAGAATAATTTTATATGGCGGCACTGCGTCTTCGGAGTAAGAGACAGGAAGCTCGAAAAAGCACGGAACGAATTTGCTGTTTTTCATTTCCTCGGCAATATCACTAATCAGCAAGGAAGCGGTATTTTTCATTCTTCTGAAAAACGCTTTTTGCCGTGCGCCGATATTGTTTCCGGAAAAAATCTTTTCTGTGTATTTAATACTTTCTGTCTCTGTAAAGCTGTCAAAGTCAGATTCTTTTGCAGAATTAATATCAAAGCTTCCGTTTTTTACAGCGGAACAGAATGCTTCAATTACTGCATGGATATAGTTTCCCGTATCTGCACCCCGGAACTCTGATGTTGACGGCTCGCGCAGTCCGAGCACGTATTTACAGAAGTATGCAAAAGCACACTTTGCATACGCTTCTATATTTGTTGAGCTGAGACAGATACGGTTCGAAAACAGGGCGTCGGTAATATATTCTCCGATACGGACGGTTTCACAGCTGAGCGGAGAACCGACGCAGGAAATCCACCTTTTGAATTTTCCGTCCTCCGATAAAAGCGCGAATATTTTTTGAGATAAACCGGAGTCGGGATCTGATGCTGCAAATTCAAAAGCGGACTGTCTGTTCTGAAGCTTTTCTTCGAGGGGCATATTGTGGAATTTTACGGTTTTCAGTGCAGGGAACGCAGCAAGAATTTTTTTCAGCCCTATTGACGGCTTTTGCTGTCTTCCGTCATCTGACATATCAGAATATGTAAGAGTTAATTTATCGGACGGAGCACACGCGGCTGTATAAAAATAGAGCTGTTCGTCCGACGCTTGTTCGGCTATGCCGCGCATAAGCTCTATGCCAATTTCTTCAAGCTCTGTTATTTCTGACCCTGAAAACAAGCCGCTTTCACTTACAGCTGCCGGAAATTCTCCTTCGCTGCAGCCGAGAAGAATTGCGCATTTGCAGTTATCGGGACGGATAAGATCGGCCGACCCGATAGTTACTTCATCCGTGCATGTCGGAATTTTGCCAACCGTAACTCCGGTAAGAGAGGCGCGAAATAATTTAGACATCATATCTGCGCCGGTTTTCATTTCACCGGCCACTGCCGTTAAGCAGTCGAGTGCGTCAACAATTGAATTCCATATCTGTACTGCGTCGGAGTCACCGGATTTCTCTGTTTTTTCATATATTTCAAGCTGAGTTATATATTGATAGATCGCGGCGCAATACTCACGCACAGTTGCTTTCCCGAGCGAAAGCATAAGAAGTGGATCGCAGACTGTATGTCTGGCTTTGTTGGAAATCTGAAGAATTCTGGCTCCGTCTTCGGTCAGCTTATCTGTGTAACCGTCCGGATTCATATTCCATTCGTATTCGTCGTAAAATCGTTTGCCGTGAATTCTCCATGAGGCTATATATCCGCTCATAACATCGCATTCTTCGGGAGTAAGCCCTGTCATTCCTGTTTTAATGAGCGTTATTACATCATTTGTTTTCCACCCGCCGCCTACAGTGTCCAAGGCCGAGATTATAAGTCTCGCAGCGGGCTTTAACAGTATGTCTGTTCTTGCACTTGAAAAACACGGTATACCGTGTTTTTCAAAAACCGCGTCTGTAATTCCTCTCCATGCGTCCATTTTCCTGACGATAACGAAACAGTCGCGGAAATGACCTCCGGAACGGATATGTTTTAGAATTTCTAATGCCGCCGCTTCGGATTCTTCGTATTTGTTCTGACATTCATAAATTCTTATATCTTCACGGAGTGAATTTTTCTCGGTTTCATAATTATTATATATGTATGTATTTTCCGCTTGCTCCTGCATAGTATGCGGTAATATTCCGTTCTGGGGCTCGGAAGAGCGGTATGGCTCCGGTTCATGGGATATTGACTTATAGAATATTTTCTCACTTTTTTTCTGACCGGAGGCTCCTTCGCGAAATGTCTTTTCAAGCTGTGCAAGCGCGCTGCTCTTATGGCGTAGATTATTGCTCAGGCTTATGTTTTTAATTTCTTTGCCTTTAGGATAAAGCTTTAGAAGGCGCATTCGCGAGTTTTTTACTGATTCGTTAAAGAGAGAACTATCCTCCGAATCCTGCAGTGTAACGGTAAAATTGTCTGCTTGTTCAGTAATATACTTTAAAACCTTATATTCATCTGATGAAAAGCCGTAAAATGAGTCAAGAAAAACATCTGTTCCGTGAAAAAAATTAAAAGATTCGAGAGAGTCGGCGAGCCGTATAATATCTTCCTTTGGATCGTCGTAGTCCTTTTTCATGATCGTATTATAAGCTGCAAGAATAACTGAAAGATCTGAAATTTTGTCGGCAAGTCTTGTATTGTCTTCCGCCCGGAGAAGCTCTGACGCGTCTAAAAGCTGAGATGCGGTTATACCGTGCTGCTTCAGTCCGTCAATTTGTTCCGTCATGGCGTAAAGCGAGCTGATATCGGAAAGCGATATAGAACTGTAATAATGAAGCATAGGCGCGGTTTCGCAAAGAGTACGCCACATGACGACATTTTTTCCGCCTTGTCCGATATAGCTGTAAGACAGTCCTCCGCAGCTTCGGAATACCCGATTTGCAAGCCTTCTGAAGCTTACGACTTCAAGAGAAATTGACGGAATATTTTTTTCTTCACAGAGCTGCGCCATTCTCCGTTCAGCATTAACTGCGGACTGTTCGGGAACGATCAGAAAAGCCGTGCGTGATTTTTTCAGAGAATCTGCAACGAGGGAATACAGCATACTGCTTTTACCGCTTCCCGCAGAGCCTATAATTTGGGTAATCATAATATCAACCCTTTTTCTATGTATTTACCGGTCAGTTTTATCATACGGACAGTTTTCAATTCTGAATTTTTTGATAGGTTTTATAACGCTTTCGCCGTTGTAATCCATGACCTCTCCCAGCGAAAAAAAGCCACGGTCATCGCACAGTCTGACGCGGGTCTTCTCAGAGAAGCTATAGCCTGCCTTTTTTTGATATATACAGTTTCCGTCCATAGCGAGCTTGGCAAGAAAGCTATTCAGATATACTTTTGGATTTGATGAAAACAACTGTTCTGTATCGATGAGTAAATTTTTTCGTTCATCAAACGGGATTTTCTCAAGTTCTTCTAATTTCAGGCAGTCACTCTCGGTAAAACCTGAATTTTGAGTGCGGCAAAGAGCTGACATTGTACCTCCGCATCCGAGACTGTTTCCGATGTCTGTACATAATGTCCGTATATATGTTCCGGACGAACAGACAACGTCAAGAGAATACTCTTCATTTTTTTTAGTTTTTTCTATTTTAAGAGAGTAAATATGAACGTCTCTTTCCGGAATGTCAACTGTGATCCCTTGTCTTGCGAGATCTACCATTTTTCTGCCGCCGATTTTTATGGCGCTGTACATGGGAGGCTTTTGCTTTATTATTCCTGAAAAATCATTTTCTATTTTTTGTATGTCGATATTTTTCGGCACGTCTGATTCCGACAGAACCTTTCCGGTAATATCTCCGGTATCTGTGACGATTCCGAGTCTGAGAATGGCCTTATACTGTTTTATTCCTTTTTCAACGTACTCGGCTGCCTTTGCTGCGCGTCCGATTAAAACGACCAGAACACCGGTAGCCATCGGATCGAGTGTTCCTGTATGACCAACCCGTTTGGTGCAATAAAGCCTTCGGACCTTTGATACTACGTCATGAGATGTCATTCCCGATTCTTTAAAAATCGGAAGTACGCCGCTCAGACTGTCATTTTTATATTTGTTTTCCTTGTGTATCTTTATCACCGTGCCTTTCCTGAAATAGAAGAGGAGGTAGTAGTTTTAAAAGTTAATTCGACTGATACCATAGTTTACACTATAACCCACGCTGCAGTACGTATTGCAGCCCTGTTCGGTTTATATTACAGCTCACGTATACATTGCTGGCAAAGTCCGCGCACTTTATCATCACTGCGGTCTGTGAAGTCTGCACAGCTGTATGTAATACGGTTCGTGTTGAATCGCACAATATTTGAGTTATTGTTATCTTCACATCTTTTACAGCTTTCAAGTATTGTACGAAAACTGCAATATTTAATCTGACTCTGTGAGAAGATCTTTCAGAACGTCAAAATAGCCGAGCTGCTCCATACGGTCATATACGAGCTTTCCGATAATTTCATAACCGTCGGAGTTAAAGTGAAGCATGTCTGTCGAAAGAAGCGACGGCGGGACGTTTCCGCACTCCATAGCGCTTATGTCGGACTGGGTAGGAGTTAGATCCGCGTTTTTCATAGCGTCCGTACTCATATATTCCCGTAGATTTATGTACTTATCTCCGTATTCTTCAAGCATCAGTCCCTCAAGGTCTTCACGGCACGAGGGAGTTGTTGTATGAAGGCCGATGATTATGTATTTGTCTTTGTTTTTTGTCTGATGATTTATAATGGCTTTTTGCTGTTCTACAAGCTCGTCATAGCCGGTAAATCCTCCGTTTTGACCGATAAATATAACTGCAATATATTCTCTGTACGGTTCTGAACCCGCGGTTATAATTTCCGTGCCTTTAGATATTTGTACAGGGTCTCCGGCCTCGCTTCTGGTAAAAACATATCCGTTTCCGCTTCTCGAAATAACTCCTTTAACGCCCCCGATTGTAACAAACTCCATTCCGGCGTTTCCCTGAATAAGAGGAGCGACCTGATTTCCGTTTTCAGATACAAATTTAATAGCGACAGATTTTTCTTCAGCCGGAATTGTAAATGCAGATGATGTGATAAACGGAACAGCTCCGTTTCTTCCGAGAATAGTATTTGTGTCTTCTCCGCCTACTCCCATGTTTACTACAGGAATGGATATACCGAGTTCTTTTGCTTCCGGACACATAACGGATATGCTATCGTCGATATAATTCTGAAGAGCTGTAGGATATGACATAGCGTTTCCTCCGGGGCCGGAGGTGAGACTGTCGCCCCAGCATACAATTCCGGGAAGTACCTCATTAATTTTTTCCGAGTTTACAAATTTCTTATCGGATGCAGTATCACTGGAGCTGTCGGGCAAGGAGTTGTTATTTTCCTGACCGCCGCAGGAAACAATGGCTCCTGTTGATAAAATAAACGCCGTGATAAGTGCCGCTGTTTTAATGCCGCTTTTTAATCTGAACATGCGCGGATTATTCCTTTCATGTGTTTTTATTCATACGGTATTTTTTAAGCTTCGATTATCATATCTGTTTTTCGGCTGACAGCTCTGAGTGTTCTTTGCACAGCCTTTTCAACGCAGTTTGCGTGTACCCGCGCTCCGGCTGCGCGCAGATGTCCGCCTCCGCCGAAAAAGGCGCAGATTTCGTTTGCCGCATATTCATCGTTTGTGCGAACCGAAATTTTATATGATTTCGGTTCAATATCCTGTTTTATTACAATTCCGATCTTTACTCCCCTTATACTCAGGGGCATATTATTAATTCCGTCGATATCATTTCTGTCAAGACCGAGCTCCTCCATTTCCGACAACGAAACAGTAGTCAGCGCAAGAGTATCATTGCAGTAATAACGCATATTTCGGATAGCAAGTCCGGAAGCTGCAAGCTCTCTTTTGGTTTTGTAGTTATACAGCATGTCCGTAATTTTACTGTGATCTATACCGCAGCTAAGCAGCTCCGCCGCCCGCAGATGGGTCTGAGGGGTTACCGAGCTGAATTTAAAGCTTCCGGAGTCGGAGGAAATTGCCGTGTACAGAGCGCATGCGATATTATTTCCGGATATTCCGAGATCTTTAATCAGATCAAACACAATTTCACCGCAGGCGGACGCTTTATCAAAAATAAGTTCGTTATCCGCAAATGGACTTCCTGAGGCATGGTGATCAATTTTCAGATTTATTTGATCTTCGATTCTTTTCCCGAAGTCTCCTATAAGTTCAAGAGATGCTACGTCTACTGTAACTATAAATTTCGGAGAAAAATTTTCCGGAAGACATTCGGGTCTCAGAGAATTTGATTTTTCATTTTCGGAATTCTCTGTTCGGTAATTCAGTATGAAGCTGAGTCTTTCGGGAATATCATCGTCGCATACGGTATATGAATTTTTACCGAGCATTCGCAGAGCAGTTTCGAGAGCGATAGCCGATCCTAACGTATCGCCGTCCGGTCTTGAGTGTGTTACAAGCAGGATATCGTCGCTGTTTTTCAGCATGTCTGCCGTTTCGCTAACGGTAAGGGCTTTTATATTGTTTTGCATTGCCTATTATTCCTCTTCATTTTCTTCGTTTTCTTCGTTTTTTTCATCGGCCATTCTTGCTTCAAGTTCTTCATCTATCTTACGCAGAATAGAAGAAATATGAGCTCCTTTTTCAACAGATGTGTCGAGAATATAGTGAAGTTCTGGAGTTGTTCTTAAATTCAGGCGTTTTGCAAGCTGACCGCGTATGAATCCATTTGCGCTTTTAAGCCCCTTTTTTATTTCCTGCGCATTTTCCGAAGAAAGCAAGGAGGAGTAGTATATTTTGCATTGCTTAAGATCGGCCGAACAGTCCGCTCCGGTGATACACAGCATTGCCTCGCTTACTCTCGGATCCTTAACGTCGCGTATTATAGATGCCATTTCACGGGTGATTTCTCCGTTAATTCTGTTTTTTCTGTAATTTGCCATTATATATTTTTTTTACCTTTCGCTTTAGTATCCATATAATATTTTGTTTGTATATCAGAATAAAATATATGCTTAATAAAAAAATATGCCTATCAATGAATCCGCCGTTTTCGGCTCATGTGGGTACGGATTCTGCTTACTTTTTACAACGGCGGCTCCATCCGCTGCCGGAATAACTTATAACAGAGTTATACCTCTTAATGAATTTGCGTTAAATAGCTTTATAAGCTTCAATATGATAACTATAAAAAACTCTCTCTATATATTTTACCTAAAAAATAATAAAATTCAATACAATACGGTTAAAAATTTTGAAAAAAACTTAACATATGAGAAATTAACAGTTTATCATTGATTTGTGGGGCATATTACTGTATAATAAAAATGAAAAAATATATATTCGAAATTTATATTCAAATTGTTTGTGTTTATAACGTTTATAACGCATGAGTTTTTTGCCGGTCGGAATGGGAGGCAGCCAATGACTGCGGAATCATTCGGCTGCATCTGTGAACAGGCTTAACAGCATGTCCGTACTGATTAATGCTGCAGAGGAATTTACTATTTAATACGGAACAGACATGTTCGTAACCATACCTGTTCCGTGAATTTTTTTGAAATAAGGTATCCTGACTTCATTTGAACGCCGTTTATGTACGGCCGGGTACGTTGTACATCTCATATTGTTTACCGATTCTGTTTTTCGGCATATGGCAATTGGACGGCAAAATGCTTCATGACGGGCTTTCGGCTATTATTCAAATTTATATATGGGGTAGAGAAAATGAAAAAAAATATTATTTGTAAAGTATCTTTATTTTTTTTGATTGCTTTGACAGTATCTATTGTCATTCCGGGATGTACAGAAAAGGAGGAAGAAACTGAAACTGTAATAACTACCAGTCCGCTGCCTGAGTCTGAACTCTTGCGTACAGAGGATTCCGGAGATTTTGTATTTGCTGTTTATGAGGATTATGTTGAGGTAACAGGATATTCGGGGACATCCGAAACCGTTACCGTTCCGGAGCTTTACGATAATACAAGGGTTATGAGTATCGGAAAGAGCGCCTTTGAAGGAAACAGCTCGGTAAAATATGTTGTTCTTTCTTCCAGTATCGTAAATATTGACACAAGCGCTTTCAGCCGCTGTAAGAATCTTGAATCGATTGATATGCCGGGGGTACGCAGTATAAGTCCGTCAGCTTTTAAGGACAGTGGTCTTCGTTCGGTTGAACTGCCGAGTGTCCTCGAAAATCTGGGCAGATATTCATTTTCCGGTACATCGCTTGAGATTATTACTCTTCCGGGAAGCATAGTAAGAAGCGGTGAATATGTTTTTTCCGGATGTACTTCACTGAAAAGTGTAACCTTCGATGAAGGCTTTCCTGAAATAAGTTCAAGAATGTTTTCCGGCTGTACTGCATTGACGGAGGTAGTAATATCAAAGGGAATAAAAACCATCGGGGACTATGCTTTTGCATATTGCACAGGATTAAAAAAGGTTATAGTTCCTTCTGAAACGGCTGTTAAAGACGGCGCTTTTTATGGGATAAGTAATCTTACCATATGCTCCGGAAGCGGTTCATCTGCAGAATCCTACTCCAAAAAGTATAATGTTACATTTGAAACAGTTTCCTAACTTGCGTAGTACTGGAGTATTCCGTTATAAATTCCGCGGGCAAAAATGTCGGGATTATTATTCATCAGAGCTGCGTCTTTTGGATTTGTAATGTATCCTATCTCTGTTAATACAGCAGGCATAGTTGTTTTACGCAGAACATAAAGAGTCGGTCTTGCAAATGTTCCTCGGTTTGTAAGACCTGTTATCAGCGAAAGCTGTTCGAGAATATCTTCGGAAAGATTGTAAGCGGAGGACGGTATTGCATATACGTATCCCTCGACTCCGCTTGCTGTTGAAATTTCGGAGGCATTTGCGTGAATACTGATAAAAATATCTGCTCCCCATGAATTGGCGGCATCAACGCGGAGTCTTAAGCTTTCAGCTATAGAGGTTCCGAGTATTTCCGTCGGAGAATTTCGGGAAAGACGCGCTTCATAATTTGGATTTGCGTTTAGAAGAATCGCGAGTCTTCGTCCGACTTCATATACAATATCCTGCTCACGAAGACCGTTTCCTTCCGCTCCTGCATTTGGATTTGTCGGATTATGCCCCTGATCTATAAACACTTTTATCATATGTAAACCTACCTTTCGCAATTATTCGATATAAAAACTATCATTATTGCTTTATGCAGTAATTATTATATGAATATTATTTTTTTCTGTTACATAAAAAATTTTGCAATGAAATCTCAATTTGCCTCACTATATGTGTGAAAGGGTGAGAATGTGGCGGACAAAGACTTAAATATTCAGTTGCTGATAAATGAGTATACGGAGAACTACGTCGAAAAGATATTTTACTTTTGCCTTAAGAAGACGGGAAGCGTATATGATGCACAGGATTTGTCATCTGATATTACGGTAAATATTCTGCAGTCATTAAATAAGGGAATAATACCGATTCATTTTTCGGCATGGGTATGGCGGATAGCGAGAAATCGATATAGTGTATGGGCAGATATCAAGCATAAACGCTCTGATGCCGTAACCGGTTCGGATATCGGGGACTATGTTATTGAATCTGATGGAGGAGATATTGCGTGCGAACTGATTAACAGTGAAGATTTATTGCTTCTTCGGCGCGAGCTTGCATTTATTTCGTCCGATTATCGAAATATCGTTGTTGCGTATTACCTTGACGACATCCCTGTAAAAAAGATTGCCGCTGCATTAACCCTTCCTGAGGGCACGGTTATGTCAAAATTATATCGTGCAAGAAAAAAACTGAAAGAGGGAATGAGTATGGCGAGGGAATTCGGCACAAGAAGCTACAGGCCTGAAGAGATCAGGTTTATCAACTCCTGTTCGGCGTTTGGAGATCGCGGGCAGCCATGGACTGTTTTGGAACATGTACTTTATAAGAACATATTCCTTGAGGTATATGCTAATCCTCAGACTGCGGAGGCGCTGTCTGTACAGCTTGGAGTTGCGCTTCCTTATATGGAGGATGAGCTTGAGTATCTGACGGATCAAACGTTTCTTTTGAAAACAGACGGCAAATATGAGACTGCATTTCCTATAATCAGCCGTGAGGCGCAGGACACTATATATAAAAATAATATCGGGGCTGCAAAAAAGGTAACTCCGATGTTTGAAAAAATGATTGACATTTTCAGCGAAGAGTGCAAGACGAACGGAATAAATTATTTCGGAGAATATCAGAGCTACGAGAATGCCAAATGGACAATTTTAATGAGAGCATTTGATATATTTTGGCTTAGTGTCTCGGAAGCTAACTTAGAGTACACAGTACGACCTGACAACGGAAGATGGGATATCATCGGTTATCAGGAAACCGTGAATGAAGGACCGTCTCCTGTAGGAAGTCACGGTTTAAAGAACGAAAGGGAAGACCTGCCGTATGTTGATTTCCGGCAGTATAAGTTTGAATATTATGATAAATTTCCGGCTTTTATAACTGAATATGAAGCTGCAGATTTGAAAATGATTGTCGAAGGAAAAACGGAAAAATGTGCTACGACAAATATTAAGCGTTTAGAGGAATACGGATATATAAGAAAAAACGGTTCTGAATATGAGCCGACAATTGTGATTTTTAAGGAAGGCGGTACAAAGGATTATATAAATAATTTTTCTGAAAGCGGGAAAGCTGATTTAACCCTTTTGACGGAGGAAATCAGAGCTGAATTTAAAGAGGCGGCTGATTTTATTAATAAGATTATATACAATGACTTGCCTGCGTCGTTAAAGAATGACGAAAAAATGTATAAATTTGCCTGTATAAACGGATTTGGCAGGGAATACGTCTGCGACCGGGCCATAGCCGACGGTTGGCTGCATTATGACGCGGATACAAAGGACGCAGTCGGCGCTTATATGTACATTTGAGAAATAGCAGTTTAATACAGTGTACTGCCTTAAAAAATATGCCCCAAAAGTTTTAACTTTTGGGGCATATTTTAACTGCTCAGCTTGCTGAAGCTTATAGGTAAACATTTTATAGACAAGCATCTTGTAGGTAAGCATCTTGTAGGTAAGCGTCTTATAGATATAAACATCTTATAGTATAGATAAGCATTTTGCATGTGAAAGTTTTGCGGGCAAATGTCTTACAGATACAAACATCTCAATTTTTAGTTATAGTTATATACATTGCTGACATCAGTCAAAAATTTGAATTTCTTTGACCTTTGCATCCGGAATCGGATTAGCTTGTCCTAAAAAGTATTTTGAATACATTGTAATTCTTGCATAATTTTCAAGTGACTCCATGCGGAACCATGCCTGTTTCGGAGTTTTGCCCCATGTCAAAGCGCCGTGATTTGCCAGAAGAACAGCATTATGTGTTCTTGCAAAGGGCGCTACAGAATCAGGGACTTCCTGCGTACCGGGAGTTGCATAAGGGGCTATTGGAATCTTTCCTATCACTGCATATGCTTCCGGATATATTACGGTATCAAGAGGAATCCCTGCGACAGCAAACGCGGTTGCAAAAGCCGGATGCGCATGGACAACCGTTCTGATTTCGCCGTTTTCTTTGTACATTCTTAGATGCATAGCAGTTTCTGTTGATTTTTTTGAGCTTCCTTCAATGATTTTGCCGTCAAGGTTAAGCTTCAGGAGGATGTCTGGGACAAGTTCGCCTTTTGATACTCCTGTTGGGGTTATCCATACAGCATCTTTTCCTACTCTGACACTTATGTTTCCGTCATTTGATGCTACCATGCCTTTTGCATAGAGTTTTTTACCGATTTCAATAATTGCGGCTATCGCTTCTGCGTCGGACGGATACGGTATTTCTGAAGTCAACATATAATATCCTTTCTGTATCAAAGCTTCAAAATGTTTTAACATTTTTTTATCAAGGCTGTTTACAGTGTGAGTAAATCAGTGTCATTATCGTCTTTATATTTCTGATTTTAATTTGGTTATGAAAGGCATACGATTTTATATTCTTAGTCGTCTGTGATGAATCCTGTTATCAGAGTATGATCAGTTATATCAAAAGCAGGATTATAGGTTTTGGCATGGCGGGGCATCAGCGGTTTTTCAAACCACAGCTCGCCTATTTCTGTCGCGTCTCTCTCTTCAATCGTAATGTCGTTTCCCGTAGATGCTGACGGATCAAAGGTTGATTTGGGCGCGGCAACGTAGAACGGAATTCCGTAATACTTTGCGATGACTGCCACTCCTGATGTTCCGATTTTATTTGCGGTATCTCCGTTGGCGGCGATTCTGTCAGCGCCTACAATTACTGCGTTTATTTTTCCCGATTTCATGACAGCTGATACCATACTGTCGCAGATAACGGTTGTATTGATACCGGCTGAGGATAACTCAAAAGCCGAAAGCCTCATCCCCTGCAGAAGAGGTCTTGTTTCATCCGTATACACATGAAAACCGTATCCCTGTTCATGACCGAGATAAATGGGAGATAATGCGGTGCCATATCTTACGGCCGCAAGCTGTCCAGCATTGCAGTGTGTAAGAATTCCGTCTCCGGGACGAAGAAGCTTAAGTCCGTTTTCACCTATTTTACGGCAGGATGCAATATCGTTGTCTCGAATAAGTACAGCTTCTTTTTTCATATTTTCAATCGCATCTGGAATGTTAGGCGATTCGAGCGCTGTATTCAGCATTTTATCGAGTGCCCAAAAAAGATTGACGGCTGTAGGACGTGAAGAACCGAGATATTTTTTCGCGTCCTTCAACTTAGCAATAAATATGTCGTGGCTTATATCCGGCGTTCTTTTTATTATTTCCTTTGCGGCAAGGTAGAGTGCAAATGCAGCTGTAACACCTATGGCAGGTGCGCCGCGTACCTGGAGAGTTTTTATTGCGAGGTATATTTCCTCCTGCGTTTGCAGTTTTATCAGCCTTGTTTCGAGCGGCAGCTTCGTCTGGTCTATAATTATAATGCTGTCATCTTCTCCGAGGGATACTGTGTCGGGAAGTCGTCCTTTTATGACGCTGCTGACGCAGTCAGACGGTATTTGCTCTGATATATGTGTTTTTGTATTTTTCTTTTCCTGGGCCATTTTAAATCTCCGTTTTTACAGCGCGCATTTACGCTGTAATAAATTGCAAACTTTAAAAACAAAATTCAAAAAGCACAACTGGTTTCTGAAACGCGGTCGTTTCTGTAAAATATTCGCGGAACCCGTTTGCCTATACCGCAGACAACTTCATATCCGATTGTGCTGTTTCTTTCGGCGAGGCTGTCGGCTGAAATTTTGCCCAATCCGAATATGCGCACCTTGTCGCCGGGTTTTACATCCGGTAAATCGGTAACGTCAAGCATGCATTGGTCCATACATATTCTTCCTATAATAGGCGCGCTAAAGCACTTGCTGTCATGAATTATTTCGGCAAAACCGTTGTTTGCAAAACCTCTGAGCAATCCGTCTGCGTAACCGGCGGCAACTGTCGCCGCGCGTATGTCGGTCTTTGCGGTATAGCTGCCCCCGTAGCCGATTTTTTCACCGGCTTTGACCGTATGTGTATGAACAATAGTTGAATAAAACTCCATTACAGGCTTAACATTGTCTCTGTCATTTACAAAGTCTGACGGCTTTAATCCGTAAAGAATAATCCCGGCTCGGACGGCGTCGGAATGATATTCAGGATATTTCAGAATTGCGGCACTGTTGCTCAAATGATGAATTTCAAATTTTCCGTTTTGCCTCTCTATTTCATTAACCGCTTTTTTATACCGCTTAGCCTGTTCGGCAGTCTCTCTGCATTCAGCGCTGTCTGCGCATGAAAAATGAGTATAAATTCCCTTCATGTCAAGAGCGGGGAGACTGCATGCGCCGACTGCTTCGGATATTCCGTTCTGATCACAGCTAAATCCGATTCTGTTCATTCCGGTATCAATTTTCAGGTGCGTTTTGACTCTGCATCCATTTCCGGTCGCAGCAGCTGAGAGCGCCTCTGCATATTCTGCCGAGTAAACTGTTTGGGTAATATCATTTTCCGACAGTATTCCGGCATCGTATGGGTTGGTCGCGCCTAAAATTAATATATCAGCTTCAGGAACAGTATTTCTTATTTCAAGCGCTTCCGCAAGATTCGCTACCGCGAAATACCTGCATCCGAGTTCGTAAAGAAGCCCGGCGCATTGCGGAGCACCGTGACCGTATGCGTTTGCTTTTACGACGCTGATAATTTTTGCATTTTTTGCAATTTCTTTGGTTCTTTTATAATTATGTTCAAGATTATCGAGATTAATATTTGCATATGTCAGATAATTCATATAGCTTTATCAGGTCTTTCTGAGTAATTTATGTCAGTTTCTGAGACTGTGTATAGGGGCTGGAATTCTTCCTCCGCGCGAGACAAATTTTGCCGGAGAATATGTGTTTACTTCCATAACCGGAGCGCTGCCGAGCAAGCCTCCGAAGACGATTTCGTCACCGACGCTTTTACCGACTGCAGGTATAATACGAACTGCCGTTGTTTTTCCGTTTATTGTTCCGATTGCGGCCTCATCTGCAATAATTCCGCAGATAACATCCTCCGGTGTGTCTCCGGGAATTGCGATCATATCCAAACCGACAGAACAAACGGAAGTCATAGCTTCAAGCTTTTCAATAGTAAGTGCGCCGCGGTTTACAGCGTCTATCATACCGGCGTCCTCAGAAACGGGAATAAATGCGCCGGAGAGTCCTCCGACATGAGAAGAAGCCATTGTACCGCCCTTTTTGACGGCGTCGTTCAGCATCGCAAGAGCCGCGGTAGTGCCGTGAGCTCCGGTAGATTCGAGTCCCATCTCTTCAAGTATCTGCGCTACTGAATCTCCGATTGCCGGAGTCGGCGCGAGAGACAAATCGACAATTCCAAACGGCACGCCGAGGCGGACCGAGGCCTCGTGAGCGGTAAGCTGCCCCATGCGGGTGATTTTAAAGGCGGTTTTCTTGATTACGTCGGCAAGCTCGTCGATCGAACAATCACCGGCGCGTTTTATTGCGCTTGAGACAACTCCCGGACCGGAAACCCCGACGTTAATAACGCGGTCAGGCTCGCTTACTCCGTGAAATGCTCCGGCCATAAAAGGATTGTCTTCCGGTACGTTTGAAAATACAACGAGTTTGGCGCATCCGATAGAATTTTGTTCGGCAGTCAGAGCAGCGGTTTGTTTAATTACGCTGCCCATTTTGATGATTGCGTCCATATTTATACCGGCTTTTGTCGAAGCCACATTTACCGATGAACATACCATTTCAGTGTTTGCCAGCGCTTCCGGTATAGCTTCAATCAGATTTTTGTCTCCAGCTGTCATTCCTTTCTGTACGAGTGCGCCGAAGCCCCCGATGAAATTTATTCCTATAGCCGCGGCGGCTTTGTCGAGAGTCTTTGCCGCCTTTACGAATCCGGATGAAGAAAGTGAACCGCCGGCAATGGAGACAGGGGTTACGGATACTCTCTTGTGTATTATCGGAATTCCGTATTCCTTTTCAATATCTTCTGCGACTTTTACAAGATGTTCTGCCGACTTGGTAATTTTGTCATATATGTTGGAGCAGAACTTCGACTCATCATCCGAAATACAGTCAAGCAGAGAAATTCCCATAGTGATTGTTCTGATATCAAGATTTTCTTCCCGAACCATATTTATTGTTTCGAGAATATCATTTATATTAAGCATTGACATGAATTTATATTCCTTTAAGATTAAAATTGCAGCTGTTAATATTATAGCTGAATGAAGATGTTCGTGTCATATTATGACTTATGAAAGCGGACGCAACACGGTTTTCAAAGTTTTGCTTCTATGCAGAACTGTGCAAATGTATAAACGTTTTTTGCGATAGGATATATACATGTGCCGAAACACGTACGTGACAGATTTTCTGCATTACCGGCTTTCAAAAAAGATTATATACGATAAAAATTATATGCGATGCATGGCGGAGAAAACTTCCTCATGCATTGTGCGGATATCAAGTCCGCTCGCTTTGCCGAGTTCGGTCATTTTGTCAACGAAATCAGAAAAAGGAATTTTCAGATTGCTCAGATCAACAAGCATAATCATTGCGAAGTATTCTCCGAGAACACTTTGGGTTATATCAAGTATATTAACTCCGTTGTCGGCACATTCTGTACTGACTTTGGCGATAATTCTGCAGGTGTCACGTCCTGTTACTGTAATAACGGCTTTCATTGGGTAATTTCCTCCGTAAAATAAATATAATGGTATTATACACCTATTTTTCCGATTACGCAATAGAAAAAGCTTGAGTTTGGAACAGTTTTTGTTTTTAGATAAAAATAGGAAAATATATAGTTAGATAGAAATGTGATTTAATTTAATATAGAACTTCTTATTTACTTTATATTACAATATATAAGTTAAAAATCTGGAAATTTAACACATAATATTGTTTGTGCAAAACGTAGAATTTCAGAGCAAACATTTGTTAAAAATGACTAAAAAATATTATGCTGAAAAATATTAAAACAGATATGAAAAAGACGTCAAAAAGGTAACTGTAAATCAACAACGAAAATCAAAAATGTGTCTAAAAAATTAAATAATAACTTGAAAACCGAAAAAAACAGTTATTAAAGCATCAGTTTAAGCTTAGTATGAAATTTATAAAATTTAAAAAATCTTTACAGATGAATTTAAAGTGAATTTTGAAAATTCAAATTTGAAAATCAGATACAGATTATGTGTTTTTGGCGAAAAAAAGAGCAAAAAATACATACTTGACTTTTGATTTTATATATGATATTATTTTATTAAATCTAATGCAGCGGGCAAAGTGTTTATATATTTAATTTTTAATTTGAATTGCTCAGCTTGTATATGCGGCTCCAAAGGTGGCGCAGGCTGATTTTATACCGTCATGATGCTGTTCGCAGGCATTTTTTCAGCTTTTGATGTGTATGCTTTTATCAGTATGACGGTCTGATTGCCTGAAGAGTTTTATCCTATATTTTATATGTGCTTTATATCTTTTTGCGTCTGAATAGATATATTTATATAAATTTAGGGATACTTGCTTATAGCAGAATGAAGTTGGCGCTTGCCTCGGCGGGCAGCTAGCTTCGCTTCATTATTTCGACGGACGGTGCAATCCGCTGCCGAAACGCCTCATGACGGGCTTTTAGCCTTATTGAACAAAACGGGAGGAAACATTTTTCATGAAGAAATCGTTGAAAACAAGAATTCTGTCTGTATTTCTTTTGACTGCGATGCTTGCCGGCAGTACATTGCCTGTACTTGCAGCCGACGGTGATACAGGCGGAGCTGCAGCGAACGGTACCTCATCAGACGGAGCCGGAACCGGCGAATCTGCGGCTTCGGATACGTCGGATGAAACCGATGGCTTCGGATATTCCTATACAAAAGACGAAGTGCTTAAATTTATGGACACCGACTCTTATATGGTGTATTCCGAAAGGTATGCAAATGTACCGAGAGGAACTGACACAATAGTTATAGAAGGCGGCTCTTATGATGCTTCCCAGACGGATGCGGAGGTTGAGGTACTGGACGAGTTTGAAGGCAAAACAAACGTTATAAAAACCTCGGATACCGGCTCGACATCATGGAAGGTTGTAATTCCCAAGACAGGCAAATATGCAATCAGCGTAGAATATTACAACCTGAAAGGAACTAATACTACAATCGAGCGCATGCTGTACATAGACGGAAAGCTTCCTTTCTCAGAAACCCGTTATCTTTATTTTCCGAGAACATGGGAATATGAATATCAGTACGATGATGACGGAAATAAAACGTTTGAAAAAGATATGAACGGAAACGATGTACGTCCTGTCAGAAACGAAGTTTATCAGTGGCGTGATTATTATATTCGTGACTGGGTTGGATATACAATGGATCCGTTTGAATTTTATCTTGAAGCCGGAGAGCATACGCTGACTCTGGACGCGAACCGTGAGCCGATGGCGATTTCAAAGATAACCATATATCCTTTTGAAGAGGCTCCGAGTTATGAAGAAAAGCTGGCGGAATGGAAAAGCGCAGGCCTGACGGAGATTTCTTTGGATGAGGGTATACGTATAGAAGGCGAGCAGCCGACAACTATATCTATGCAGAGCATGTTCCCGGCGAACGACAGAACGTCGGCGCTGACGCAGCCTCAGGATCCGGCGAGGATAAGATATAACATTCTCGACTATGACAAATGCAATATGTTTTCCACATATACTGTAACTGTTCCGGAAGACGGACTTTACAGATTAGCTGTCAGGTACCGTCAGAATGCACAGATCGGTATGTTTTCATCGAGAAGAGTGTATATTAATGATGAGGTTCAGTTCTATGAGGCGGAAAGACTGAGATTTATGTATAATACGAGCTTTCAGTCTCAGGTGTTCGGCGACGACACTCAGGATTATCTTTTCTATCTGAAAGCCGGAGAAAATACTATAACCTTTGAGGCAGTCCTCGGAGATATGATTGATTATGTATATGAAATAGACAATATGGTTGAAGAGCTTTACAGCGCATATCAGTTGATTCTTATGATTACAGGACCGTCTCCTGATACTAACCGTGATTACGGTTTCAGCCGTATCGCGGGTTCGGCAATTCTTACTTTGGCAAAGAGTTCTGCCCGGCTTTATGAAATGGTCGATGAGCTTGTTGAAATCACAGGCGAAAAGGGAGACCAGGTCAATACGCTTGAAACCGCGGCACTGCTGTTTAAACAGATGTCTCAGGACGAATATAAAATTGCAGGTAACTTTACCGCATTTAAAAACTATATAGTAATGCTTTCAAACTGGATGTATACTGCGCTTTCACAGCCGCTGAAGCTGGACTGCTTTGAAATTCTCGGTACTGAAGGAGATGCGCCGCAGAATGTTGCTACATTTAATGAAGCGGCGTGGTTCGAGGTTAAAGCGTTTGTCATGAGCTTTTTTATGGATTATACCACGATAGGCTTTAAGCGCGAAGAAGAGAATGAAGAGTACGATGATTACATTACAATGTGGGCAAACTCAGACCGCGAAACTATGCTGATTACACGTAGAATTATCGACTCGTCGTTTACGCCGCAGTATAATATAGGAGTAACTATCAAGGTTATTACTGCGGGAATAGAACAGGCGGTGCTGGCGGGAATCGGTCCTGATGTTTATCCTGACATGGCGACGACAAATGTTATTACGTGGGGATTGCGTACGGCGGCTGAACCTCTTAATGATTATGAAGGTTTCGACGAAATTTGCGAGGTAATTGCTCCGGCGGCTTTAAAGACATGTACTCTTTACGATGTTACATATGCAATACCGAGAACGATGGACTTTCCGATGATGTTCTACCGGCTTGATATTCTGGCTGAGCTCGGACTTGAGATTCCCGAAACGTGGGATGAGCTTTACGATATAATGAGCGTGCTCCAGAACAAAAAGTTAGAGGTTGGACTGCCTACTGGTCTGAACGGATTGTCGCTGTTCCTTTTCCAGCAGGGCATTGATCTGTACGCGGACGATGGTTGGCGGATAAATCTCGATTCTCATGAGGCGCTTTCAGCTTTTGAATCCTATATGGGCTTTTTCCAGATGTATTCAAGTCCGGTTTCATGGGATACTTCGCGTTTCAGAACCGGAGAGATTGCAATCATGGTATCGAGTTCTGAAACCACTACTACATCGACATCAAGTTCAATTACCATATATAATGAGCTTATGAACTATGTTGAGCTTCGCGGACTGTGGGAAATGGGACCGATGCTTGCAACGGTTGTCGAGAACGATGACGGAACCCAAAGCCTTAATTATTCGTCTGTTGTTACTACGCTTGGCATGATTATACCGCGCGGAGCCAACAACCCTGAATCCAGCTGGAAATATATAAGATGGTATGCCTCCACCGACACGCAGCAGAGATATCTAAATGAGTCAATTGCAACCGCGACGGTCCCTACTCAGAAGGTAAATACTGCCAACGTTGAGGTCTATCTGAATCAGCCGTGGACATCCGGAGAATATAAGGCTGTATCCAAGCAGCTTCAGCAGCTTGCTGGTATTACAGAATATCCTGGTCACTATATCGTGCCGACGTATGTAAAGAATGCGTTTTATGAAGTATATAATACGGGAGCTGACGCTTCAAACGCTATGCTTGACCGTATATATGATATTAACCGGGAGATTTCACGTAAACGTCAGGAATTCGGAATGGATGCGTACGATGTCTCATATTCCGGAACCAAAACCGGAACCGGAACAACCGATACCGGCGATACAGAATGATGTCTGCATACTATGCCTGATTTTTCAGGCATAGTATGGATTTAATAGGTAAAATACAATAAGACTTTAATGAGAGGTTTTTCTGATGACAGAACAAGTTGCTGTTAAAGGTCAGCCGCCTGTGAAGGAAAAAGCGGAAAAGACAAAGAAAGATATGACCAAATGGGAGTGGACGTGGCATGAGATGAAACGTCAGAAGGTCGGGTATTATATGGTAATACCTTTCCTTATTATGTTTATCTGCTTTACGGTCGTTCCGGTTATTATATCTATATTTCTCAGCTTTACATCCTTTAATATGCTGCAGCTGCCGAAGTTTGTCTTTTTGGACAACTACATTCGTATGTTTCTTGATGACGACCTGTTTATTACCGCATTTAAAAACACGTTGATTTTCGCCGTGGCAACAGGACCTACGTCGTACTTGCTCTCCTTCCTTGTTGCATGGTTTATAAACGAGCTTTCTCCGAGAATGAGAGCTTTTGTTACGGTAATTTTCTATTCTCCGAGTATTGCTGGAAGCGCATATCTTGTATGGGGAGTTTTATTTCAGAGTAATATTTACGGTTATGTAAACGGATGGCTTATGAAGATGGGCTTTATATCAACGCCGATCGCGTTCTTTACGAATGCAAGCTATGTTGTTCCGCTAATGATTGTAATTTCGCTCTGGTCGAGTCTCGGTACCGCATTCCTCGCGTTTATCGCGGGTTTGCAGGGAGTTGACCGCCGCCTGTACGAAGCCGGAGCTGTTGACGGTATTAAAAATCGTTGGCAGGAGCTTTGGTATATTACGCTTCCGAGTATGAAAAGCATGCTTATGTTTGGTGCTGTGCAGGCAATTACAGCTGCGTTCGGATTTGGCGCAATTGTAGACCAGTTGTGCGGAAATCCGTCTGTCGATTACTGCGCATGGACTTTGACACATCATCTTTCTGAGTATATGAACATCCGTTTTGAATTTGGTTACGCGTCCGCTATCTCTCTTGTACTCTTCTTCCTGTCTATCGGTTCAAATATAGCGGTACAAAAATTGCTTTCAAAGGTGGGACAGTGATATGAAGAAACTGAGAACAAGAAGACACTCTGTTGTCCTTAACCGATCGAGAAGCGGCGATGCAGGTATTACTGTATTGCTTGTCCTTCTCGGAGCATTTATGTTTCTGCCGTTGTGGTATCAGATAGCTAATGCGCTGAAGCCTCTCGGTGAGCTGAACATGACGCCTCCCCGCTTTTATGTAATGAAGCCGACGCTCAAGAACTTTGCCGATCTTTTCACTAACATAAATTCAACATGGGTTCCGATATCGCGTTATATATTCAACACCGTACTTATTTCCGTGGGTGCGACTGTCGGATGTCTTATACTCGGATCGATGAGCGCATATTCAATTTCAAAGATACGTTTTCCCGGACACAAAATCATAATGAATATAATCGTTTATTCTCTTATGATTTCCTCTACTGTTCAGACGCTTACAAACTTTGTTGTTTATGTTGCTTTGGGATGGCTCAATACATATTACATTTCAATTGTGCCTGTCTGGGCGTCTACGCTCGGTCTTTACCTGATGAAGCAGTTTATAGACAGTAACGTATCGGATGAAATGATCGAGGCGGCGCGAATAGACGGGGCGAGCGAGTTATATATATTCGGCAGAATTGTAATGCCTCTTGTCAAACCGGCTTGGCTGACGCTTATAATTACGACGTTTCAGAGTGTATGGAATTCGGTAGCTTCTCCGTATGTATGGAGCGAGCAGCTTAAAACGTTCAACAGCGCCATAACGGCTATATCTGCGGTATCGCAGGGTGCGGCGTCCGCAGCTACGGTGCTTACGATGAGTGTGCCGATTATTATCTTTGTGGTATCTCAGGCGCAGATCGTTGAAACTATGGGTACATCAGGTATGAAAGATTGATGAAGGGAAGGTAATCTTAAATATGAAAAGGAAAAAGCATGTCAGATTTGCCTTTCTTATGTTAGCTGTTCTGATGTTTGTATCGGCGGTGCTTCCGGTTTATGCAGCGTCATCGTATCAGACATATACATATGGAATCGACGGCTTTGCAACACCGTCTCCGGACGCTTACACTCCGTATAAGACGTATCATGCTGTAGATATGGGATTAAATCCTTCGGATTTGGGAACTCTCAGCGACATCTTTGTTGATGACGAAAACAATGTTTATCTTGTCGATTCTTCTAACAGTAAGGTTGTAATTTTTTCTGAATATCTTCAGTACAAGTCTACAATTCAGTATTTTATAAACGAAGAGGGAATACGTGATTCATTGTCTGAGCCGCAGGGTGTTTTTGTAACGTCGGAAAAAATCTTTATTGCCGATACAAATAATAACAGAATAGTCGTATTTGACCGCAGCGGGAAGTATCTTTATCAGCTCGGCGAACCTGAATCGACTGTTTTTCCGGCAGACTCTATTTATAAACCGATAGCTATTGCGGTAGATAATGCGGAAAGAATATATGTTGTATCATCTACTACATACATGGGCGTTATAGTTCTTGATGCCGCAGGAACATTTCAGAACTTTATCGGCGCTCAGACCGTTTCTGTCAACAGAATCGATCTTATATGGCGTCAGTTTATGACCGCCAAGCAGCGTGCGCTGACGACTAAAAATATATCTACAGAGTATAACAATATTACTATTGATGAGAATGGATTTGTATATGTAACGACGTCTTCGATTAAGGAATCAGATCAGGCTACATCTATTAGCGGGAATTCCACATATTCTCCGGTTAAAAAGCTCAATTCCTCCGGTGAAGATGTTATGACGAGGAACGGCTTCTTCGGACCTGTCGGAGAAATCGATATTGAATCCATAGCGAGAAATTCTTCATCGGCTACCGGTGTGTCCCGTATTGTCGATGTCGCGGTAGGGCCTGAAGGAACATGGTCAATTATTGACGATAAACGTTCCAAGGTATATACATATGATGACGAAGGAAATCTTCTTTTTGCTTTCGGAGATAAAGGACAGCAGCTCGGAAATCTCTCCACGGTTTCCGGAATAGTTTATCAGGATTCGAAAATTTTGCTTCTTGATAAAAGCGACAGCAGTATAACCGTGTATAACCGTACCGAATACGGAGACATACTTATCTCTGCGCTTCGCCATAATAATGAAAGGCAGTACAGCGTTGCGGTACAGGACTGGGAAACTATTCTTCAGCGCAACAATAACTTTGATACTGCGTATGTCGGAATCGGACGTTCATATTTCCGAAGTGGAGACTGGCAAAAAGCGATGGAGTACTATCAGGTTGCTTCCGATTCGTACAACTATTCCAACAGCTTTAAGATGTGGCGTCAGGAATGGATTTCTAAATATGCTCTTGTTGTGCCTGTTGTTGTAATTGCTTTTTGTGTAATTCTTGCCAAATATTTTGGGTGGGCAAAAAAAATAAACAAAGCTGCAACAATGAAAAAGGGAAGGAAGTCGTTTAAGGAAGAATTTTTGTATTCTACGCATCTGATTTTTCATCCTTTTGACGGTTTCTGGGATTTGAAGCACGAGCAGCGAGGATCTGTCCGCGCGGCCCTGACATTTATCGTGTTGACAATTGTAGCATTTGCATATCAGTCTGTAGGCTGTGCGTATCTGTTCGGCTCGGGTGGAAGTTCGAATCTGTTTATGCAGGTTTTAAGCGTGGCTATTCCGGTTCTTCTTTGGGTAACGTCAAACTGGTGTTTGACAACGCTTTTTGAAGGAGAAGGAAGCTTTAAGGATGTGTTTATCTCAACAGGCTATGCGCTTGCACCTCTTCCTGTGTTTATTATTATCTCCACTTTGCTTACTCACATTCTGACATTGCAGGAGGCAGGAATTGTTTCAATGCTTCAGACAATCGGATATGTATGGGTTGGATTGCTTCTGTTCTTTGGAATTATGATTACTCATGACTATCAGCTTGTTAAAAATATTTTGACAGTAATAGGTACTATTGTAGGAATGGCATTCATTATGTTTCTTGCAATTCTGTTCTCAACGCTTATCGGAAAAATTGTCGGATTTGTTTCTAACATTATTACCGAAGTTTCATTCCGAATGTAAAATTTGTAACAACAACGGTAAGGAGAATTATATAATGAAGAAAAACAGATTAATAAGTCTGGCTCTCGCGTTGGTTACAGTTACGGGTGCTTTTACATTCGGTGCTTACGCGGCTGATGATGACGCTGAAGAGACGGAAACAATAGATTATTTTAATCATGAATTTGCAACTCAGGAAGATAAGCTTGCAACAATGGAGCTTATGCTGAGCTTGTATGGATATGAGCTTTACTTTGAACCTGTAACCGGAGAGGTTGCTTATAAAAATACTGAAACCGGTGCTATCACATTTACTAATCCGTACGACGTTTCCAAATCCGGAGGCGGAGGATCTGATGATGTGAAAAGTATGCTTTTATCTCAGATTATTCTTTCGTACGAGGAAAACGGTAAATCCTATACAATGTATAGCTATACCGAAGCCGCGGCGAGGGGTCAGATTAATGTTAAATACGTTAAAAACGGTATTCGTGTAGAATATGCGATGGGACGTCTTGAGACAAGGCGTTTGCTTCCAAAGCTGATTGAAAAAACAAAATTTGAGCAGCTTATTCTTGCCAATATTACAAATGAGGAGCATCTTACTTACGTAAGAAACTTCTATACTCTGGAGGATCCGGAAGGAAAATCGCAGAGTGAGGTAAGCGAGATGAATGCCCGTGTGCCGATAACCGAGAAGATGGCTGTTTATGTACTTCAGTCGGACACAACGGAACGCGAGATGAATATTCTTGAAAGCTACATAAAGCTTTACTGCCCGGACTTTACATACGAAGTTCTTGCAGAGATTCATGACGAGGTTCAGTATGTTGGAACGGATAACGATCCGGCGCTGTTCAGACTTTCTCTTGAATATTATCTTGACGAATACGGACTTCAGATTCGGCTTCCCGCTAACGGAATTCGTTTTAATGAGTCGCGTTTTACACTTGATTCAATAAAAATACTTCCTTACTTCGGAGCGGCATCTCAGGATTACGACGGATACACATTATATCCTGACGGAGGCGGAACGCTTATACGATTTGAGGATCTTACTTCTGCGCTTACGCTGAGCGGTAAACTTTATGGCTCGGATTTTGCGTATCAGAATGCGTCCGTTTCACATTCGCAGACTGTCCGAATGCCTGTCTACGGAGTGGTGGAAAATTATTACAGAGAAGAAAGAACGCAGACGATAGTTGACGGAAATGTTCAGTTCTCAAGCGAGACAATCGAAACAGACCGGGGATTTTTTGCAATCGTCGAAGACGGTGAATCGCTCGCCTCAATTACCAGTGAACACGGCGCCAATGCGACGCATAAGTTTAATTCTGCGTATACGACATTTTCACCTCGGCCTAAGGACACATACAGTCTTGCAGATGCGATATCTGTAAGTGCAGATACTACGTGGACGGTTGTATCTGACCGTAAATATACCGGTTCATATACTATACGGATCATTCAGCTGAACGATGCAAAGAATGAATCAAAATGCTCTCAGACTAAATACTATGAGGCAAGCTATGTTGGTATGGCTAAAGCATACCGCGATTATCTTGAATCAACCGGTAAAATAGAGCGTGTAGAGGATGATACAGGTAATATACCGCTTTATATTGAATCTTTTGGTGAACTTGACACCTCCGGTACTTTCCTGACATTTCCGACCACTGTTGAGAAAGCTCTTACCACTTTTGACAATATAAAGGAGATGTATGATTGGTTTGCCGAGCAGGGTGTTACCAATATAAATTTCAGACTGGTAGGATTTAATAAAGGCGGTATGCTTTCGCAGGCGGTTCCGTATCATGTGGATTTTGAAAAAGTTGTCGGAGGAGATTCTGGATTTAAAGAGCTTGCGGAATATGCAAACGAAAAGGGATTTGGAGTTTATCCGGATTTTGATTTTGCTTATTCTCATTCCAATACAATTTTAGACGGTTTCTCTTATAAGAAGGACGCTGTTAAATCGATTGACGGCCGTTATACCCTGAAGCTTGACTATTCGGCTATGATTCAGGGAACTGTGAATACTTCTCTTAACTGTATTTCGCCTGGATCTTTTATAAAAATGTTTACAAGTTTTGACAAGGATTACTCTGATATTATAGGAGATACGCCGGTCGGTATTTCGGTATCTACGCTGGGCTCTGATATAAATTCTGACTTTGACACCTCTGATCCGTATAACCGCGAGGACGCAAAGCAGTTCATTGAGGGGACTCTTGAAAGAATGAATGAAAAGTACAGCGTTATGGTTGACGGAGGAAACGCGTATGCGATTCCTTATGCGAACCATATTCTCAATGCGCCGCTGGACAGCAGCCATTTTACAAAGGCAAGCGAGGCAGTTCCTTTCTTTGGAATGGTATATCATGGTTATGTAAACTTTGCAGGTACTCCTACTAACATGGCCGGTGACACAGATTATGAGATACTTAAGATGATAGAAAACGGGGCTTATCCGTATTTTACTCTTTCTTATCAGAATACAACGCTTCTTAAGAATTATTCCGATCTGGTAAAATATTATTCAATCGATTATAATAACTGGCGTGAAGATGTTGTTTCTATATACAATGAAGTTAACAGTGTACTCGGCTCTTTGATTTCAAAGCGAATAGATAATCATGAATTTCTTGAGGGTTATCGTGTTCCTACTGAAAATGAGCTTGAGTCGCTTGGAGTAACTTCCGCTAATACGTCGGCTATACGTACAGAGCAGTTTTTGATTAACGACGGTACTATCGTACGTGTTTCATATGAAGGCGGTACGTCGTATTTGCTTAATTATAACTACTTCGATGTTACTGTTGGAAATATTACAATTCCTGCAATGGGATATATTGCAGAATGAAAGGAAGGGTGAATATTTATGAGTACTACTGCAGTTAAGCGCAAAAGTCCGGCAAAGCGCAGACGCGCGGCATCTCTTGATAAGAGAAAAGCTAAATCCGGATGGATATTTGTTCTTCCGTTTGTAATCGGTTTTGTAGTTATTTATCTTCCGATTATTGTTAATTCTATTATTTACAGTTTCAGCGAATTTGAAACTATTGCGGCTGTTGACGGCGGAGGCTTTATTCTTCATAACGTCGGATTTGCTAATTATCAAAAAGCTCTTTTTGAGGATACAGAATTTGTACAAATTCTTATCAGCGGTTTGAAGCAGCTCTTGTTTGATGTTCCGGCAATTGTAATTTTCAGTCTTTTTCTTGCTGTAATTCTCAATGAAAAAATGGTAGGACGCGCTGCATTCCGTGCCATCCTGTTTGTTCCTGTTATACTTCAGACAGGACTTATAGCCGAAATAGATTCTACAAACACATTGCTTGAAAGTATGAATGATACTTCAAGCGGAATCAGTACCGGAGCAAGCGGAGGCAATGCTGTTTCGGAAATTGTTTCGGCGACGGATATAAGCTGGTTGTTTTCATCAATGAAGGTGGGAACTGAGCTTGTTGAGTATGTTACACAGATGATTAACAACATCTACGATATAATCAACCGTTCCGGTGTACAGATGCTCATCTTCCTTGCCGGCTTGCAGTCGATTTCACCTGCGATTTATGAGTCATGCGATATTGACGGCGCAACGCAGTGGGAAACCTTCTGGAAGATTACGGTACCAATGATTTCTCCGATGATTCTTGTAAATGCAGTATATACGGTTATTGATGCATTTACCTCGTCGTCGAATAAGGTAATGACTTATATATCCGGTATTTATTCGCAGGCTGGCGGAAATGTTCTCAGTGCGGCAATGTCATGGATGTATTTCCTCCTTGTAATTGCATGTATCGGTTTGGTAGTTGCGGTGCTCTCGGCATTCGTATTCTACCAGAGACGCGATTAAGGGGGTGAAGGAAATAATGAAAAAGAAATTTGAAAAAGCACATGTGGGCGAAGGTACCGCGGTGCTTAAAGAAAGCAAAAACAAAATTCGTGTTGAATTTGACCGAACGAGCCGCTGGACTCGATTCAAGATTAAATATTTGTCTACGAATTTTGTTGTCAGCGCCCTCTGGTATTTATTCAGACTTGGTTTGCTGATAGGCGTTTCTTATGTTATCCTTCAGCCGTTCTTTTCGAAGATTATGTCCTCTTTCATGAGTTCAAATGACTTTGTAGATGTAACGGTAAAACTGATTCCTCGTTATCCCACACTTAATACATACAAAGCTATTTTTACTGAAAACGGATATTTTGAGGCATTGTTTAACACGACTACACTGTCCCTACTTTGTGCCGTTGTTCAGACATTTATATGTTGTCTTATTGGCTACGGTTTTGCAAAATTCAAATTCAAGGGTAATAAATTTCTTTTTGCGTGCGTGATTTTTACAATGATTGTACCGCACAATACATTGAAATTTGCAATGCTTATCAAGTTTAAGTATTTTGATGTTCTCGGAATATTTAAGCTTCTCGGCGGCGGAGTATTTCCGGGCTTAAAGGTATTAGGATTTGACTCAATAGATCTTACTAATACTTATTGGCCGCTGGTACTTCTATCATTGGGAGGGCTTGCATTTAAGAACGGATTGTACATCTATATGATGAGACAGTTTTTCCGCGGAGTACCTGATGAACTTGAAGAATCAGCATACATTGACGGTTCAGGTGTTGTCTCGACATTTTTGAGAATTATCATTCCTATTTCAATTCCTATGATGATAACAATATTCCTTTTTGCTTTCTCATGGCAGTGGACTGATAATTTTTACGTAAATCTGTTCTTTACTTCGTCAGGTCCGAAGCTTTTGCCGGATGTTGTTGCAATTCCGAAATCATTGTATATTAAAGATTTCGCGGCGCAGACAACATATGAAGCGGCTATACGCAATACCTGCGGACTTGTGATTATTGCTCCGCTGGTAATTGTTTACCTGTTCTGTCAGAGATACCTTATTCAAGGTATAGAGCGTTCGGGAATTGTCGGCTGATTGTTCCGGTATATTGCGGACAGAACCGTATATGAGTATATGAGATATAAATTGGATATAATATTTTGAAATTGTGCAAACTTGTTTTGACATAATTTCCGGGTATTGAAATTAACGGGTTCCGCCGTTTCGCCGGATTATTTTAGTCTGAAGCGAAACGGCGGATTTTTTTAAGGTAACTTGCTGATGCAAAGATTGATAAAAGGTATGAAAAATGTATAAAATTAAAGATTATGTGATGATTACTCTGGGGACGCTCTTTATAGCATTGGAAGTTTATTTTTTTGAGATACCCAATTCATTCACAATAGGCGGAGTAAGCGGTATTTCTGTTTTGCTTGGAGAACTTACGCAGATCAGTACATCGAATTTGATTGTATTTCTTAATGTAATTCTTTTAATAATCGGATTCATTTTTCTCGGCAGATCCTGCGGTATTAAAACAATCTATTGCAGTTTGCTTTATTCCGCCTTTATGAAGCTTTTTGAAATAACGATTCCTCTTGAAGCCGCCGTAACAGACGAGCCGTTTTTGGAACTTATTTTTGTAATTATACTTACATCGATAGGTTCAGCGCTGATATTCAGGTGTGATGCTACATCCGGAGGAACTGACATCATTGCGCTGATTATAAAAAAGTATTCATCTATAGATGTCGGAAAATGTTTGCTTTTTGTTGATTTTGTTATTGTTATTTCAGCATTTTTTGTGTTTGATATAAAAACCGGTTTATATTCACTTTTGGGGCTGTTTGCGCGTGCGTTTTTAGTTGACAGCGTAATAGAGAATATGGATAGCTGCAAGTATTTTACAATCGTTACCACAGAAGCGGAAAAGCTCAATGATTATATTATCAAAACGCTCGGACGCGGAGCTACAGTTGTCAGGGCATACGGCGCATATACCGGAGATGACAAGACCATGCTTCTTACGGCGTGCGGAAGAGCGGAAGCAGTGAGACTTCAAAAAGTAATACACAGCCTTGATCCTTTGGCGTTTGTTGTTATTGCGACGAGCAGCGAGATAATCGGAAGCGGCTTCCGTCAGGTATGAAGTTGTATAGTCTAAAAAAACTATTGCAAAAATATCGTGAATAGTGTATAATTATCGGAGTAATTAACATTAAATTGTGATAGGAGTATAAATATGGGTGCTTTGCATGTAATCGATCATCCGCTTATTCAGCATAAGCTTACTATTATGCGCAAAAAGGAGACCGGAAGTAAAGATTTTCGCCAGATGCTCAGTGAAATTACAGTATTGATGGGATATGAGCTTACCCGTGATCTTCCGCTTGATGACGTTGAAATTGAAACTCCGGTGACAAAAATGACCGGAAAGGCTATTACAGGAAAAAAACTTGCAATAGTCCCGATTCTTCGTGCAGGTCTTGGGATGGTCGACGGACTTTTAAATCTTGTTCCCGTGGCTAAAGTTGGACATATCGGTTTGTACCGTGATCCGGAAACTCACGAGCCTGTAGAGTATTACTGCAAGCTTCCCGCCGACATCAGCGAGCGTCTTGTAATTCTTGCCGATCCGATGTTGGCGACAGGAGGCAGCGCATCCGACGCCGTTACGCAGATTAAAAGACGCGGAGCATCCAATATTCGCCTTCTCAATCTTGTTGCGGCTCCCGAAGGTGTTGCAAAAGTACAGAAGGATCATCCTGACGTTGATATTTATTGTGCTGCGCTCGACGATTGTTTGAATGAACATGCATATATTGTTCCGGGACTTGGGGATGCAGGGGACAGGCTGTTTGGAACAAAGTAATCTAACTTAATAAGAATAATAAAGAGTTTTTTGATAAAAAATACCGCACCTCTTGACAACGGACAAGAGGTGTGGTATAATTATACAGTTGAAAACTTTGTTTTCTCCTTGCCGCGCAGAACACGGAAAAATATCCGTAAAAACAATTCAGCGCGGTCTTACGTCCATAGGGAGGTGTAAATATTATGGAAAGACAGTTTTCGTCTTATGAAGCACTTTTCGTATTTGATCTTGATCTCGGAGACGAGGGAATAAAGGCGCTTATCGAAAAGTTTAAGGGAATGATTGAAGCAGCAGGTAAAGTTATTGAGGTTGCTGATTGGGGCAAGCGCAGACTTGCATATCCGATCAATGACAAAAATGAAGGTTATTATACTCTCATTACATTCGAGGGACCGGGGGATCTTCCTGCGGAGCTTAATCGTGTGTTTAATATTACCGACGGTACTATGCGCGCGATGATAACAAAGGCGGTTAAACCTACGGCTAAAACCGGCATACCGTCAGCTGTATCTGTTTCTTCCGCAGACGCTGCAGCTGCAGATGAGCCTGTAAAGGAAGAAGATGCCGGCGAAGATCAGAGTGCGGCAGATTCAGCCGCAGATGCTGAATAATTAATGAGAATCGCAGAATAGGATTTCAAAGGAAAAAGGAAAGGGATGGAATTTTATTATGGCAAGCTTGAATAAGATTCTTCTTATTGGCAGATTGACAGCCGATCCCGAGCTTAAACAGACGCCGTCCGGAGTTCCGGTTGTTACATTTTCGATTGCGGTAAACCGCAGATTTACAAAACAGGGTGAACAGCCTCAAACGGATTTTATTCGTGTTACTGCATGGAGACAGCAGGCTGAATTTGTATCGAGATATTTCGTCAAGGGAAAATCCATCTTTGTTCTCGGAGCTCTTCAGAATCGCAACTGGACGGATCAGAACGGACAGAAACGTTATGATTTCGAGGTTGTAGCTGATGAAGTATCATTTGTTGAAAGCAAATCTGCGGAAGAGGGATATACTGCCGCTAACCGTAGCTTTACTTCATCTGCAGAGTCTGTTCAGAACAGTACTGCGACGGCTTTTACTCCTTCATCTGTTCCAGACAGTGCTTTTGAAGATCTTGCCAGCGATGACGATTTGCCGTTTTAGGGGCAGGTACTTTTGATTTATAATTTTAGTGTATTTGTGATTATTCCTGCGGTAATTTTACCGTATTGATTGGAGGTTTAACAGAACCATGGAAAACGAAAAAGAAAATGTTCAGCAGAAGCCCGCGCGTCCTTTTGTCCGCAGACACAGAAAGGTGTGCGCTTTCTGCGCAGATAAAATTGACCAGGTTGATTATAAGGATATAGCAAGACTTCGCAAGTGTGTAAGCGAGCGTTCAAAAATTCTTCCGCGCCGTATTACCGGAACGTGTGCTAAGCATCAGCGTCAGCTTACTGTTGCAATTAAGCGTGCCCGCCACGTTGCTCTTCTTCCTTATATCAGTGACTGATTTTAGTTCTGACAAAAAACAAAGCCTTACTCGGTATTTTTTAATATCGAGTAAGGCTTTTATTGTGTGATCAAGCAAGAGCAGGAGCCGTTTTATTTTTTCAGATGAAGATAACTGAACTATTTGGTGATTTTTTTTCGTATATTATATTTTATTTGTTTGCAATGTGCGTCATCGTTTTTTCAATAAGTTCATCTATAGTAACTGTTCCTATCGTGTTTATTGATGTACGCAGTTTTCCGTGAAAAGGTTTGTACCACTTTTCCGGAATAGCCGAAGCTCCGCACATCATGCCTATAATTGATCCTACAGTAGCACCGTTGCAGTCTGTGTCGAAAGCCTCGCTTACCGCAAGGCTTATGCTCTCAGAGAAATCTCCTTTGCCGTATAAAACCGCCGCGGTTACTATACATGCATTTGAAATAACATGACACCAATGGTGTTGAATTTCATCATTCCATTCCTTATTGAATCGCGCAGACCAATCGGAAAAGTTTATTCCATTCTCGTAACCGTCAATAACTTCCGATACAGCTTTGTATAACCGAGAGGTTTTGGGTATACAGCGAAGTCCTGTACGGACAATATCCGATGTGTTACTGCTTACAGCGGCTCTTGATATCATAGCTGCAACAAACATGGATCCGTAAATACCGTTTTTTACATGGGATATGCTTGCGTCACGAAATGCATATTCAGCTGCGGCTCCGGGGTTGCCCGGATTTATATAACCGTAATAATCGGCTCTTATTTGAGCACCGACCCATTCTCGGTACGGATTGTAGCGGGTTGCCGTATCCGGCGGACGGTATCCGTTCAGAGTATTGACAAAAGCTACCTGTTCTGCAGTGCAGTACATTTCTTTTATTTGGACATTTACCCAAAGGCGCGCAAGCTCATACGGGGTGAAATCGCGGCCGTAATGATCTATAAGATACGTTGCCATGGCTGTGTAGTTTGTATCGTCATCTACTGTGGCGGCTTCAGCCTTTTCAATAGCATCTATAGTTGCAAGAAGATTCGGTTTAAAGGTATCTGTCGCGTCGTCAGACGTTACATAACGGTGAATCGGATAATTGCCGCATGCGGTAAGACCGGGAATCATATCCTTTCTGTGCATGCCTTCAAGGGGTTTGCCGAGATCACAGCCGATAATTCTGCCAAGCCACGCACCGCGAATTTTGTCTCTCAGAATATTACAGTCAGGTATTTTTTCCGCTTCGGGAAAATCAGACAGCAGCATAATGCTGCCTATATCCGACGGCTCGTTATACGGATAATCAATTCTTTGCGGCGCAGAATTTATTATCCGGCAGGCTATTTCTGAAAGATCCTTTTTGGCGCGGCTGTTAGGTAATTTGTTGATCTCCGTAAAGAGTCCGCTGAGAAAGGCAATGTCTTTTCCTTCCTCGGATGCCTGTCGAAATTCCAAAAGGAGCTGATCATAAAAAGCTCCTCCCATATTTTCATAATCCGGAGTTTTTTCTGACGGATAACGCATATTCTGTTTCTGCTTTGACGCAATTCCGAGAAGCTCCTCCATTGTTATTCCGAACAGCTCGCTTAGTGCAATAAGATTGGATATATCGGGTGTAGATGTATCGCTTTCCCATTTCTGAATTGTCTGACGCGAGACATTAAGACGTTCAGCCAGACTTTCCTGAGAGATTGAGCGTATTTTCCTGAGCTCTGTAAGTTTTTTTCCTATCATTTTTAAAATCCTTTCCTGAAAATCATGTTAATACAAGACATTTACTAATTCATTTTTTGTTTTCTATATGCTTCAATGTCCTTTCAATCATTTCTTCGAAGGTAACATCTCCAATTTCAAAAAGCTGTGTTCTGAGTTTTCCGTGAAACGGTTTAAGCCAAGATTCGGGAATTGCTGACGCTCCCTGCATCATGCCGATGACAGAACCGACTGTTGCTCCGTTGCAGTCAGTATCAAAGCCTTCGTTTACCGCAAAACAGATACTTTTCAAAAAATCTCCGCCGCAATACAGAATCGACGCGGTCACTATACACGCATTCGGTATAACATGACACCAGTTATGAAACGGCTCATCGTCCCATTCGCTGTGAAAGCGTTCAGACCATGATTTTGCACTTACGCCTTTCTTATAATCCTCAAGTATACCCGAAAGTGCTTCATAAAGGCGTGATGTTTTGGGGATATAGCGCAATCCGGTAGAAACAATATCTTCCGGGTTTCTGCTTACCGCAGCCCAGGCGATCATCGCTGAAACATACATGGCACCGTAAATACCGTTCTTTGTGTGTGAAATACGCGCATCTCGAAACGCGTATTCAGCGGCTGCTCCGGGATCTCCGGGATTTATATATCCATAATAATCGCTTCGTATCTGCGCACCTATCCATTCACGGAACGGGTTATGATATGTTGCTGTGTAAGGAGGACGAAAACCGTTTACAATATTCAGGTATGCAACTCTTTCAGCTGTATAGTATGCATTTTTTACTTGAAGAAGCATCCACAGATATGCAAGATTCTCCGATTTGAAATCACGTCCGAACCGTTCTATCAGTACTGAAGACATTACCGTATAGTTAGTGTCATCGTCGACAGGCGCCGCCCCGTCCCGTTCCACGGCGTCGATTGTCATGGATTCATGCGGTTTGAATTTTTCTGTAATGTCTTCTGTTTTAATGTATCTGTGAACAGGATAATTTCCGCATTGCCTAAGTCCGGGAATCATGGCGCTTAAGCGCATGCCTTCAAGAGGTTTTCCAAGATTGCAGCCGACGATTCTGCCAAGCCACGCTCCGCGTATTTTATTTTCCATGTTAATTCCGTCGAGCTTTTCAAAAGCATTAACCGGATCGCAAAGCAGCATAATCTCACTGTATTCGGATGGCTCATTATACTGATAATCGATGCGCTGAGGGGTTGTATCAATCATGTTATATGCTATTTCAGCAAGGTCTCTTTTGGCATGACTGTTCGGAAGCTTATTAATTTCCGTAAATAATCCTGACAGGGCCGAAACGTCGCGCCCCTCCTCGGACGATTGTTGAAGCTCATGAAGAAGATGAACGTAAAAAGCATCCTCCATTTCCTCATAATAAGGAATTTGCTCATCGGGATATCTTAGGTTTTTACTATCCTTTATATCAATTCCGAGAAGCTCCTCTATAGTCACGCCGAAAAGTTCACTGATCATAATAAGTTTAGCTATATCCGGCATAGCGGAATCATTTTCCCATTTTTGAACTGCCTGACGTGAAACGCCGAGACGATTTGCAAGTTTTTCCTGAGTAATTGCACGGGCTTTCCTCAACTCAGCTAATTTTTTCCCTATCATTTTTACCTCCAATAGGTTTTGTTTCATTTATTTTAACCGATTCATGTATCAATTACTACCAATCGGAAATTACAAATCGTGCAACCTCAGGTTGCAATTATATTCTTTAATACTGAAAAATAAAGCGGACGGAATAAGTTCCGCTCCGCTTTTTCATAATACGACCGGTATACACTGTAAAACCGACATAAAGACTTTATCGTTTTATCAGAGGAAATTATATGTTATAGATGTCGGCATGATTTTAATTCATTTGCTGATTTTGAGCTTTTCTGCCGCCTCTGCGTTTGGTGTGACATAGGCAGTCCAATTCTTTGTGTATGTTACAAAGCCCGGTTTTGCCCCCGCGGGTTTTTTTATATATTTTACCTGTGTATAATCAACGGCTGTGTTCTCACCTTTTGAAGCTTTTGAATTAACGGCAGCAATTACAGCCGCTTCGGTAAAATCCTCAGGCGATGGCTCGTCGTCTCCGATTGGAAAAAGTATTACGTGTGAGCCGGGAATATTTTTTACATGAAACCACCAGTCGTTTTTGTCGGCTGTCCGTGTTGTAAGAATATCGTTCTGAATATTGTTCCGTCCGCACAATACACGGCATCCCCCGGTTGTACGGTATTCAATTGCAGAGATATTTCCCGACGGCTTTTTTTGTGTTTTTGCGCTTTTCTTTAATTTTGGGGAAAATCCGGATTCTGCAAGTTCTGCCCTGATTTCATCAATATCCGATTCGCTTTCGCACCGTGAAAGAGCGTCAAAGACCGTTTCAATATACTTGAGCTCATTTTCTGCCGTTTTAATTTGTACAGCAAGCTCACGCTCTGCATTTTTTAATTTATTATATTTTTTATAGTACTTTTGTGCATTTTGAGAGGGTGTTAGTCTGGCGTCAAGAGGAACCGATATTTTTTCAAGACTTTCCGAACAGTAATCGGTAAGCTCCGCTTCCTTTGCACCTTGCGGAACCGCCCAGATATTGGCCGTTATGAGATCTCCGTAATGTTTGAATCGCTGACCGTCAGAGCATGCCTGCAGTTCGGATTGCTGCGCGGCAAGCTTTCTTTCGAGTCTGGCCTGCGTACTTCCAAGTGTTCTGAGAAGATCTGACTCACGCTGGCGCCTTCTTTCCGCCCTGTCGCGTTCTTCAAAAAACGATTCAAGAAGCGCAGAAAAGGTTTCAGGATGTTCTGATTTTGCACTGTTTCCGAACTGTTTTATGTCAGTAAAGCAATATTCTGAAGGTCTGCCTTCATTATCTCTGATAAGTGTCGGAATAAGATTATTGCTGCGGAGACTGCGTATGATGTTTTCAAAGCATCTGTAAATTGATACCCTGTTTTCATTGGCTGTATAAACAATTTCACGTGCGAGAAGAGATGATATACCGAGATAGTGAGCTGTGATAAATTTATCAGCGCGTTCAGTTTCTCTGTCGGATATACCGAATTCTTCACAAAGCTCCGTGAACTGAATTTTGTTTAATTCAAGCGGATTCAGCTTATTCTGAGCGGGGGGTAACTCGTATTGCATGCCCGGCAGTACCTGCCGCTTTTGACTGGTTGTAAAATCAACGGTTTTGCAGGCACCCAGTATACGTTCTTTTTCATCGCAAAGAATTATATTGCTGTATTTGCCCATAATTTCTATTATAAGATACTTTTTTCCTGAAAAACCCATTTCGTCTGTTGCTGCAAATTCAAGCTTAAGAACTCTTTCAAATCCGGGTTGTATAATATCGGTGAGTTTTGCTCCGGTCAGATGTTTGCGTAGCAGCATGCAGAACATGGGAGCCTTAAGCGGATTTTCCTTAATTATTTTTGTAACATGAATTCTGGGAGAGCTTGCAGATGCTGAAAGCAAAAGTCTTTTTGTTTCTCTTCCTTTATGAAGGAGAAGTATTATTTCATCTTTTTCAGGCTGCAGAACTTTTTCGACTTTTGAGCTTAAAAGCTCATTTTTAAGTTCATGCGCCACAGCCATTACCATACCGGCGTCAAAAGCCATTTAGATAACCATTTCCTTTCTGTTTATTACATCCTTGTGCATACTCCGTCAAAACATACAGACTTTAAATCGAAACCGCATTTTTCCGCGAGTCTGGCGGATTGTAGGTTATCACTGAATGTAACGTAGCTTACGCTGAATCCGTGAAGCAAAAGATATTGTGCGGCTTTTGTAACCGCGGCTGATGCAAATCCTTTTCTTCTGTATGAGCTTGCGGTATCTATAGATATTTCTGCGGTTTGATTTTTCGAAGTACCGTTTACTGCCGCCACGGATAATATTTTACCGCGGTCCGATATTGCAAAATAAGGGAAATAATCATTTTTCAACTGTATTTCGTCCGGCTCAAAAGATGTAATGTTGTCGTAGTTTTTATAATCGCTTTTAGGTAATATTATAGTTTGCGGTAAAATCAGTGTTTTTTTGATCTTAATAATGTCAGTTAGTATATATTCTTTTGTATCGGTAAAAATGTAGTCTTTGTTGGGTGCAAAGCCTCTTTCTGACAGAATATCGGTAAGACGTGTCAGTATGAAGTTTCTGGCTTTGTTTGACAGCGGATTTTTTTCAAATTTTTGTATAAATTCGGTTCCGATACTTTTACAACTTTTGCATACGGATACTTTAAGCTCCGGTTTTTCACCATTATTATATATTACGGCAACCGATATAGGAATAATCATATCGAGATCTGAAGATTCATCTTCTGTCACATGCAGCATAAAATAACCTTTCGTTTTTCCATGACAGGCTATAGTTATAGTATTTTATTGAAATTTAAATTTATCTGAAATGCACCAGGTTAAGCTTGTTATGGATTTAAATTTTAAACTGATAATATTATAATTATTTTATCGTATTTGTACAGTTCTGTCAAGTGCGGTATTATAACTAAAGGCGAGATGCTGCTGTCTGTAAGACGTTCGCATATAAAGCGTTAGGCAGCAAAGATGTTCGCATATAAAGGCGTTGAGCAGCAAAGATGCTTGCATATAAAGGTGTTGGGCAGTAGAGACGTTCGCATATAAAGCGTTAGGCAGCAAAGACGTTCGCATATAAAGGCGTTGGGCAGCAAAGATGTTTGCATATAAAGGTGTTGGTCAGTAAAGATGTTCGCATGTAAAGACGCTTGGTTGCAAAACCGTTTGCTTCTAAAGCCATGGGTTCCGCTCACTTTTTCCTGCCGCGGTACAATTCGCCGCGGTAATTCTTTATGAAGAAACTATGCTTCTTATTGAAATATAGTGTGTTTGAGTCTTAAATCAGAGCTTCAGTAAAACCAAAACAAAGAAGTTGTGTTAAAATAAAGAAAATGTTAAAATACATTTATTCTTATTGACAGTAAAAATATATTGTGCTAAAATAGTTAACGTGTTAATCGTTTCACGGCCGAACCGATGCGCAGTATACATTGGTCGGGAGCAGCAAACATTCTTTTAATCTGAAACCTAACAGGATTTTGATACAGCGAAAGGTAATATTATAATTATGAAAAATTTTAATGAGCCCGAATTGTCCGGGAGGGAACAGATAGTTCATATGCTGATACATGTTCTTCATATGCACAGGGCAGCGGCCGAGAAAGCATCTGAGGATATAGGACTTTATCGCAGTCAGCATATGATGCTGAAATATCTTATTCATTTGCCGTACGAGCCAACGCAAAAGCAGATTGCTGAAGCGCTTGAAATAAGTCCGGCCGCCGTTACCGTAACCTTGAAAAAACTTGAGTCCGGCGGTTATATCTCAAGAAAGGTTTTTGAAAGCGATAACCGCTGCCGCAGAATTGTTTTGACAGAAGATGGAAGAAATGTTCTTGAGCTTTCACGGAAAAATTTTTCGGAGCTTGATTCAAAAATGCTTGACGGATTTTCCGAAGAAGAGCTTTGCACTTTGAAAAATTTTCTTGAGAGAATGACAGAAAATCTTCGTGATTCCGCTCCAAAGGATAAAATGCCTCCGAGAGGAAAGAGGAGATTTTGACTTATGAAGTGGAAGAAATATATCAAACCGTACCTGCCGTACTTTATTGCAGGGCCGTTGTGTATGATTCTTGAAGTTATCGGCGAAGTATTAATGCCTTGGTTTCTGAAAAGCGTATTGAATGAAGGAACCGGCGGTACGCTTACCGTGGGAAAAAGCGTTCTTTATGCAGGCGCAATGGTCCTTACGGCTCTTTTAATGATGGCAGGCGGAGTCGGAGGGGCGTATTTCGGAACAAAGGCGTCCGTCGGATTTGCCACCGATCTCAGGCTTGACCTTTACAAGCATGTTCAGTGTTTTTCATTCGCCAATATTGACAAGTTCTCAGCCGGATCACTTGTTACAAGACTGACCAATGATGTTACGCAGCTGCAGAATTTTGTAAATATGCTTTTGCGTATGTGCCTGAGAGCGCCGGGAATGATGATTGGCGCCCTTGTTATGTCAATAATGATACGTCCCTCACTTTCCGCAGTGTTCTGCGTATCAATACCTATATTGGTTATAGTGGTATTTATAATAATTCGTATGGGATTTCCGCGATTTACAAAAATGCAGCAGAAAATTGACGAGCTCAATTCGACTGTCCAGGAGAATATTACAAATGTGCGCGTTGTAAAATCCTTTGTACGAGAAAATTATGAGGAAGAAAAATTTACGGCTGCAAATTCGAGGCTGAAAAAAGCAGGTATGTCTGCATATAAAATGATGATAGGCATGCAGCCTGTTATGACAATATGTATGAATCTGACTACCGTTGCCGTTTTATGGATAGGCGGACAGATTGTAATGAGGGAATCGGGAATTGCCGGTGGTATGCAGATCGGAGATCTTTCCTCTTTTGTTACATATGTTACTCAGATTCTTTCCTCATTGATGATGCTTACAATGATGTTTATGACATCCTCGCGCGCATTTGCTTCGGCTAAGCGTGTGAGAGAGGTACTTGACGAACAGCCTGATATATCAGACGGAAATTCGTGTACTGACAAAAAAGTTGACAGAGGGGAAATAGAATTTCGTGATGTTTCATTCAGATATTATAAATCAAGTGAAGAAACTGTTCTGAGTAATATCAGTCTTTATATCCCTGCCGGCGCAACGGTCGGAATTATAGGCTCTACAGGCTGCGGAAAAACTACACTTGTATCTATGATTCCGCGCCTATATGATCCTGACAGCGGCAGTATTCTCGTCGATGGAACAGACGTCAGGGATTATTCTCTTGATAATCTTCGCTCCGGAATAGGTATGGTACTTCAGAAAAACGTGTTGTTTTCAGGAACTATTGCCGATAATCTTCGGTTTGGAAATCCGGACGCGGAATATTCAGATATAGAGGAAGCCGCAAAGCACGCTCAGGCCGATAAATTTATTTCCTCGTTTACAGACGGGTATGATACTGTTATCGAGCAGGGAGGAACAAATGTATCCGGCGGTCAGAAGCAGAGATTATGTATTGCTGCGGCTCTTCTTAAAAGACCTAAAATTTTAATTCTTGACGATTCCACGTCGGCTGTTGACACAGCTACGGAGGCTCGTATAAGAGATACTTTCAGAAATGATCTTCCTGACTCCACTAAAATAATAATTGCGCAGCGTATCAGCTCGGTAATTGATGCCGATACAATTATAGTTATGAATGACGGAAGAATTACAGGAACGGGAACTCACAGAGAACTTATTGAAAGCAATACTGAATACAGAGAAATATACTTTTCTCAGGTCAGTGAAAATGAGACGGCGGTGAAAGGGGGGAGCAAAATTGAAGGGAAGAACTCTTGAGCAGCTCAGAAGTCAATATGTTTCCAATGTGAAAAAAACTGATAAAGCAATACGTGCAGTTCCGGGTATGAGAGGACCGGGGCCGCACGGAAGGGGAGCTGTATCAGGTAAGCCAAAGAATGCTGCCAAAGTTATAGGAAGGCTTTATATCTATATTAAGCCGCACAGTCTGAAGCTTTTTCTTGTTCTTTTGTGTATGCTTTTCAGCACGCTTACCTCTCTTGCAGGCTCATATATGCTTGCTCCGATTATAAATAATATAGCCGGAGTTACTACAACTGCAAAGGATGGGGCGGCGGCCGTTATGGCAGATAATGCGGTTCGGAGACTGACTCAAACTCGTCTTTTCAGCGTAATGCTTTCCGGTCCCAAATGGACGGACACGCTCGTTTATCTTTTTACCGCGCTTGCTCTTATGACGCTTATATACATATTTGGCGCTGCCTGCACGTATATTCAGTCAAGATTGATGCTCAGTGTTTCACAGGGGGCGGTGGCTGAAATAAGAAATGATCTTTTTAAAGCTTTGCAGAAGCTACCCGTCAGGTTTTTCGATTCTTCGCCTACCGGAGAGGCAATGAGCCGTTTTACAAATGATGTTGACAATATTGATACAATGCTCAACGGTTCGCTGCTTTCGGTGATTTCCGGTATAATTACTTTAATCGGAACTTTTGTATTTATGATTACGACAAGCTGGCAGCTTACTCTTATAACTATATTATTTATTCCGATATTTACAAAAGGCGGAGGACTGATTGCAAAAGCGAGCAGAAAGTATTATACCGGACAGCAGGAGGCTCTCGGCGCTGTTAACGGATATATTGAGGAGACCGTTTCAGGACAGAAGACGGTAAAAATATACAGCCATGAAGACATATGCATTGATGAATTTAACACACTGAACCGCGATTTAAAGGAAAAACAGTTTAATGCTCAGTTTTTCGGAGGCGTTATGGGGCCGATCATGGGAAATACTTCCCAGATAAGCTATGCCGTTACTATCGGAGCGGGTGGAATTCTTATGGTTACAAGAGGATTTACTCCGGGTGCTCTGACTGTATTTGCGAATTATTCGAGGCAGTTTTCAATGCCTATCAATAATATTTCTCAGCAGATGTCTACTATATTTGCCGCGCTGGCAGGAGCAGAGCGCGTATTCGCAGTTATGGATGAACCTCCTGAAGAAAATGATGCGGATGATGCTGTCGATAAACCGATAAACGGCGATATAGTTTTCAGTGATGTGTGCTTTGGATATAACAAGGATAAGATTATTCTCCGCGACATTTCATTGTACGCACATCCGGGACAGAAAATTGCTTTTGTCGGTTCTACAGGTGCGGGAAAAACTACAATTACCAATCTTATAAATCGTTTTTATGATATTGACAGCGGAGAGATTACTATAGATGGAATAGAAATTAAAAAGTTTAAACGTGATTTTCTGAGGTGCAATGTTGCGATGGTCCTTCAGGATACACATCTTTTCACAGGTACAGTGCGGGAAAATATACGGTACGGCCGTCTTGACGCGACCGATGACGAAGTAGTGGAGGCTGCCAAAACGGCCAGCGCGCATTCGTTTATTGTGCGGCTTGAAAACGGATATGATACGATGATAGAGGGCGACGGAGCTAATCTCTCTCAGGGACAGCGCCAGCTTCTTAATATTGCAAGAGCCGCGCTGTCAAAGGCTCCTATACTTGTTCTTGATGAGGCGACGAGCTCGGTTGATACAAGAACAGAAAAGCATATAGAGCGTGGAATGGATAGATTGATGAAAAACAGGACTACTTTTGTTATAGCTCACAGGCTTTCAACTGTACGCAATGCCGATGCAATTATGGTTCTTGAAGGCGGAAAGATTATCGAGCGCGGAAATCATGATGAATTGTTGGCACAGAAAGGCAGGTATTACGAGCTATACACAGGCAAAAAAGAGCTTGACTAATTTATATATGACTAAAAGCGTGATATTTGCGCGGTGAGCCGTTTAACTGTAAGCCATTCAACCGAAGCAATTTGACCGTAAACTATTTAACCGTAAACCATTCAACCGTAAACCATTCAACCGTAAGACGTTCAATCGTAAACCGTTCGATTGTAGAGCCGTTCAATTATAAATTTGTTTAATTGTAAGCTGTTCGACTGTAGGCTATTTGACTGTAAAACGTTTGGTTGTAAGACGTTCAATTGTGAAGACGTTCGCATATAAATGTGTCCATCTCCGCAGGCGGTTGTCTTTACTCACTTTTCCTGTTGCGGTTTGACCAGCCACCGGAATGTCTTGTGATGAAACTGTGCTCTTTATTGAATTGCTTTCTTAAAAATATAAGTCATCCCGGCAATCTTAATACGCTTGCCGGGATGACTTATTTATGAGAAAAGATAAATATCGCATATCTGTTAAATTTTACGAGGTTCTATAAAATAATGCAAATGAATTAAATAAAACAAATAAAGCGAGTGAATCAAATTAAATTTCAAAGATGAACATTATAAATATCGAATGAAATTTCAGAGATCGGAATGATAAACATCAAATATAAGTTCACATCGAGCAATGTGGCATAGTGAAATTTTTTACATAGAACGTCTTCCTTCAAGCGCGCGGAAAAGCGTTACCTCGTCTGCAAATTCAAGCTCTCCGCCTACAGGCATTCCGCATGCAAGGCGAGTTACTTTAATTTCATAAGGCTTCAGAATTTTTGTGAGATACATCGCAGTCGCTTCGCCTTCAACTGTTGAATTAGTCGCGACAATTACTTCATTTACACCGCCTTTGCTGACACGCCTTACCAGTTCGTCAATATGAAGTTTATCAGGACCTATTCCGTTAAGCGGAGAAAGAGCTCCGTGGAGAACATGATAAACTCCGTTAAATTCACGAACTTTTTCAAAAGCCATTACGGCTCTCACATCCTCGACAACGCATATTGTTGAGTGGTCCCTTTCTGTATCCGCGCATATAGGGCAGATATCGTCTTCGCACATATTCATGCATTCGGCGCAGTATTTTATTTTTGTACGGGCATCGGTAATTGCGGTTACAAAATCAGTTGCTTCTTCGTCAGTTTTCTGGAGAATGGCGAAAGCGAGCCTCATTGCATTTTTGCGCCCGATTCCGGGTAAAGTCTGAAACTGCTCTGCAAGACGGAGCAGTGATGGAGAAATGTAATTATTTTGTATCATTTGTCACACAAGAAATCCTTTCCGACTGCCAACACAGAATGTAAAAATATAGTCTTAAGCTTTTAAAACAGTCCTGGAAGTGACATATTTCCGGTAATAGATGTCATTTCTTTTTGATTGGTATCGTCAACACGTTTAATAGCTTCATTAAATCCTGCGGTAAGAATGTCCGTGAGCATTTCAACATCGTCGGGATCTACAATTTCCGGTTCAATTGAAAGACTTTTAATTTCTTTCTTGCCCGTTATCACGATTGTAACTGCTCCGCCGCCCGCTTTAATTTCATATTCACGGGCATCAAGATCTTCCTGCAGTTCTGTCATCTGTTCCTGCATTTTCTGTGCCTGGCGTATCATTCCCTGCATATTTTGAGGACCTCCGAGTCCCTTTGGTATATTAGCTTTCATAGTATTAAATCCTTTCAAGATAAAATTTTTTAATAAATTATAATATATAAAGACGATTAAATATACTTATTTCATATTTGCGGATTTTCGGGATCCGAAGATTCTTCCGCCGCTTTTTTTAGCTCGTCTATAAGATCCGAATCAGGTGCAGAGGAATCTTTTTTTTCGATTGATATATCCTTTATATCTTTATCGTATTTTGAAACGCATGAAAGTATTTTACTTCGTACTTCACTGTTGTCGAGCATCATATGAATGAAGCTTTCATCCGTTTTTACTACAAGGATTCCGTCAGCGGTACGATATGCTTTTGTCATTCTGAGCAATTCTGTTTTTGTTTTATCATACCTGTCATAATCGGAAATAATTTCACTCCAATATCCTATGGTATGCAGTACACGCTGTCCCGGCTCTGCATTTGCTTTCTGCGTCTCTGATACTGGATAGTTCTGAACTGTTCTCGGCGAAACTTTATCTGCAGTTTGCCCTGTATTTTCAGGTTCGCTTTCAAAGCTCAGCGGAGGCTTGTCCGTATCTGCCTGCCGAATTATGATGTGTGCGGTATCTTCCGCTCCCTGAGAGCCGTAGTTGTCGGATGTTTTTCGTAAAAGTGTACCCTGAATTAAATTCAGATTGTCCTCAAGTTTTGCGATTCTTTCCGCCAAGGCGTCTGTTTCGGAGTCTCTTCCCATAAGTGCCGGATCAGTCATTTTTGCAACGGCAAGTTCTGCACAGATTCGTTTTGACATTCCGCTGTGTTGCATATCGAAAAGAGCTTTGTCTATTATTCCGAGATGGAAGGTAATTTTTTCGCGTCTGATATTTTCTGCAATTTCTGCTGTTTCATCATATTCGCTGTCGGTAAGATCAAGATACTTTTTTGCGTTTTTACAGGATTTAATTACTAATATATCTCTGTAATATGCCATCAGATCCTGCCAGAATATACCTACGTCCCTTGATGAGTTATACAGCTGTGAAATTATATCATACGAGGCTTCGATATTGCCGTCAATGATTGCCGAAACCATTCTTGCAGTTGTTTCACGTCCGGCGATTCCGGAGGTTTGTTCTACAATATCTGTGGTTATTTCTTTGTCTGTTTTTCCTCCGGCTTCTCCGGCGCAGAGCTCTAAAAGTGAAATAGCGTCTCTCATACCTCCCTGGGAGAGCTTTGCTATAAGGGCACAGGCGTCATGATTTATATTTATTTTTTCCTCAGATGCTATATATTCAAGCCGTTTTGAAATGACTGGAATCGTAATTCTTCTGAAATCAAAGCGCTGACAGCGAGAGATTATTGTTGCCGGCAGCTTTTGCAATTCTGTTGTAGCAAGAATAAATATGACATGGGCGGGCGGTTCTTCAAGCGTTTTCAGCAAAGCGTTAAACGCGCTGACTGAGAGCATATGTACCTCATCGATAATATAAACTCTGTATTTTACAGATGACGGAGAGTAAATTACATCATCGCGTATAGAACGTACGTCCTCAACTCCGTTGTTGCTTGCGGCGTCCATTTCAATTACATCTGTAACCGAACCGCTTTCGATTCCGGTGCAGGAGCTGCATTTTCCGCATGGATTTCCGTTTATTGGAGACTCGCAGTTTACCGCTTTGGCAAGAATCTTCGCGCAGGTAGTCTTTCCCGTTCCGCGTGATCCGCAGAACAGATATGCGTGTGACAGCTTTTCTGATTCAACCTGATATCTTAGAACAGATGTAATATGCTCCTGTCCGTATACATCATCAAAAAGCATCGGACGCCATTTTCTGTAAAGCGCCTTATGCATATAATTTATCATTCCTTTCACGAGAAAAAACAAGGCACAATGTAAGGTCATACACCCAACTTCGAACGTAAACACATACGCGACACTGCAGCTCCGGCTCAAAACAGGCTTGCTTGCGGCACATCAAAGTAACTGCTTAATGCTGCTCGGTTCCCCGCCTGACATGGTTCACAGTCTTCAATTGCGCAAGGCCAATTCGTCAACGCTTTTGTTACAGCACAGACCGTACGTATTCAGCCCTCAGTAAAGGAAACCACCCCTGCTGTAGCGGATTGCAGGTTACAGGACACCGCTGACTCCCCGGCCGGTATGACCTTACATCGTGTCTTGCTGATTTTTCTGGATGTTTTACAGAAAAATAAACTATTTATACTATATCAGATTTTTATTAAGATTTCAAGACCTTTTGAATATTTTTAATAAAACGTTTAAAAGCTATGAAAATACGGTTCTATAAATACAGTTAAAATAGTCCGGCATTTATGCTGAAATAATTATGTCTCATTTTATCTTAAATATTTCATATAATAATTGAAAATTTATCTTGACAATAATGATTTTTAGATATATAATATCATTGTTATATACCCACGGGGGGTATGTGTTGTAAAAATATGCCGCTTTTAATGTATATTAATGTTCAGAGCCGATTATTAATCTCAGATATTCAAACATAACATGGAGTATAGAATGGAGTATTGATGATGAAAGAAATAAATAGCGCAACAGATGGGAATAATATTTCTGAAGAAAACAATGAATGTGACAGCTGCCATCTATGCCCGCATGAAAAAAGGACAAAGGAACGTTCTGAAAAAGAACGGAAGGAGCTCATGAATCGTCTTAAACGAATTGAGGGACAGGTTCGGGGAATACAGAAAATGCTCGAAAATAATGCGTATTGTACTGATGTGATGATACAGGTTTCAGCGGTAAATTCAGCACTCAACAGCTTTAACAAGCTTTTGCTTGAAAATCATCTTCATACATGTGTAGCGGAAAATATCCGTCACGGAAATGATGATATAATTGATGAGCTTGCACATCTTCTGCGCAAGCTGATGCGATAGCGCGGTTGTATTTGTTATTCAATAAGGAGAATGACTTTGCATGAGGTTTTCGGTGATGAATTGTATAATCTCAGGAAAAAGCGAGTGGAAACAGCCGACTATAAAGGCGAACGCCTTTACACGCGAACGTCTTACAGGCGGGGAACATCTCACTTTTAATTATAATCTTTAATTATAATCGAATTATAATCGGGTTTTCCGGCTTGTCAAATAAAGAAGGGAAGAACAGTTAATGAAGCAGTATAAAGTTACAGGAATGAGCTGTGCCGCCTGCAGCGCGAGAGTAGAAAAGGCGGTATCTAAGGTTTCCGGAGTAAGTTCATGCTCGGTTAATCTTCTTACGGGGACAATGGGAGTAGAGGGCAGCGCGGCGTCATCTGAAATAATAAGAGCTGTTGAAGAGGCTGGATACGGAGCCTCTGAGAGTGGAAGCGATGGAAAAACAAAGGAAAATACGGATCAGGAATCTCTTAAAAATACCGAGATTTCTCAGATGAGAACTCGTCTTATAGCTTCGCTTTGCTTTCTTGTTCCCTTAATGTATATTTCTATGGGACATATGATGTGGAACTGGCCGCTGCCGTCGGTCATGGCAGAAAATCATATTATGCTTGGACTTATACAGCTTTTGCTTACTGCGGCGGTTATGGTTATAAATCAGAAATTTTTTATAAGTGGTTACCGCGGTTTCATACATCGCTCGCTAAATATGGACACTCTTGTGTCTCTTGGAGCGGGAGCTTCCTTTTTATACAGCGTAGTCGTTCTTTTTGCCATGACAGTGGCACATCACAGCGGAGATGCCGATTCCGTTATGCATTATATGCATGAATTTTATTTTGAATCTGCCGCGATGATACTAACGTTAATAACAGTGGGCAAATTACTCGAAGCGCGGTCAAAGGGAAAAACTACTGATGCGTTAAAGGAACTTATGAAACTGGCGCCTAAAACCGCCGTGGTGATTCGCGAAGATACTGAGATAGAGATACCGGCATCGGATGTCAGAATCGGAGATAGGTTTGTAGTTAGGCCGGGGGAGAGCATTCCGGTCGATGGAAGAATAATCGAAGGAGAGGGAGCTGTTGATGAATCGTCTCTTACCGGGGAAAGTATTCCGGTTGATAAGAATGCCGGAGACAGTGTGTCAGCAGCGACGCTCAATCAGTCGGGTTATCTTGTCTGCGAAGCGACACGGGTAGGTGAAGATACTACATTATCTCAGATAATTCAAATGGTTAGTGACGCCTCGGCTACAAAGCCTCCGATAGCTAAAATTGCAGATAAGGTATCCGGGATATTTGTTCCGGCTGTTATAGCCGTCGCGGTGATTTCATTTATCGTGTGGATGCTTGCCGGAGAGACGATAGGTTATTCTCTTGCAAGGGCTATTTCAGTTCTCGTAATCAGCTGTCCGTGCGCGCTCGGTCTTGCTACG
>CAJLCI010000009.1 GCA_905205065.1 uncultured Eubacteriales bacterium | reverse complement strand
ACAGATGGAAGATCTTTAGTCGGAACTGATACAACAGAAAATTATTTAAATCAGCCACAAAGCACAGAAACTGAAGCCGAAACCGAAGCACTGAAGCCGGAATTTGAAATATCCGAAGCCGGGGTTTTGACATCATATAATGGGGACGATGAAACTGTAGTAATACCTGACAATGTAATTTCGATCGGTGCCGATGCGTTTGGAGCAAGTCCGAAAGCTGAAGCTATCACAACTGTTAAGCTTGGGAAATCAGTGGAGGATATTGATGTTCAAGCTTTTGTGAATCTAACGAAGCTTGAAAATGTTGAGGTTCCAGAGGAGAACGGAAATTTTATATTTAAGGACGGAGTACTGATAAAAGCTGATAATTCAGTATTCTTCTGCATGCCGAGCATTGTCAAGGCTGATTATGACATGTTCAACATTTTTTATGACGTAATTTCTGACAATATTGACGGCGAAGGAGAAGCAAAGCTTGTTTCTGGCAACATGATGGCAAAAATTGAAAGAGAATATGCTAGTTCGGATGATTTTCTTGGTAGAAAATATTATTTATATTGTAAAGCATTTAGTGCTAATGGACAATATATTGAGTTTGACAAGGCGGAATTTAATGATGTTGATTTTAACTATAAATGGATCTTTATAAAAAATTGTGCCTATAGTACTAGTGAATGTATAGTTTATTCTTATACTACAGATGCTACTGCATATGGAAAGACGTGGTTGTTTACTAATAATGAAATTGTAAGAGTAGATATTAATAAAAATAAACTGCAAGAAGGAGAAAAAATTAATGGTGAAGAGTGGTATAATTATTCAGTGATAACTTTTGAGGCAGGAGAAGACGGATCTTTAAGATATACTCGTATGCCTCTTAAATATGTTTTTTACAGTGGAGAATTGGATTACGCTTATTGTTGGACTGGTCTTGATGAGTTTGCTAAGGAAATAGGGTATGTTAAAATAGAAAATGGAAATATAGTGTATTATCCAGAGGAAAAATTTACTGCAAGAGACTTGGGATATGATGAGGATTATGTTATAAAATACTTAATAAAAGGAACTGATTTATCTGTAGAAGAATATTTTATACAACAATCACAAAGGTTTGAATCAGCAAAATAAATATATAGGATAACAATAGCCTCCTAATATTATTAGTAAAATCAGCAAAAATAAAATGAAAAAAATCATATGAAAATTGTAACGGTTACGATTTGAATCTTTTAAATAGCTTTAAATGATATTTAGAACTCTATAATAATACAAATTTTAGATAGTATTGATTTATTAAGAATAACATAATTGAATATTTTGCATAAAATGTTGTTATCGATAATAATAAATAACGATAACAACATTTTGTTTTTTATTTATAATTTTTTATGAATAAAAATTTTATATATTAGGTATATATAGTAAATTAATGTATTTATATTTAGAAATTAGTATTTTAAATTACATTAATTATATTTAATAAATATTCAGTATATATATATATATTGGAAAAGTATTGACACAAGTTTCCAATAATGGTAATATATTATTACAAATATATATTAAAGATAGGAGTATGAAGATTATGTGCGCTAATGAAAATACAATACTATACGGTTATAAAATTATTCGTAATTGTTGTATTGCAACTATGTTATGTGTGACGTTGGTGTCCTGCAATGATGCAGAAAAAACAGTGTTTAATGATGATGTTACGACTGAAACTGATGCAAATGATATATCTGTATATGAGAGTGATACGGGAGATTTATCATTGCCTGAATTCTCTATATCTGATGAAGGCGTTTTAACTGCTTATAATGGAACAGAGTATAATATTTCAATACCTGATAATGTTAGTGCAATTTCTGAAGATGCATTTGGTGCAAGTCCAGTGGCTGGCGAGATAAAAACAATAAAACTTGGAAAGTCAGTTGAAAGTATAGATACGCAGGCGTTTGTAAGCTTAACCGCTCTTGAAAGTATTGAAGTTCCGGAAGAGAATACTAATTATAAATTTTTAGACGGTGTTCTTTTTAAGAATGATAATACTTTATTTTTTTGTATGCCAAACATTATCAAAGATAATTATGATATGTTTGACGTTTTTTTTGATATTATTTCCGATAAAATAGAAGGAGAGGGAGAATCTAATTTAGTATCTGGTGGTATGGTAGCGGAAATAGAAAGAGAGTTTGCTGACCTGGAAGATCCTTTTAATAGAAAATATTATATTTCTTGTAATTCTTTTACTGCCAATGGTCAAACTATGGAAGTAGATAAATCAATAATTCGTGAATACAAAGGACTTAATTACTTTAAGTCTTATTATGCCTATGTAACTAATCAATGTGTAGTTTATTCTAATAGAACTGATTGTGGATTCGGAAATACATGGTTATTTACTGATAATGAAATAATAAGAGTAGAGGTAATAAATGCAGAGGAAAATAGAGAAAAAATTAATGGTGAAGAATGGTATAATAACTCTGTTATAATTTTCATGAGAGGAGAAGATGGTTCTTTAAATTATATTAGAAAACCTCGTAAATATATTGCAGTGGGAGGAACGTACGATTGTGATATTTATTGGACCGGACTTAATGAGTTCGTAAAAGAAGAGGGAACTGTAGAAATAGAAAATGGTAAAATAGTTTATAAGTCTGAGAAATCATGGACAGCAATTGAAGCAGGGTATGATAAATATATTAATACGATGTTTAATGAAAATAATAATGGTTTTTCAACTGTAGAGGAATATCTTGCTCATAATGCTGAAGTATATGAGTCAGCGAAATAATCTTAATATAAGGTTGACAATCAAGTGGTTAATATCTTCTTTATAATATTGAATGCATTCACAATATAAATGAAGGAGATATAAAATGACTGATTTACAAGTAACGCAAAAGTTATTCAATCTTAAAAATACTTTTAATAATGGTAGATACTGGAATCATGACCCAAATGATAAAGCAACTACAGAACAATTAAATATGGGTAGGAATCATCCAGATTCGGTAAGAGATATACCATGTTATCATCATAGTTCTGGCAACAATTGTGATCCTTATGATCTTGGAGATTGCGGTTGTAATTGTTTCAATTCTTCTATACAGTGTGCCGGATTTGCTTATTATATGGCATATCTTGTGTTTGGTACGTATCCAACAGCGCGTAATGCTAATTATAGTGGTTATACTGATAGCAATGGATGGGTATATTATCTAAAAGAAAATGCTGCAGGCATCTCTTTAGCTCCGGGAGATATAATAAGAAAAGATGGTCATAGTGCAATTGTTTATACCGTTAATCAGGATTCATCAAGTGGAAGGAACATTGTAGAAGTTGCTCAAGTATATGGTGGTGTTCAATGCAAAATCTCCTGGGGTAAATTTTTTGCTAATACATTTTCTTCTGACTACGAGGATGAATTAACTGCTGCAGGAAATAACTTGGAATATATAATTAAAGCGCCCAAAAATTCATCAGGCGGCGGAAGTAGTTCAACTGAAGTGGAGGTATGTTTCAAATGGAATTATATAGGATCGCCCAGCGAAAATGCTTATGTGATTTCATATGAGCCCGGATTACCCTATTCTCAGAAAGGAATGCCAACGCCGACGAGAGAAGGATATGAATTTGGCGGCTGGTGCTCAGATCCGGAGGGAACAGATATATTTACCTCGAGCCAACCAGTTCCTAACTACCCCCATAGTTTGTATGCAAAGTGGACACCGTTGGTAGCAACAGTATCTTTTAAATGGAATTATGTTGGTGCACCAGAAGAAAATGTACATGTTGACACATATATATGCGGATTACCCTATTCTCAGAAAGGAATGCCGACGCCGACGAGAGAAGGATATGAATTTGGCGGCTGGTGTTCAGATCCGGAGGGAACGGATATATTTACAGCTGATCACCCAGTACCTATTTGGTCACATAGCTTATACGCAAAGTGGATTCGTTGTATAATTGTACATTACATGAGAAACCGAAAAAGTGATGATTTAAACTTTAAATATAATACATGCTATCCGGGACAACCGTTCGGCGAGATGGAAGGATATAAAGATTATGAAACGGATGATGCATATTATAAATTTAAGGGATATTACAGTGCAAGATCAGGCGGGACCCAATATACTGCAGATTCAATTGTTCCAAACATAAGTGAAAATATTTTGCAAGTATATGCTCAGTGGACTCGTGTTGCGGTAGTAACCTTTGTAGAAAATTCAGTTAGTCCTGATTCATTTGTATCACCATTAAAGTTTCCCGTAGGGGAAGCTATAACTGTGCTTCCTGCAGGGTATGTTGGATACAGATTTGACGGGTGGTATACCGCAGAAATAGGAGGAACGAAATATATAAATGGTACAATTGTCCCTGCTGTAAAGAATTTAACATTGTATGGTCATTGGACGCGCATAGTTAATGTAACTTTAAAATGCAATTTTAGTGAATCAGATACAAGTTCTTATAGTACAATTAACGCTTATGATGGAGAAGCATATGGAGAAGCCCTGCCAACATCTAAAGATAGAAGCGGTTATCGTTTCGACGGGTGGTTTACGGAGCGGTCGGGAGGAACTCAGGTAACAAGTGAAACATTGTGTTCTGATTCAGATCATTCTCTTTATGCGCACTGGACAAAAGTAACAGCGGTTATATTGTCTGACAATTACTCAGGGAATTCTGTAACTGTATATTGCCCTACAAATGAAAAATATGGATCTGTTCTAACCCAGAATGTTCCTGTTCGTGAAGGTTGTATTTTCGATGGATGGTATACAGAGTCCGGTTCTGATGGTCGTCATGTTTACGCGACCTCAATTGTTCCCGAGAACACGGTATTGCTTTATGCACATTGGATAGTTAAGGTAATATTCAACCCTTGCGGAGGATGTGTATTAGGAAACTCTATACTATATTATGACGTCGGCGGTATTTTCGGAAAATTGCCCGAAGTTTGCTGCTGTGAGGAAGAGAAATATTTTGACGGTTGGTATACGCTTCCGAATGGATACGGAGAAAAGATTTCTATGATAACTACTGTGCCTGATTATAGTATGGTTTTGTATGCGAATTGGCGTCCTGAACTGTAAATAATTGTTATTAAAGAGCTGTGCGGAATATACGCATAGCTTTTAATATTAATTTGGTATTAAAAACAGGAGGAGCAAAATGGACTCGCCGATTAATGAAATAAATAGAATACGAAATGACTGGAAATGTGTTTTACGTTCAAATGAGTTTTTGAATCGGTATATGCTTGAAATAGATAATAAAGATCTGACTACAACTTCTTATGTCTTCAGTGTTCCAATATTTAATATTACAGACGGAAATCTTGTAAATTTAAAGTTTAGTCAAGAAAATGGATGCCTGCATCACACCGGAAGCAATGCCGATATTATTGTGCGAAATAACGTTGTTTGTTTAAAGAATAGCTGCGGAATTGTACATATTGAAATTTCAAAAAGCGAAAAAGAAATCGGTTCTAATAACATGTCAATGGTAAATTTATCTCCGACGCTGAACGGAGTTAAGCTTAGAAAAGTAATAAACAAAGAAAAATTTATTAAATTAAATATTGATATAAATGAAACTCCGTATGGAATTAAATTCAATGAAAAATATTTTTCCTTTATGTCACACGATATAACACCGATTTTTACAATTTCGGTTATAGGAGACCGATATATCGAGAGTTTTACGCCCGGTTCTGTGGTTCTTAATACAAAAGCTATTGACGATCGGCATTATGAAATATATATAGAATGTTCGGATGAGTTAAAAACAGTAGAAGTTGAATGTAATATGTATGAACAAAAACTTATGCTTGATACAACAGTTGAGAACAGAAGACCGGATGAGAATAATCTTTATGGGGCGTCAGCTATTATAGGCAGTGGAGAAAAGTATGGAGAACAGTGGCTATTTTCAAAAATAAATTACGGTATCATAAGAAACATATTGCTGAAGAGAATAAAATCCGTTCGTTTATTTATTCCAAGACTTAATAAAAAAGTTACTGAGATTACGGCTTACAACTTAATGAGAAGATTCTGCAGTATCGGAACTACATGGAATAATAATGACAGCAGATCGACAAACACAGCTAAGACTGTATTTACTGACAGTTACTATATTATAGATATAACGGGATTTACTGTTGACAGTGAAACACAGAATTTTATAGAAATGTTAGGCTTTGTTTTAAAGCCTAAATGTGATGGAAATAGCTACTCCTTAATTTCAACAGGAGACTGCTATGATCAGCCCCAAATTCTTGAAATTACTTATTATAACTGAGTCTAATAAATAAAGCCGCGCATCACGCGCGGCTTTATTTTTGAGGTAAAAGTTATAGCAATAGAAATCGTTGTTAAGACAATATTTACACAAAAAAATAATATAGTATTCACCAATGTCATTAAGATAAGGTCATATATGTTTAGATAAGGACGAATCTTTGGTTCATCCTTATCGACGTTCTGTATGCCGTTTAGAAAAACAATACTGCTACACCGAGCCTGTCCGCCCCGAACGGAGTGATGAAAGGAAGATTGTTCCGAAATCTTTCAGTGGATTCATATACAGGGTGAGAGCGTGACCATCCTTGAAAATGGGTTTTTTAGGCATTTTCGGGCGTTATCAAGGGCTTATATATGGAATGCTTTATAGAAATATAAAGATTTTTATGTATAGGAATTTTTATATTTATCATGAAAAGATTTGGTATTATGCAAGTATGTGTGATATAATACTATCAACGGAGCGTTGAGTGGTCTTCATCTTTAAGTCGCTTCTTTTTATTGTAATTGTATGAGATAATATATGTGCGGTACCGAACAACAGATTATGAAGGAGAATTGATTCATGAAGGAAACAATGGGACAGATTATTCGACGACTTCGCAGAGAACGAGGCTTTACACAAGAAGAACTTGCGGAGCATATTGGCGTTACATTTCAGGCTGTTTCAAAATGGGAAAATGACACCGGGATGCCGGATATTTCACAAATCGTGCCGCTTGCATCTGTATTTGAAGTCAGTACGGATGTATTGTTTGGTCTTGCAGTCACAACTGAGGATGAAGAAGCATGGGAATTTGTAGAAAATGCGGAGAAATTAAAGGAATACAGAAATCTTGATTCCTATCTTGCCGTATACGATACCTTGATTGAGGGTTTGAAAAAGTATCCTAACAATCTTGTATTGATGTATAACTGTATGCAGTTGGGCACTTCTCTGTCTTTTCCTAATAATGAAGGAATGTATGCAAGTGAACGTTCAGAAGAAATCTTAACAAAAACCATCAGACAGGCAAATTATATCATAGAACATTCAAAAAACATTACGGATGTTCTGTCGGCACGACAAAATCTGGTGTTTCTGTATTCGGTAAATCAGAATTTCAGCGCAGCTACGCAGGAAGCACGCCAATTTCCTGTACGCACCGATTTTACACTATATTCCACTATGGCAATCGTCAACGAATATATAGAGAATTTCGAGTGTGCGGCAAAGTATTTGTGTACCGATATTGATTATTCCCTGCAAGCTTTGGAAGATCACGCGGCAAGACTTGGGAAAGCCTATTACCATAGCGGAAAATACCAAGATGCAATCGAGGTATATAAAACATTCTTCGCAATCCTGAAAGCGATTTTTAAAGATGAATGCCCTCCGCCGTATCATGATTTTGATTCCGGTGATTGCTATCTCTTGTTGGCACAAGCCTATCTTGCGGTTGGTGATGAGGAGAAGGCGATGGAGGAAGTGGAAAACTCTATTTGGTACTATTTGAATCTTTGTAATCAGAATTCCGATGAATGTATTTGTCATAGAAGCATGATAACATCTCCACTTGTACGGGAGACAGAAATCCAAACATCTATTCCACGTAACATTATTCAAAAGGAATTACTTGATAAGTTAGCCCAAAAGGAAATACAGCCGCTTTGTAATGAGGAACGGTTCATAGCATGATAAATCATGTTCAAGCGCTGTCTGTATAATTCAGAACACAAAAAAGGCATCTCGGTTGAAGGAAAATCAAGATGCCTTTCATATTTTTGGCTTATCTAAACTTGTGTAGGGTTATCTAAATGACATTGAGTATTCACTCTTTATTTTTGCTGTTTGTTCTTTTTGCTTTGAGCTTTAAGACGAAGCTCGGTATTTAGAATTCTCTTACGTAAACGTATACTTTTCGGTGTTACTTCGATGAGTTCATCATCCGAGATAAATTCAATTGCCTCTTCAAGGCTGAATACAACCGGTGTGACAAGCGTGAGGGCTTCATCTGCTCCTGACGAACGTACAGCGGTAAGATGCTTCTTTTTACATGGATTTACAGCGATGTCTCCGGTTTTCGGACTTTCACCGACAATCATTCCCTCGTAGACAGGAGTTGCAGGTCCGATGAACATATTTCCGCGTTCCTGTGTATTATACAGGCCATAGGATGTTGTTTCTCCGTCTTCTGAAGCGACAAGGGATCCTGTCCAGCGAAGTGTAATATCGCCTTTATATGGCTGATAACCGTCAAACACAGAGTTAATTATACCTTCACCGCGTGTTGCAGTCATAAACATACTTCTGTAGCCAAACAGACAGCGTGCCGGAATAGAGTATTCAATAGACATTCGTGTTCCTGTCAAATTCGGCTCCATTTTAATAAGCTCACCTTTGCGTCTTCCGAGTTCTTCAACTACACTGCCTACATAATCGGACGGAACATCAATAAAGACAAGCTCCATCGGTTCATTTTTTATGCCGTCTATTTCTTTATACAATACCCGCGGAGTAGAACAGCAAAGCTCATATCCCTCTCGGCGCATTGTTTCTATAAGAATTGATAAATGCATTTCACCGCGTCCGGAAACGTTAAACGAGTCTGTTGTCTCACCATCCTTAACACGCAGAGAAACATCTTTTAAAAGTTCTTTATACAATCTTTCGCGAAGCTGTCTGGATGTTACATATTTTCCTTCACGGCCTGCGAACGGACTGTCATTGACGGAAAAAGTCATCTCCATTGTAGGCTCGCTGACTTTTACAAATTCAAGCGGTTCCGGTTTATCAACAGAGGTAACAGTATCACCGATAGTAATATTCTCGGCTCCGGAAAAGCATACAATATCTCCGATTTTTGCTTCTGTTACCGGAATTCTCTGAAGTCCGTCTATTTGATAAATTGAAACAATTTTTGTTCTCTTTGGCGCGTCGGAGGAATGATAGTTGCAGATCATAGCATCCTGATTTTGCTTTATTTGACCGCGTTCAATACGTCCGATTCCGATTCTGCCGACATATTCATTATAATCAATAGACGAAACAAGAAGCTGCAGAGAATCGTTTTCATCTCCCTCAGGAGCCGGAATATAATCAAGAATAGTATCGAAAAGCGGTTTGAGATCGGTTCCCTTTTCAAGCGGAGAAAGAGACGCTGTACCATCACGTCCCGAGCAAAACAGCATCGGAGAGTCAAGCTGATCATCTGTAGCGTTGAGGTCCATAAGGAGCTCAAGCACTTCGTCAACAACCTCATCAAGCCTTGCGTCCGGTTTATCTATCTTGTTTATTACAACTATTACGCGGTGATTAAGCTCAAGTGCTTTTTGAAGCACAAAACGCGTTTGAGGCATCGGCCCTTCCGCGGCATCGACAAGAAGCAGAACCCCGTTTACCATTTTGAGAATACGTTCAACCTCGCCGCCAAAATCTGCATGTCCGGGAGTATCAACTATATTTATTTTTACATCGTTATAGTGAACGGCGGTATTTTTAGCAAGGATAGTAATTCCGCGTTCACGTTCCAGATCGTTTGAATCCATTACCCGTTCTGCGGTGGTCTGATTTTCACGGTAGATACCTCCCTGCTTAAGCATTTCATCTACAAGTGTTGTTTTACCGTGGTCAACGTGTGCTATTATTGCGATATTCCTTAAATCATCTCTGCGCAATTTAAATCCCTCTTTTTACGTCTGATATTAATATTTTTTAATCCATAATCTAAAAACATACAGATTAGTATATCATATTTTTAGTTTTTAGTCAAGATTATTTACATAATCAATCATAATATATGCGTCATGTTTTCATACGCTTTTAGCATTGACAGAACGGTAAAATTTGAATATAATATTATGGAAGGTCAAATTTTGACAAGATATGTATTATACTAAAAAGAGGGGATTTTTCCTAATGCACAAGAATATTAAAACGGTTAAATTCGGAGGAAGCTCGCTTGCCAGCGCAGAACAATTCAAAAAAGTAACAGAAATAATTAAGGCAGATTCAGACAGAAGATATGTTGTCGCTTCCGCGCCGGGGAAACGTAATTCGGACGATTTTAAAATAACCGATAAATTATATGAATGTTATGAGCTTGCGTCAAAGGGAGAAAATATAGATAGAATATTTGCTCAGCTTGAGGAGAGATACCGTGCCATAGTGTCCGGGCTTGGCGTGAATTTTGCACTTGATGATGAATTTGAGAAAATTAAAATGTCTGTAATTCATAATGCAGGACGTGATTATACAGCAAGCCGTGGTGAATATCTCAATGCGAAAATTCTTGCAAAATATCTTGATTTCGAATTTATTGATGCGAAGGAAATCATTTTCTTTAACGAGAACGGCCAGCTCGACAGTGAAAAAACCTATTTGGCGACTGGGGAAAGACTTAAGCATGTGTCACACGCGGTAATTCCGGGTTTTTACGGCTCAATGCCTAATGACACTATACGGACATTTTCAAGAGGCGGTTCTGATATAACCGGAGCTATTGTTGCACGCTCAACAAATTCTGTAATTTATGAAAACTGGACGGACGTTTCCGGTGTTTTGATGGCAGACCCAAGAATAGTTGACAATCCGGATGTAATTGATGTAATCACATATAATGAATTGCGCGAGCTCTCATATATGGGCGCTACGGTGCTTCATGAGGATGCGATTTTCCCGGTAAGACTGATGGGAATTCCGATTAATATAAGAAATACAAACAGTCCTCAGGATAGCGGAACCATGATTGTTGCTTCATGCAGTGATTCCGAGCGTGATAATATTATAACAGGAATAGCAGGTAAAAAGGGATTTTGTTCGATCACAATCGAAAAAGATATGATGAATTCCGAGGTTGGATTTGCCCGAAAGGTACTTGCAGCTCTGGAACGTGAGGATATTTCATTTGAACATCTCCCGTCTGGAATTGATACTCTCAGTATTATTTTGTCTGAAAAATCGATCGAAGGAAAGCACGACAGCATACTTCGCAGTCTCTGTGACGCTGTGAACCCGGATAGCGTTTTTATAGAGGATGAAATAGCTCTCATTGCCGTTGTAGGACGCGGAATGAGAAGTACAAAAGGTACTGCGGCTCGTACAATCGGAGCTATTGCAAAAGCCGATATAAATATTGTTATGATTGATCAGGGCTCAAGCGAGCTTAATATTATTCTTGGCGTTAAAGAAAATGACCTTGAAGCGGCAATTAAAGCAATATACAACGAATTCAGACATAAGTGAATCAGATTCAGATATAAATATAAAACACATCGGAAAAAGCAATTGTTCTTACAATGTCGGCAGAAACATTGTGTTATCTGTCGTCTTAAGGACAAAAACTTATAACCGATGCGTTTTATATTATAGAAATAACAAAATAAAATTCGGTGCGGATATATTCAATAATTGATTTTAATTTTGGGCTGTTAAAGGCGTTGAGGCCATTAAAACATTAAAAAAGACCGGTAATCCTGCCGTCGTCATCAACGTCTATCATCTCCGCAGCCGGAGATTTGGGGAGTCCCGGCATTGTAAGAATATCTCCTGTGAGAACCACGATAAACCCTGCACCGGCAGATACTTTAACAGCTTTTACGGATATTTTAAAGTCAGTCGGCGCGCCGAGTTTTGCAGGGTCATCAGAAAAGCTGTACTGTGTTTTTGCGATACAAACCGGAAGTTTGTCAAAACCGAGAGCAGTTAACTGATTTATCTGTTTTTTTGCCGCAGGAGTAATAATAATACCGTCCCCTCCGTAAATCCTTTTTACAACAGCTTCAATTTTTTCTTCGATAGAAGTGTCAAGGTCATATGCGAAGGAAAAATCCGGGTTTCCTTCACCGCATAGTGTTACGACCTCGCGTGCAAGCTGTTCTCCGCCTTTTCCTCCCTCTGACCAGACGGTTGAAAGCACTGCATTTACACCAAGCTCGCGGCATTTTTCAATAATAAAGTTGATTTCCCGATCGGTATCTGTCGGAAAGCGGTTTACTGCCACGACACAGGGGAGCTTATATATTTTTTTAATATTGGAAACATGTCTGAGAAGATTTGGTATTCCCTTTTCAAGGGCGGTTATATCTTCAGATGAAAGTTCGTTTTTTGAAAGTCCGCCGTGCATTTTTAAAGCCCTGACAGTCGCGACAATGACAACGGCGTCAGGTTTAAGTTCTGCAAGACGACATTTTATATCAAGAAATTTTTCCGCTCCGAGATCTGCTCCGAACCCAGCCTCTGTCACTGTATAATCACCTGTTTTGAGAGCAAGCTTTGTAGCTATGACAGAATTGCAGCCGTGAGCTATGTTTGCAAAAGGTCCTCCATGAACAAAAGCCGGCGTTCCCTCAAGAGTCTGAACGAGATTTGGTTTAAGTGCATCCTTAAGCAGTGCAGTCATAGCTCCCACGGCCTTGAGATCTCCGGCGGTTACCGGCTTGTCGTCATATGTATAGCCTACGATAATTTTGGAAAGCCTGTTTTTTAAATCTTTGATTGAGTCTGAGAGACAAAACACCGCCATTATTTCGCTTGCAACCGTGATGTCAAAACCGTCTTCACGCGGTACGCCGTTAAATTTACCGCCCAAACCGTCTACAATAAACCGAAGCTGCCGGTCGTTAATATCCACGCAGCGTTTCCAGGTTATTTTTCGTACATCGATATTTAGCTCATTTCCCTGTTGAATATGATTATCTATCATAGCAGCAAGCAAATTATTCGCAGCGCCGATTGCATGAAAATCACCTGTAAAGTGAAGATTAATATCTTCCATAGGTACGATCTGTGCATATCCTCCGCCGGCAGCACCTCCCTTTACGCCGAAAACCGGGCCGAGCGATGGCTCACGCAGCGCAACAGCGACGTTTTTTCCGATTCGTGAGAGACCATCGGCTAATCCTATTGTTGTAGTAGTTTTTCCTTCTCCTGCCGGAGTGGGAGTAATTGCAGTTACAAGAATCAGTTTTCCGTTTTTACGTTCGGTTTTATTTATAAGGGACGGATCAATTTTTGCTTTATATCTACCATACTGTTCAATATATTCTTTCGGGATATGTGCATTCTCAGCAATTTCATCTATGGGTTTTAATTTGCATTCCTGTGCAATTTCTATATCGGTTTTATATGACATTATAATACCTCGCGCCGTATAAACGGCTTTTAAAAATCGTGAAAGCTTTAACCGCCGGTCCGGTTTATTGCTTATGTACTATAGTGTGTGATCAAATGAAATAAATCATTTATCTGAAATAACGTACTGCTGCCTCAAACATATGAATATTGTAATTTCCCGGCACATTTTTATATAAACCGCTGCCGATTCTTTCACTATGTCCCATTTTTCCGAAAACTCTTCCATCCGGAGAGGTGATACCTTCGATTGCGTACATTGATCCGTTTGGATTAAAGCGGATATCAGATGTAGCATTATCGTCAAAATCAACATACTGCGTTGCAATCTGACCGTTTTCCGCAAGCTTTAAAATCAGATCTTCATCTGCGATAAAACGTCCCTCGCCGTGTGAAATCGGAACGCTGTATATATCTCCGACATTCGTCATGGACAGCCACGGAGATTTATTGGATGCGATTCTTGTGCGGACAATCTTGGACTGATGTCTTGCAATTGTATTGTATGTCAGCGTCGGGCAGTTCTCATCTGTATCTATAATTTTCCCGTAAGGAACAAGTCCCAGCTTGATAAGAGCCTGAAAGCCGTTACAGATACCGCAGATCAGACCGTCTCGGTTTTCCAGTAAATCTGTAACGCCTTCTTTTATTTCAGCATTGCGGAAGAAAGCTGTTATAAATTTTCCGCTGCCGTCGGGTTCGTCTCCGCCGGAAAATCCGCCCGGTATAAAAATCATCTGCGCTGTTTTAATCTTATCGGCAAATTTTTCAACGCTTGCAGAAATTCCGTTCGCGCTGAGATTATTGATTACTACAATTTCGGGATCTGCTCCGGCGTCTGCAACTGCTTTAGCGCTGTCATATTCGCAATTTGTTCCTGGAAATGCGGGAATCAGGATTTTAGGCTTTGCAGACTTAACTGCGGGTGAATATCTTTTTACGGATTTATATGAGAAATTTTTTATTTTCTCTTTATTACTTTCTATATTGCAGCTGAATACTTCCTCAAGTTTATTTTCATAATCAAAAAGAAGCTCGGAAAGCGGTATTTTTTCAGTACCTAAGCAGATCAAACCGTCGTCCTCAACAGTGCCGAGTATTTTTTCATCGCATTTGTCTTTAACCTCAAGAATGAAAGAAGCATATCTGTAACCGAAAATGTCCTGCACTGAAATATTATCTGAAAAATGAAATCCGAATCCGTTTCCGAATGCCATTTTCATTACCGCTTCTCCGATTCCGCCTATTCCCGGAGTATAGCATGAAACAGCCTCACCTGAGCGAATAAGAGCAGTTACTTTTTCAAAAACTCCGAGCAGTGATTTTGTTTTCGGGAGATTGTTTTCATCATATTCAGGCTCTATAATGACGACACGGTTTCCGGCTCTTTTAAACTCGGGGGAAATTATATTATGTACTTTTTCTGTTGTTACCGCAAAAGATACAAGAGTGGGGGGTACATCAAGCGATTCAAAGGAACCGCTCATGGAATCTTTTCCTCCTATAGAGCCTATTTCAAGCTCCATTTGTGCCCTAAAAGCTCCGAGAAGCGCAGCAAACGGTTTTCCCCATCTTGTGGGATTCTTTCCGGGACGTTCAAAATACTCCTGAAAAGTAAGATATACGTCTTTAAATGACGCTCCGGAAGCTATCAGCTTGCACACAGACTCTATGACTGCAAGATATGCACCGTGATACGGACTTTGTTCTGTTATAAAGGGGTTATATCCGAATGACATTAATGAACAGTCGTCCGTGTGTTTCTTTTCTGAGGAAATTTTCTGAACCATTGCCTGTATCGGCGTAAGCTGATTTTTTCCTCCGAAAGGCATCAGAACAGTTCCTGCTCCGATTGTAGAATCGAATCGTTCGGAAAGTCCTTTCTTAGAGCAGATATTGAGGTCAGATGCAAGTTTCTTATAATTTTCGTTAAATCCGCCGTCAATTATCTTTTCTGAAATTGAGGCCGATGCAGCGGCAATGTCAATATGTTTTTCCGCTCCGTTTGAATTTAGGAATTCACGGCTTACATCGACAATTTTTTTGTCGTTCCAAGTCATTGTAAGGCGAGCTTCTGCTTTAACTCTGGCCACCGGGCAGGCCTGCAGGTTTTCCGTTTCCGCCAGCTTCAGAAAAGCGTCTACATTATCCGGCTCTATAACTACCGCCATACGTTCCTGAGATTCGCTGATAGCGAGCTCGGTTCCGTCAAGACCGTCGTATTTCTTAGGCACAGCGTTAAGATCAATATCAAGACCGTCTGCAAGCTCTCCTATTGCGACCGATACGCCGCCCGCGCCAAAATCATTGCAGCGTTTTATCATTCGGCAGACATCACGGTTTCTGAAAAATCTTTGAAGCTTTCTTTCTTCCGGCGCGTTGCCTTTTTGTACTTCTGCACCGCAGGTTTCAAGCGATTGGACATTGTGAGATTTTGACGATCCTGTAGCTCCGCCACATCCGTCGCGACCGGTGCTTCCTCCGAGGAGAATTACCACATCTCCCGGAGCCGGACGCTCGCGGCGGATATTTTCAGCCGGAGCCGCGGCGATAACAGCGCCGATCTCCATTCTTTTCGCGGCGTATCCGGGATGATAAATTTCATCTACTATACCTGTAGCGAGACCGATCTGATTTCCGTATGATGAATATCCCGCGGCGGCGGTAGTTACAATTTTTCTCTGCGGAAGCTTTCCCTTCATAGTTTCAGAGACAGGCTTCAATGGATCGGCCGCTCCGGTCACACGCATTGCTCCGTAAACATATGCCCTGCCGGAGAGAGGATCACGGATCGCGCCTCCGATGCATGTTGCAGCTCCTCCGAAAGGTTCAATTTCTGTCGGGTGATTATGCGTTTCATTTTTAAATAAAAGCAGCCACGGCTCTGTTTTTCCATCAAGCTGAATATCAACTTTGACTGTACACGCGTTAATTTCTTCCGATTCATCCAGTTTATCAAGCTTGCCGTGAGCCTTAAGATATCTGACCGCTATTGTGGCTATATCCATAAGACAGATTGGCTTTGTTCTTCCAAGCTCACGGCGTACAGCTATGTATTCATTGTATGCACTCTGAAGAAGTTCGTCTTCAAATTTAACGCTGTCTATTACGGTTAAAAATGTTGTATGACGGCAATGATCTGACCAGTATGTGTCAATCATTCTGATTTCTGTAACTGTAGGATCACGGTTTTCTGATTTAAAATAATCCTGGCAAAATGCTATATCGTCGGTATCCATCGCAAGACCGTATTCACTGACAAACGATTCAAGACCACCGCGATCAAGAGAAATAAAACCGTCGAGTGTTTTAACTTCTGTAGGAATATCGTATTTTATACGGAGTGTCTCCGGTTTTTCAAAAACGGCTTCTCTCGACTCTACCGGGTTGATTACGTATTTTTTTATATCTGCAAGCTGTTTTTCTGTTATATCTCCGTAAAGAACATAAATCTTAGCGGTGCGGATAAGCGGTCTGTCGCCCTTTGAAATAATTTGGATACACTGTGACGCTGAATCAGCCCGCTGATCAAATTGTCCCGGAAGATATTCTACTGCAAATGTTGTGGCTCCGCTCGTATCCAGGTTTTCAGATACTATGTCAAGCTGCGGCTCTGAAAAAACTGTCTTTTTTGCATAATTGAAAAGTTCCTCTGATATATTTTCAGCGTCATAGCGATTGATAATTCTGACATCGGTTAAGGACTCTATACCGAGTAAATTGCGAATATCAGAGCATAGAGCTGACGCTTCATATGCAAGTTCTTTTTTCTTTTCTACAAATACTCTGTAAACCATCAGCGTGTTTCCTCCACAGCCTTTAAAGCTTTTTTTCCGATATCTCTGCGGCAATATGCACCTTCGAATTTGATTCTGTCTACCATATGATAAGCTTCCTCAATCGCGCCCGAAAGGGTAGGCATGACCGCAGTAGCGCCGAGTACACGTCCGCCGCTTGTTAAAAGTTTTTCGTCTTTTCTTATTGCGCCTGCAACGTATACATTGTCAGATAAGTCCGCCGGAATGAAAATTTCAAAACCCTTTTTGTAATTTTGAGGATACCCGTCGGACGCTATTATGACACAGCACGCATTTTTTTCACTGAATTTAACTTCGGTTTCAGCAAGTCTTTCCTCCGTAACAGCCTGCATGACAGTAAGAAGATCGCTTTCAAGAAGAGGAAGGACAACCTGGGCTTCCGGATCTCCGAAACGACAGTTGTATTCAATGACCATGGGCCCCTTTTTTGTTAGCATTAAGCCAAAGTAAAGACATCCTTTAAAGGTTCTTCCCTCTGCATTCATAGCGGCTATGGTCGGAAGAAATATTTTCTCCATGCATTCCGCAGCAATTTCTTTGGTATAGTAAGGGTTTGGCGCGACTGTTCCCATGCCTCCTGTATTAAGTCCTGTATCATTTTCTCCGATACGCTTATGATCCATTGACGAAATCATTGGTTTTACTGTTTTTCCGTCGGTAAAGGATAATACCGAGATTTCGGGGCCGGTGAGATATTCTTCAATAACAATCCGGTTGCCGCTGCTGCCGAATTTTTTAGCCTGCATAATATCCATAACGGCTGTCTTTGCAGCTTCCTTTGTTTCGGCAATTATGACACCCTTTCCAAGAGCAAGACCGTCTGCTTTAATAACGACCGGGACAGATGCGGTTTCGAGATATTCGATTGCCTTTCCGCAATCATCAAACACTTCGTATTCGGCGGTCGGAATACCGTACTTTTTCATTAGATTTTTAGAAAAAACTTTGCTTCCTTCTATTACGGCGGCTTTGGAGTCCGGACCAAAGCATGGAATTCCTTTTGACTCGAGAGCATCCACGCACCCCAGAACAAGCGGATCGTCGGGCGCAACTATTGCGTAATCTATTTTTTCTTTAACTGCAAAATCAACAATTTTGTCAATTTCTTTTGCGCCAATATCAATACAAACCGCGTCATTTGCTATTCCCCCATTACCCGGAAGAGCGAAAATTTGGGAGACTTTTTTATTATCTTTTATTTTTTTTATAATGGCGTGTTCTCTTCCGCCGCCTCCGACAACAAGAATTTTCATGAAATACCTCTTTCAAATGAAAAAAATATAACTGCGGACAAAATGTTTTCCGCCTGTAAAGAAGCTTGCCTCTATAAGCGGAGGGTACCGTACCTGTATTCGATATGAGTGAAACTTTCTGCTAAATTAGTCCTGCCTCATGACGGAATGGTTCATTGCAGAGAGTACCGTAATGGGGCTGTCCGCTTTTATTTAAATAATTGTGCGACAAACTGGCAGATACTGCCCGCTATAGCGCGCAGTATCTGCTTTAAAATTTGATTTTAGCTATAGATAGGAAATCCAGCACAAAGCTGCTGTACCTCATCAGATACACGTGCTTTATTTCCCTCAAAATCGGAAATTATATCGCTGATCCACTTTGCGATTTTAAGCATTTCAGCCTCCTTGAAACCACGTGTGGTAACCGCCGGGGTTCCGATTCTCAGACCGCTTGTAACAAACGGGCTTTGCGGATCATTAGGAATAGTGTTTTTATTCGCTGTTATATGAACCTCATCGAGGTAATGCTCGAGCTCCTTTCCGGTAAGACTTGTTCCCGTAAGCTTTAAAAGCATTAAATGATTGTCTGTACCGCCGGAAACGATATCAATACCTTCATCCATCAGGGCATTGCAGAGAACAGCTGCATTTTTTACAATCTGGCGCTGATATTCCTTGAATTCATCGGTCATCGCCTCGCCGAGAGCGACCGCTTTTGCGGCAATTATATGCATAAGTGGTCCGCCCTGAGTTCCCGGAAAGACAGCTTTGTCAATTTGTTTGGCAAGTTCCTCTTTGCAGAGAATCATTCCGCCTCTGGGGCCGCGGAGTGTCTTGTGCGTTGTAGTTGTAACCACATCAGCATACGGTACCGGCGACGGATGTACACCTGCTGCGATGAGTCCGGCTATATGTGCCATATCGACCATAAGATATGCACAGACTTCGTCAGCAATTTCACGGCATTTTTTGAAATCTATGATGCGGGAATATGCGCTTGCTCCGACGACAATCATCTTTGGTTTACATTCAAGAGCAATTTTTCGCATCTCATCATAGTCAATCATCTCTGTCTCATTGTTTACTCCGTATGGCACAACGTGAAAATACTTTCCTGAGATATTAACCGGAGATCCGTGCGAGAGATGTCCGCCCTGCTGAAGGTTCATTCCCATAATTGTATCTCCCGGATTCAAAAGGGCAAAGAAAACCGCAAGGTTTGCATTGGCACCGCTGTGGGGCTGAACATTTGCATGATCGGCGCCAAAAAGCTTTTTGGCACGTTCTCTTGCTATTTCTTCAACTATGTCAACGCACTGACAGCCGCCGTAATAACGCTTAGAGGGATATCCCTCCGCATACTTGTTGGTGAGAACGCCTCCGGCTGCGAGTAAAACTGCCTTTGATACGATGTTTTCAGAAGCTATAAGTTCTATATTATGCTGTTGTCTTTCAAGCTCAAGTTTACAGGCATCAGCTACTGCAGCGTCATAATTTTGAAGTTCGTCAAAAAAATTCATTATAAATCCTCCTGATAATTTTATATTTACAATCAATGGTGGAAAAGGCGCATTCCTGTAAATGCCATAGCTATTCCGTATTTATTGCAGCATTCAATTACGAGATCATCACGAATCGAACCGCCCGGCTCGGCTATATATTTTACTCCGCTTCGCTTTGCTCTTTCGATATTGTCGCCGAAAGGAAAAAATGCATCAGACCCCAGAGCAACTCCGTCTATACCTGACAAAAATTCTCTTATTTCCTTGTCCGTAAGAGGCTCAGGCCGCCTTGTAAAATATTTCTGCCAGTTTCCGTCGGCGCAGACGTCTTCTTCGTTTTTATTTATATATCCATCTATAACATTGTCGCGGTCCGGTCTTCCGAGAGTTTCTTTGAACGGAAGAGATAGAACCTTGTCATGCTGCCGTAAAAACCAGGTGTCCGCCTTTGAACCGGCAAGGCGCGTACAATGAATTCTCGACTGCTGACCTGCTCCTACGCCGATTGCCTGTCCATCGACAGCGTAGCATACCGAGTTTGACTGGGTATATTTCAATGTGATAAGAGATACTATAAGATCGCGTATAGCACTCTCCGGCATTTCCCTGTTTTCTGTAACTACGTTTGAAAGGAGTTCTTTGCCGATTTTGAAATTGTTACGGCCCTGCTCGAAAGTAATTCCAAAAACCTGTTTTTGTTCAACCTCTTCGGGAATATAATCAGGATCAATTTTTACAATGTTGTAATTGCCTTTTCTCTTGGTCTTTAAAATTTCCAAAGCTTCCGGCTCATATCCCGGAGCAATTACTCCATCCGAGACCTCTCGTTTTATCATTTTTGCAGTCGTAACATCGCAAACATCAGAAAGAGCTACCCAATCGCCGAAAGAACACATACGGTCGGTTCCTCTCGCTCTCGCATAAGCGCAGGCTAAAGGAGACTTGTCAAGATCTTCTATATCGTCTGCAAAGCAAGCCTTTTTTAGCTTGACTGAAAGTGGAATTCCCACTGCGGCGGAAGTTGGACTGACATGTTTGAATGAGGATGCGGCAGGAAGGCCGAGGGTCTCTTTCAGCTCTTTAACAAGCTGCCAGCTGTTAAAAGCGTCAAGGAAATTGATATATCCGGGTTTGCCGCAAAGAATTTCAATCGGCAAATCTTTATTGCCGTTCATAAAAATTCTGGCAGGCTTTTGGTTTGGATTACATCCATATTTAAGTTCAAACTCTTTCATTTGCGTTGACCATTCCTTTCAATATTCGGTAAAACGGGCGTGTATAATGCGGGCTTAATTTTGTAAAGTTGCAAGAACAGATTTTCTGACTCTGTAGAAGTCAATTATTTATTTTTATTTATCAGACGATTTTCTTCTTTACCTGTTTTTAAATCGGTATATCTTACATACAGAGAAATTTTATTGTCACGGTCGAGAGAATTCCACAGGGAATCTGTAAATTGATCAATATTGTTAGGAATCATTACACGTTCGGGTTCTCCCTGAAAAGTGGGAATAGGATTTCCGTCGCAGACGTATGTATGTATAAAATGACCGAGACCGGAAGACGCGGGATATTCAAAATTATATCTGCAGCATGCTGTTCCGTCGCTGTCAAGGCTTTTTAAAATACTCATATCATATTTAAAGTCACCGTCTTTAAAGGTAAGCATTCCGCTGATTCTTGGCGTAAAATTGGGATTGTCTGGTTCAAATTCTCTCGTCTTGAGGGCTTCAGTAAAATTGCTGCCGTTTTTTATAGCATTGTATATTGTGTCTGTCTGATCGCCGTTGGTGACAATCAGCTTATTATCGAGCTTGCGGATTGCGGCATAAATAATCAGGCTGGGGTCTTCTACCTTTGAAGAGTCAAACGGTTCAGTATAGACAGAGCCGTCATGTTCTGAAAAAATGCGGTTTCTGCTGTTGGCGCTTCTTCCCATTATAAAATATGCACTGCAGGCGTTTTTTCCGTCCGATGTTTTTCCGATTATAATACCGCGTCCTACATATGAGTTGTCTTTTATAAGCTCCGCGGCGTCGTTAATTTTATAGATATTCATAAAAATATCCCTTTCTTATTTTAATAACAAAGTTTGCTTTATTGTTATAAGATTAAAGACAAAACACAAAGAAGTGCATAAATGCATAGCTTTGCGTATTCCTCAGAATAAGACAGTTTTTAACACTTTTCTTTCATATCCCTGCAAACTTTTTCTACCGCTTCTGGTAGAATTTTCCATTCTGCAAGTCTCATAACTCTTTTCTGTAAAGTTTCCGGGGTGTCTCCTTCATGTACGGCAACAGCTTTCTGCATTATTATTTCTCCGCCGTCGGGAATTTCATTTACAAAATGTACGGTCGCGCCCGTTACCTTAACTCCTTTTTCCAAAGCGGCCTTGTGAACACGAATTCCATAGAAGCCTTTGCCGCAGAAAGACGGAATAAGAGAAGGGTGTACGTTGATAATCCGACGGTCATAAAGCCGCGTAAAGCGTTCGCTTAAAATACACATGAAACCGGCCAGAACTATAATCTCTATACTGTGTTTTTCAAGCTCTTCTGACAGTTTGTCTTCAAATTCGCTCTGTGTTTTGCAAAGTTTTTTGTCGACAATAGCTGTGGTTATTCCCTCCTTTTCAGCGCGGACAACAGCATATGCGTTGGGATTGCTTGAAACGACAAGCTTTATTTCTCCGTTTTCGATGATTCCGTTTTTCTGCGCGTCAATCAAAGCCTGGAGATTTGTACCGCCTCCGGAGACAAAAACAGCGAGTTTTATTTTTTTCACTTAAACAATCATTCCTTTCCATATCTGAACGGAACGCTATACCGAAGACCGATATTTACTGATGCATTCTCGGTAATCACAAAAATCCGGTCCGCCGTACATGCATATTCAATAAGAAGAACAGTGCCATCATAAGACATTCTAATGGCTTGTCAAACCGCCGCCGGATAAATTGAACGTAATCCGCCGCCTGAAGAGTCAAACACCTGCAGAGCTGAACGCCTTTACAATCGAACGCCTTTACAATCGAACGCCTTTACAGTCGAACGCCTTTACAGTCGAACGTCTTTACAGTCGAACACTCTTACAATCGAACACCCTTACAGTCGATCGCCTTCACGGACAAATACCTTTACGCACAAATGTCTTTACAGCCGAAAACGTAAACAGTTCTGAGTTATATTAATGATTTCTGTATGCTGTTATAACACCTTATACATATTTATAAAAACTGTAAACTATAGCGTATGAAAAAATTATTTAATAGATATTTTATCGGAAGCTGAAGAAGTGCTGATTTCTCCGATAATATAAGCATCTTCACCGTATGATTTGAGAAGTGCTAAAGCTTTATCGGCATCTTCGGCGGAAACGGTAATGCTCATTCCGATTCCCATATTAAAGGTATTGAACATATCACGTTCGCTTATTTTTCCTGCGGATGCGATTAAGTCAAAAATCGGAAGAACTCGTACTGCTTTTCTTTCAATTTCGGCACTCAGACCATCCGGAATACTTCTCGGTATGTTTTCGTAAAAGCCGCCTCCGGTTATATGTGAAATACCTTTGATTTTTATTTGATCAAGCAAGCCGAGAACAGCTTTTACATAGATTTTTGTAGGGGTAAGGAGCGTTTCCCCAACCGATTTTCCGCCGAGAGCGTCAATCGGTTTTTTAATATCACTGTTTTCAACATTAAAAACTTTACGTACAAGAGAAAACCCGTTTGAATGAACGCCGCTTGACGGAAGTGCAATTATTACATCGCCTTTTTTCATAGTACGGTTATCAATTATCTTATTTTTATCAACAATACCTGTGCAGTATCCGGCAAGGTCGTATTCATCAGCGGGATAAAAGCCAGGCATCTCGGCCGTTTCGCCGCCGATCAGCGCCGCTCCGGACTGTACGCAGCCTTCGCAGACGCCTTTGACAATTTCTGCAATTTTTTCGGGAATATTTTTTCCGCAGGCTATGTAATCAAGGAAAAACAGCGGCCTTGCTCCGCAGCAGATAATATCGTTTACACACATTGCGACACAGTCGATTCCGACAGAATCGTGTTTGTCCATCAGAAACGCAATTTTCAACTTCGTTCCCACTCCGTCTGTTCCGCTTACGAGAACCGGCTTTGAAATTCCTGTCATGTCAAGCTCGAACAGTCCTCCGAAGCCTCCTACATCTGAACAAACTCCGGATGTCATTGTCCGTGCAATATGTTTTTTCATAAGCTCGACAGCTTTATATCCCGCGGTAATATCTACTCCCGCAGCGGCGTAGCTGTCTGATTTTGAAATTTCATTCATATGTCTATTGTTCCTTTCAGTATTACCGCAGACTTATGTATTCGGTTTTGATTATTCTTTTCCTGTCCAGCAATATGTACAAAGCTTACACGGCTCTATGCCGATTGCCTGACAAAGGCCTTCAATTGTCTGAAATTCGAGCGAAGCAAAATGAAGCTTTTCACAAATAGCCTTTCTCATTGCTTTTCCGCGTTCTGACTGGGGATCGCTGTACTCATCAAGATGTTTTAGTCCTTCTTCGCCCTCAAGCTCTGCGATTGTAGACCGTGTAATCAGCTCCATGTCACTTGTAGATCGAGAGAAATTCAAGTATTTACAGCCATACATAATAGGAGGGCAGGCCGATCTCATGTGTACCGAACTTGCTCCGTTTTCATACAGAAATTCTACTGTTTCACGAAGCTGAGTTCCTCTGACAATCGAGTCGTCAACAAATAGCAAATTCTTGCCCTTTATCAGTTCGCAAACCGGAATCTGTTTCATTTTGGCCACTCGGTTGCGCTCGGTCTGATTTATTGGCATAAAGCTGCGCGGCCATGTCGGGGTATATTTAATAAAAGGACGTGCAAACGGCACATGGCTATAATTCGCGTATCCTATAGCGTGAGGTGTTCCGGAATCTGGGACTCCTCCGACATAGTCAAGCTGAGGCAATGTTCCGCTTTCTTCATCGTTTTTTGCCATTTCAGCTCCGTTGCGGTACCGCATTGTTTCAACATTGACTCCTTCATAGCTTGACGTGGGATAGCCGTAATATGTCCAAAGAAAAGAGCAAACCCTCATTTCGTTGTGCGGTGCTCCGAGAACTTTGACATTTTCTCCATCAAATTCTATTATTTCGCCGGGACCGAGTTCTCTGATGGGAGAGTATCCTAATTTCTCGTATGCAAACGTTTCAAATGAGACGCAGTAGCCTTCATCATTTCCGGCAAGAGCTACCGGAAGCCTTCCGAGTCTATCGCGCGCTGCAATAATATTACCATCATCCTTGAGAATCAGAATTGATGCTGTACCGTCGATTTCGTCCTGCGCAAAACGAATTCCGTCCGTGAAATTTGTTTTCTGGTTGATCAGTGCCGCCACAAGTTCTGTCGAGTTTACTTTTCCTCCGGTCATGGCGCCGAAATGACCGCCGCTGAATGACAGATATTGCTTTAAAAGCTGTTCCGAATTGTTAATAATTCCTATAATGCAGATCGCATATGTTCCAAGATTTGAACGAATCAGAAGCGGCTGCGGATCGGTATCGTTTATGCAGCCGATGGCTGATGTTCCGTGCATCTGTTCAAATATATGCTCAAATTTTGTTCGAAACGGAGAGTTTTCTATATTGTGAATAACACGTTGCAGACCGACGTCTTTGGCGTATGCCGCAAGACCGCCGCTGCGAGTACCCAAATGAGAATGGTAGTCTGTTCCGAAAAAAACATCCGAAATAATATCATGTTTTGCGGCTGCGCCGAAAAATCCACCCATTATTCGAATCCTCCGATTATTCGCCGAGAATGCGTTTCATCATTTCTTTATACGCATCCTCAACATTTCCGAGATCTCTGCGGAAACGGTCTTTATCCAGCTTTTCGTGAGTATCGCTGTCCCAAAAGCGACAGGTATCCGGAGAAATTTCGTCCGCAAGAACTATCGAACCGTCGCTGAGTTTTCCGAACTCAAGCTTAAAGTCAACGAGATCGACTTTAATTTCCTTAAAAAACTTTTTCATAATGTCGTTGACTTTGAATGCAATACATTTAATTGTTTCTATTTCCTCTTTTGTTGCGAGACCAAGCGCGACGGCATGGTAATCGTTGATAAGCGGGTCTCCGAGCTCGTCATTTTTGTATGAAAACTCGATAGTGGGCTCCGAAAATACAATTCCCTCTTCTACTCCGTAACGTTTTGCAAACGAACCCGCAGAGATGTTACGGATAATTACTTCAAGAGGAACTATCGTAACTTTTTTGACAAGTGTTTCACAGGGTGAAAGTTCTTTTACAAAATGTGTAGGAACTCCTTCTTTTTCCAAAAGCTGCATCATGTAATTTGTTACGCGGTTATTTATCGCTCCTTTGCCTCCGATGGTGCCTTTTTTCAGACCGTTAAACGCCGTAGCATCATCCTTGTACGATACAATCAGTACCTCGCAATCGTCGGTAGCATATACTTTTTTAGCTTTGCCTTCATAGAGAAGCTCTTTCTTTTCCATGCTATATTTCCATACCTTTCCTTGGTTTTTATTTTCTTTTGCCAATATCAGACGTTAAACTGAGAAGAAATTTCCGCGTCGTTTTGGAGGACATTTTCTAAGTCTGATTTTCTTTTTGCGTCTAATTTTTCAGCGAGTCCGCTGTCTTCAACTGCAAGAATCTGTGCAGAAAGCAGCGCGGCGTTGGCACCTCCGTTTACAGCGACTGTCGCGACAGGAATTCCAGATGGCATCTGAACAGTTGAAAGAAGAGCGTCGATACCGCCGAGGTTTTGCGAACCGCACGGAATTCCGATGACCGGAAGCGTAGTGTTTGCGGCAATGGCACCTGCAAGATGAGCCGCCATTCCTGCCGCTGCAATAATAACGCCAAATCCATTTTCTCTCGCCGTCTGAGCAAATTCTTTTGACTGTTCGGGAGTTCTGTGAGCCGAGTATACATGTACTTCGTAAGGTATATCAAAAGCTTTCAACACACTGACTGCCTTTTCAATTACAGGCAGATCACTTTTGCTGCCCATTATAATTCCTACCTTTTTCATTTTTGTCTGAATATCCTTTCATGAAATACGTAAAATACAAAAATTAAAGCCGTTAAAGTGTCTGCATAAACAGAAAAGGGCACACCTAACCTCAGAAAGTTAAGTGTGCCCAGACGGTCGGCTTAATACAGAAAAATTCTGCAATATTCTCTGCTCCCCTGCGGTTTTCCGCATTATCCGTCAGTTGCAAAGAACAAAATATCACAAAATTATTATATCAGATTTTTCGTCTTAAGTCAAGGCACACATCTCAGTTTTTTATTTTATTTTTGTTTCGCAATAAGCACAGCGGTATATTTTTTCATGCCTGTCTGTCAGCTTAAAGATGTGTGGCAGCTCCTGTTCGACAGAAGTGATACATCTTGGATTTTTGCATTTTATTACATTGGTAAGAGTTTCAGGCATCGCAATTGTCTTTTTCTCTGCAAGCTTGCTGTCTTTAATAATATTTACCGTAGCATTCGGATCAACATATCCTATTACATCAAAGTTTACGGATGTACAAGAGTCTATTTTTATTATATCTTTTTTTCCCATTTTATTGCTCGGCGCATTTTTTATAATTGCGACTGAACAGTCGAGAGAATCAAGTCCGAGAAGAAAATACAGTTTCATTCCCAAACCGGCAGCGATATGGTCAATTACAATTCCGTTTTTAATACTGTCTATATTCATGCTTAATTTTGTCCTTTCTTTTCACTATAACTCAAAGCGAGATTCTGCGCCTGTAAAGGCATCCAACTATGAAAGTATTATCGTGTTAAAGGCGCCATCATGTAAAGCGTTCGGCTTTAAAGATGTTCTTGTGTAAAGGCGTCCGCTTCTATAGACGGCAAACTTTGCTTACTTTTTCCGGTCGATAATATGCAACCACCGCAATCTGCCGCCGAAACTACTTTATGATGAGCTTTACACCTGCAGACTAAATTAAACTGTCAGAACTTGTCCGAATTTCAGAGTGTAATATCTAAAAGCTTCATGATTAACGCCATTCTGACATATCTGCCATAGTGGGCTTGTCTGAAATAGCATGCTCTCGGATCACTGTCAATTGAAACTGAAATTTCATTTACGCGGGGAAGAGGATGCAGTATGCACATGTCGCTTTTTGCCAGCTTCATTTTGTCTTCTGTGAGAATATAGCTGTCTTTAAGCCTCAGATAATCCTCTTCATTGAAAAAGCGCTCCTTTTGGACTCTTGTCATATAAAGTATATCAAGATCTCCTATTACATCTTCAAGAGAAGTACTTTGACTGTATTCAATTCCCTGTGGTTTTATGTATTCCTGCTTTACAAAGCTTGGAAGCTTGAGCTCTTCCGGAGAAATCAAAACAAATTTTACTCCTGGATAACGTGACATTGCACCGATTAGCGAGTGAACGGTACGTCCGAATTTAAGGTCTCCGCACAAGCCGATTGTAAGATTATCAAAATGTCCCTTCTCATGATGAATAGTCAAAAGGTCTGTAAGCGTCTGAGTGGGATGATAATGTCCACCGTCTCCGGCGTTTATTATCGGAACGGTGGAATGCATAGATGCTACAAGCGGAGCTCCTTCTTTAGGATGACGCATAGCGATTATATCCGCATAACCGCTTACTACCGAAATTGTATCGGCAACGCTTTCACCCTTTGAAGCCGAGCTTGAAGATGCTTCTGAAAATCCGAGCACATTTCCTCCGAGGGAAAGCATTGCGGATTCAAAGCTTAACCGAGTTCTGGTTGAAGGTTCAAAGAAAAGGGTTGCAAGAATCTTGTGTCTGCAAACATCCTGATATTTAACCGGATTTTTTATAATATCGTCAGCGCAATGTATAAGCTGCTCGATTTCATCAACAGATAAATCCATTATATTAATTATATTTTTCATATGAGAAATATTCGCCTCCGTTAGTGTATTATATGCGTACCGGCGTCTTATCCTATTTGCGTTTTATAACTAAAAGTGAGATGCTACTGTCTGTAAGGCGTTTAACTGTAAATGCGTTCCAATGTAAAAGGAATTCGCGTGTAAAAAAGCATTAGCCTCTATAGACGGAGGATTCTGCTCACTTTTTCCGGCGGTGATTTTAGACCAATGCCGGAACGCCTAATGACGGGGTTTTGCCCCTTAATGTATCCATGACTCATCGGATGGGTTATTACGAAAAGCGATAAGGCGTTTTATGTCTTCTGAATTTATATATCCGTCATTTGCCGCCACTTCTGCAATAACGTCAAAGTTAGTAAGACTATAATTTTTTACGCCGGCCGCTGCTAAACGTTCAATTCCCTTTTTCATTCCGTAGGTAAATATACTTACGATTCCAAGTACTTCAGCTCCGGCGTCGCGCAGTACATTTACGACCTCGATTACACTGCCTCCCGTTGAAATTAGATCTTCGACAACAACGACCTTGTTTCCGGCTTCAATCTTTCCTTCAATTTGATTCTGTCTGCCGTGATCTTTTGCACCGGAACGCACATATCCCATAGGAAGTCCCATAATGTGACCTGTGATTGCTGCGTGCGCAATTCCCGCTGTCGATGTTCCCATCAAAAGCTCTGTTTCCGGGTAGTTTTCCCTAATTGCAGCTGCAAGCGCATTTTCGACATCGTTTCTGACGTTCGGAGCGGTAAGTATAAGTCTGTTGTCACAATACACCGGGCTTTTAATTCCGCTTGCCCAGGTAAATGGATCATCAGGGCGGAAAAAAACAGCTTTTATACTTAATAAACCTCTTGCTATATTCTTTTCTGTATCTGTCATGATTTTGTTTCCTTTCATGAAGAAATAATATGGATGTAGTTTCAGTATTACAACACAAGTGCCTTCAAACTTGCTGTATCTGCATGCTGCAAAACAATTTTAACTGCAAAGTATTTCGTATATTTTCAGCCGCAAAATTCTTTGATGCATCGATTGTAAGCGGAAACCGGATCTTCAGCCGCTGTTATGGGCCTGCCCACTACTATATAGTCTGAACCGATTTTTTTCGCTTCGGACGGTGTCATAACTCTGCGCTGATCTCCATTGTCGCTGTCTGCAAACCGTACTCCGGGCGTAACCGTAAGAAAATCTGAACCGCAGACAGAATGAACCTTCCGCGCTTCCATCGGAGAGCAAACGACTCCGTCAAGTCCTGATTTTTTTGCGTTTTTTGCGTAATGCATAACAACCTTGTCAATTGGTTCTTTAATAAGTAAATCTTTTTCCATGCTTTCCTGATCTGTTGATGTCAGCTGAGTGACCGCAATCAGAAGAGGTCTTGTCCCATCCGCGCGGGTGAGTCCCTCAACGGCCGCTTCCATCATGCGGCGGGTACCGCCGGCATGAAGGTTGCACATATCGACGTCAAGTGAAGAGAGAACACGCATTGCTTTATTTACTGTATTGGGAATATCATGGAGCTTAAGATCCAAAAAAATTTTATGTCCTCTTTTTTTTATTTCTTTTACAATCTGCGGCCCTTCTGCATAGAAAAGCTCCATTCCGATTTTTACATACGGTTTTTTATCCTTAAATTTGTCGAGAAATTCTGTTACCGAATGCTTATCGGAAAAATCACAAGCAATAATTACGTCTTTTCCCATTATGATTAAGTCCTCTCTTTCTTATCTTTTATATTTTACAACTACAAGTGAGATATCCCCGCCTGTAAATGTAATCTGTCCCGATTGGCGGCTTCCGCTGACTTTTTTCGGCGGCGGTACAATTCCACCGCCGAAATGTCGTATGATGGGGTGGGGTTCTTTTTGAATCACAGCGGAACTTTGCGCGGTATACATTGAAAAATATTGCATGGAATCAGCTATTTACGGATACTGAGATATTTTTACCTGTCCGCTGCCGCCCCTATTATATCCGAAAGCCTGCTAATCCCATAATTTTTCATTGCACCGGGCAGGCTTTGAATAATATCTCTACAGGCGAACGGATTTATAAGATTTGCAGCTCCAACTTCAACTGCAGTAGCTCCGGCATACATCATTTCAAGTACGTCTTCGGCAGAGGAAACACCTCCGATGCCCACAACCGGAATTTTGACGGCGGACGCAACTTGCCATACCATACGTACTGCGACCGGGAAGAGGGCGCTTCCCGAAAAGCCGCCGGTTTTATTCGCGAGCAGCGGCTTTCCCGTTTTAAGGTTTATTCTCATTCCGAGCAATGTGTTTATAAGACTTATGCCATCGGCTCCGGCGGCTTCACAGGCTTTCGCAAGCTCTGTGATATCAGTAACGTTCGGGGACAGTTTGATAATGATCGGTTTTTTGGCAATACGTTTAACCGCGGCAGTAATTTTTGCGGCTGCATCAGGGTTTGTTCCGAAACTGATTCCCCCTCCGTGAACATTAGGACAGCTTATGTTTACTTCAAACCATCCGATTTGCTCACAGTCGTTAAGCATTTCGCAGACATATACATACTCGCTTTCCGAAAAGCCTCCTACATTTGCCATAACTTTCTTGTGGAAAATTTCTGCGAGCTTTGGCAGAATATCTTCTTTTACTGTATGGACACCCGGATTTTGAAGTCCGACAGCGTTGAGCATTCCAGCGGGACATTCAGCAATACGCGGCGTAGGATTTCCGAATCGTGGTTCCCTTGTCGTTCCCTTAAAGGAAAAGGTACCGAGCATGTTTATATCGTAAAGCTCGGCAAATTCCAAACCGTAACCAAATGTACCGCTGGCGGGAATGACAGGATTGTCAAGCTCTATTCCGCATAGATTTACACTTAATTCTCCCATATAATTTCCTCCCTTTTCATGACCGGACCTTCTCGGCAGATCCGTTTGCTTCCGGCAAGTGTTTTACATGAGCATCCCATACATGCACCGAAACCGCAGCCCATTCTTTCTTCAAAGCTGTATTGTCCTCCTGTCTGTGCAATTTTGTCGATTGCACGGAACATTGGTTCAGGTCCGCACGCATAAAAATAGGTATAATTCAGATTCTTCATAACATCTGTGACAAATCCCTTTTGTCCGTAGCTTCCGTCAGCTGTTGTCACATAGACTGGTACTCCGAGTTCCTTAAATTCATTTTCGTAAAATACTTCTCCGGCAGTACCGAAGCCCAGAATTATGGTTGGCTTTGCCTTTTTTTCTATCAGTCTTTTACAAAGCATATAAAGAGGGGGAATTCCGACTCCGCCTCCGACAAGGAGAGGATTGTTTCCGGACAGAGTGATATCATATCCGTTTCCGAGACCTGTAAGCACATCAAGTTTTTTGCCTGCCTTCAGCTTGCTCATTCGGTCGGTACCCTTGCCAACTATTTTGTAAATCAGAGTGAGGTTATTGTTTTCTGCATCGCAGACCGATATCGGGCGGCGAAGAAAGAAACCGTCGAGCTTTAAATTTACAAATTGACCCGGCGCCTTAATTTCCGATATGTCTCCGCTTAGTATCATTTTATATATTTTTTCAGCGATACACGCATTTTCTGTAACTGTATAAATAACCTGATTCAATTTCAGGGCTCCTTTCTATTATCAGCGCCGATTTACCGTAATTTTTAAGAATCTATTGTTGATACGCAGAGTGTTGTTTCTTCAAGTACGTCTAAAAGCACTCTGACTGTATCAAGAGCAGTAAACATGGTTATATTATTTTCCGTGGCTAATGTACGAATTTTATATCCGTCCGTAAGCTGTCCGAGCGATGCGACGTCACTTGTGTTAATCACATACGCAATGTGTCCCTGTCTTATAGCTGTCGGAATATCGTCGCTTCCTTCCCCTATTTTATGCAAAATTCTTGTACGTATACAATTCTTTTTCAGATATTCGGCGGTCCCGCTTGTAGCTTCAATGTTAAAACCGAGATTATAAAACCTGCGTATAAGCGGCAGAGCCTCTTCCTTGTCCCTGTCGGAAATAGTGGCGAATACAGTCCCGTAGTTCTGCAGATGCATACCGGAGGCCTGAAGGGCTTTATAAAGGGCTCGGTTCAGCTTATTATCATATCCGATTGCCTCTCCTGTGGATTTCATTTCAGGTGACAGGTAAGCATCTAAGCCGCGTATCTTGCTGAAAGAGAATACCGGAACTTTAACATACCATCTTTTCTTTTCGTCAGGATAAATATCAAAGATTCCTTGTTCTTTAAGGCTTTTTCCGAGAATAACTTCGGTTGCAATATCTGCGAGACTGTAGCCAGTTGCTTTTGAAAGAAACGGTACGGTGCGTGAGGAGCGGGGATTTACCTCTATAATATAAACATTTTCATCTTTGTCAACAATAAACTGCACATTGAAAAGCCCTTGTATTCCGATGCCGAGACCGAGCCTTTTAGCATACTGCAGAATAATTCCTTTGACCTTCGGTGAAATGCTGAACGGAGGATACACGCTGATAGAATCTCCGCTATGAACTCCCGTTCGTTCAACGAGTTCCATAATTCCCGGAACAAATACATCCCTTCCGTCGCATATTGCGTCAACTTCGACTTCCTTACCGACGATATATTTGTCAACAAGAACCGGCTTGTCCTCGTCAATTGCAACGGCAGTTTTCAGATAATGACGAAGCTGATCTTCATTTGAAACAATTTGCATCGCACGTCCGCCGAGAACAAACGAAGGTCTGACAAGTACCGGATATCCGATTTCATCCGCGGCGCTGACGCCGTCTTCAATGTTTGTAACGGCTTTACCCTTGGGCTGAGGAATATTGAGCGAAAGCAGAAGCTTTTCAAACATATCACGGTCTTCTGCCCTGTCAATCGCATCACAGTCTGTCCCTATGATTTTGACTCCGCGTTCACGAAGCGGCCGCGCGAGATTTATCGCTGTTTGACCTCCGAGGGAAGCAATTACTCCCTCAGGTTTTTCAAACTCTACGATATTCATTACATCCTCAGGTGTAAGAGGCTCAAAGTACAGTTTATCAGCCGTAGTGTAATCGGTCGATACGGTTTCCGGATTATTGTTGATAATTATCGCTTCGTAGCCGCATTCCTTTATAGTCTTAACCGCATGTACGGTAGAGTAATCAAATTCAACTCCTTGTCCGATACGAATCGGACCTGCGCCGAGAACAATTATTTTCTTTTTATCTGTTACGACTGATTTGTTCTTTTCGGAATACGATGAGTAGAAATAAGGAATATATGCCCCGGTATGGAGCGTGTCCGCCATACGGAATACCGGGCTGATTTCTTCACTGTGCCTCATTTTGTAAACTTCAATTTCGTCAGTATTCCAAAGTCCCGCGATGGTTTTATCGGAAAAGCCCATCTTTTTTGCACTCTTAAGCGCTGTGACATTGTTTTTATGGAGAGAAATGTATTGTTCCATATCGACGATTTTTTTCAGTGACTCAAGGAAAAAGGATGTAATTTTTGTTATTTCGTGAAGCTTTGAAACTGATGTTCCGATCCGGAGCAGCTGAGTTACAGCAAAAATACTGTCATCTTTATAATCATAAAGATAATCAATAAGTTCCTGCTCGCTTTTGTCTGCAAACTTTGAAAGCCAGAAATGAGATGCTCCGGTTTCAAGGCATCTTACAGATTTGAGCAGACACTCTTCAAGTGACGACCCGATTCCCATAACTTCACCGGTTGCTTTCATCTGTGTTCCGAGGACGTTTGAAGCGGAGGCAAATTTGTCAAATGGAAAACGCGGAAGCTTTGCAACAACATAATCGAGAACAGGAGCTTTGGCGGCCGTTGTATTTGCAATGACTATCTCATCAAGAGACATACCTACGGCAACCTTGGCGGTAACCTTGGCGATTGGGTATCCGCTTGCCTTTGACGCAAGTGCAGACGAACGGGAAACCCTTGGATTTACTTCTATAAGATAGTATTCGCTTGAATCCGGGCTGAGCGCGAACTGTATGTTGCATCCGCCTTCAATTTTCAGCGCTTTGATGAGTTTTACCGCACTGTCGCCGAGCATTTTTAGATCATGGTCGTTTAACGTCATTATCGGTGCGACAACTATAGAATCTCCGGTATGAACTCCTACCGGATCTATATTTTCCATTCCGCAGACCGTGATAACATTGTCGTTTTTGTCACGCATCATTTCAAACTCAATTTCTTTAAAGCCTTTTACGCTTTTTTCTATAAGTACCTGATGTACCGGTGACAGCTTAAACGCATTTGTTCCGATTTCAATCAGTTCTGTCTCGTTATTTGCAAATCCACCTCCTGTACCTCCCAAAGTAAAGGCCGGACGAAGTACAACCGGATATCCAATGTTAGACGCGGCTTTTTTTGCCTCTTCAAGAGAATAGGTGATTTCAGAAGGAATTGTCGGTTCTCCGATTGACTGACAAAGCTCTTTAAAAAGTTCACGGTCCTCGGCCTGTTCAATACTCCTGCTGCTTGTACCGAGAAGCTCTACCGAACATTCTTTAAGCACTCCCTTTTTTTCAAGCTGCATGGCTAAATTAAGTCCGGTCTGTCCTCCAATTCCCGGAATTATAGCATTCGGACGTTCGTATCTTAATATACGTGCAATATATTCAAGTGTCAGCGGTTCCATATATACTTTGTCAGCGATGGAGGTATCCGTCATTATCGTCGCGGGATTTGAATTGCAGAGAACAACCTCGTAGCCTTCCTCTTTAAGTGCAAGACATGCCTGTGTTCCGGCATAGTCAAACTCTGCGGCCTGTCCGATAACAATAGGACCTGAGCCGATTATCATTATTTTTTTAATATCCGTTCGTTTTGACATTATAGTATTCCTCCGTTATGTGATTCTTTTTAACAGTTTTCCGTTATGATGGTTATTCTTTATATACTATTTTTCCATTTGAAACAGTCAGCACGCATCGTCCGGAAACCTTTCTGCCCGAAAACGGTGTCGACCTGCCTTGAGAGTAAAATTTATCAGGGTCTATATGATAGGGTTCGGAAATTTCAAATACTGCGAAATCGTGACTTCCGTCTATACCAAAGCGTCTTCTGGGTGCTATGCACATCAGGTCGATAAGTTTATCAAGGCTGCAGAAGCCTTTCATTACGAGCTCTGTATAGAGAACCGGAAAAGCCGTTTCAAGTCCGACAATTCCCATCAGGCTTCTCTCAAGTCCTCGTGATTTTTCCTCGGCGCTGTGAGGTGCATGGTCGGTTGCAACCATATCAATTGTGCCGTCCGCAATTCCGCGGAGCAGAGCTTCTCTGTCTGCTTTGCCACGGAGAGGAGGATTCATTTTAAATCGACCGTCCTCCTCAAGGTTGTCATCGCAAAGTACAAGATAATGCGGCGCAGTTTCGCAGGTAATATTGACTCCCTCGGCTTTGGCGTCTCTTATGAGGTCTACGCTTTCTTTTGCTGATATATGGCACACATGGTATGCACATCCCGTTTCCTTAGACAGCTTTATATCTCTTTCAATCTGTCTGAATTCGCTTTCGCTGCAAATTCCGCGGTGTCCGTGCTGACGGGCATATTCTCCGTCGTGAATATATCCGCCGCGGAGAAGTGTGTTGTCTTCGCAGTGAGCTGCTATGATTTTTCCGAGTGAACGGGCTTCAAGCATAGCCTGTCTCATAATATCCTCTCGCTGAACTCCTTTGCCGTCATCGGAAAAAGCGCACACATATTCTGCCATGCCCTTCATATCGGAGAGCTCGCGGCCGCTTTCTCCGACTGTAACCGCACCGTACGGGATCACTTTGATTTCCGCCGATTTTTCGATTGCATCAAGCTGGGGCTTCAGATTTTTAAGTGAGTCCGGAACAGGGTTTAGATTCGGCATTGAACATACAGCCGTATATCCTCCGTGTGCTGCGGCTCTGCAACCGCTTTTAATCGTTTCTTTATATAAAAAACCCGGTTCTCTGAAATGTACGTGTACATCACAAAGACCGGGAACTATAATATAATTTTCTGAAAAATAGGAAGCAAAACCGTTATCGGTCAGAAAGTCAAAAGCAAAAGACTGAAATTCATTTTTGTATGCGCTGTCTGTTGTTTTCATATGACTCCTCCTGATTTAAGTGTATATCTGAAATTTCGGCGCTGGTATTTTAAACCGCGCTTCTAATGTAAATAAGAAAACTAACCGGTAACAAATAAAAAATCTTGCTTTTCAGCAAGATTTGATAAATATACTATAAATAGAATAAAGATAAAGATATCTTAAAGAGAAATTATGAAAGCATATTCTTTATCATAAGTTACCAATCTTGCCGGCATCTCTGTACCAACTTAAAAATTGTTGCCTGTAACAGTATATCACAAAGATAATTTTGTGTCAAGTAAAAATTTGCGGCTCGGACTGAGAATTTAAAAAAATTATATGTACTCGGTGTTAAGGATGTCTTTTGAGCTGGTCAAATTAAGCATTATCAAATTGAATATATGTTTCGCTTAGCCTGCCTTTTTACTTCTTACCATAAACGCGTTAGGGAGAATACGGCCTATAGACGGATTCCATGAACAATTTTTTGTAGTGATTTCGCCGCCGTATGCGAGGCATGAGCTTGCTCCTCCGTCACAGCAGGCCGCATTTACAATGTTATAGTCCATAAGTATTTCGGCTAAATCGCCCACGGTGCAGCCAACCGACCATGTCACATCACGTCCGTCAATAATAAGAAAGGCAATTACGCCGTCTTCTCTCTGACCGACTGCGGTTCTTGGCTGAAGACCATACCCCGCCGATCCGGTTACCTGCTGTATGCCGTCTGCAATTAAGACAGGATAAAATTGAATTCCGTCGCGTATATTGTACTGATCCCAGCTTCCGATATCACCCACTACGAGCTTATCGTCTGTTGTCAGAACAATACTGCTGTAGCCGGACAGATAACTTCCCCAATAGTTTCCTTCCGAACATGATAGGCCGACAATTGTTCCTCCGTTTCCGTTTCCTGCAGGATCGTTGAATCCGCTTGCGTTTATTCCGGCGACTGCGCCGTAAACCTCCATCATATCAAGGATTCTCATTCCGGTATTATTTTGATACTGCGTTTGCCCGACAAACACTCTTGACGGATCATCGATAAGCATAATCTGACCTCTGAAGCTGCCCTTTACAATTTCAGATATTATAAGTCCTTCTTCGATATCGTTTACAAGAACTGTGTTTCCTGCATAATCTTTATCTCCGACACTGATTTCTTTTTGTCCGAGAATATCATCGGGACGTTTTTCATTTGCCGGTTCATCTTTTTCATTGCTTGCATCTCTTGTTTCATCAGCCATGACTAACTGATCATTTCCGCCGACTACTCCTGAGTTTGTGGTGTAATTCTTCATTACCTCGTCAATTGTATTTTTAGGAAAGAAGGCAGTTGCAAGCCAATGATGCTTTCCCGTTGTCATAGCTGTTTCTATCCAAATACCGCGCCAATATGCAATAAACGGAATATTTGAAAACGCAACGATCAGATACAAGCATACAATTACTCCGATAATCGAAGAGAGGGTTATAAATATTTTACGTTTGCGTCTTTTTGGTTTGTTTTTTGAAGAGATTTTCTTTTCCGATTTTTTGATACTGGCTTTTTTATTTTTGCCTGCAGAGTTTTTCTCACGCATGATAGAAGCTTTTTCAAGTGATAAAATATCCTGAGCCTTATCTTCCGCAGTTATAACGGAATTTTGTTCTGCCATTAGACATTGGTCCTTTCATAATATCGATAGGGTATTAAATCAGAGATTAAAAATTGATATATAACCCTGAAAATGTGAAAAATGAGTTTTTGCTTACGTATATGTAGGAATAACCGAAATTATCGTAATTCTGTATATTTCGCAGGTAATTATATCACAACTTAGAATAAAATGTGTATTCATTTTGTTAATTCTCTGTATATGCTATACGAAAATAATAATGCAGCTAAAAGTGAAATATCGACTTCTGTAGCACGTTCGGCTGCAAACACTAAAGGCTGTAAATAATAGCAGATGTAAACACTAACGACTTTAAACACTAAAGGATATAAATACGTATAGCAGTAAATACGTTCGCTTGTAAAGAGGTTTGACTATAAAGGCGTTAGATTCCACAGTTGTTTGACGCTTTGGGCGTTTAACTCTTTAAGCGGAGGTTTTCACTTACTTTTCCAGACGGAGGTACAGTCCGCTGCTGTAATGACTTATAACGGAGCTATTATTTCATATTATGAAATTTTATAAAAAATTATCAGATTGCTATTGACAATCATATGACTATATGATATAATCATATCAATGGAAAGTAAGAGTACTGAAATTACCATAATACATAATTATAAAGGAGTAAAATTAAATGACCAAATTTAAATCAAACGGAAAAAAGATTAGCGTGAAGCTGATTCTTGTAATTGCGGCAGCAGTAATATTGATTATACTGAGTGCTATGTGTACTGTACAGGTACCGACCGGACATACAGGCGTTGTTGTTACTTTCGGCCGTACGGAAAGCTATGTCTTATCAGAGGGACTTCACTTTGTGCTTCCTTGGCAAAATGTAATTAAGATGGATAACCGTGCACAAAAGGAATCAGTAACGCTCAGCGCATTTTCCAGTGATATTCAGCAGGTAGAGGTAAATGTTTCGGTAAATTACAGCGTTGACAGAGAAACTTCTCAGGAATTATACAGAAATGTAGGGCAGTATTACTATGACACAGTGATGAATCCAAGAATTATGGAAGATGTTAAGGCTGTATTTTCAAAATGTACCGCGGAAAATCTTGTTGCGAGCCGAGAGGATCTTTCAACTGAAGTCGAATCGATTCTTTCTCCCGAAATGAAGGCGTACGGTATAGAAATAATTTCTGTATCCATTGAAGATATTGATTTTACGGATGTTTTTACAGATGCTGTAGAGGCAAAGCAGGTTGCAGAGCAGTCAAAGCTTCAGGCAGAAATTGAAGAGGCGCAAAAAACAATGATTGCACAGCAGGAAGCGGAACGTGCTCAGATTCAGGCCAACGCCAACGCGGAAGTGGCAAAGATAAATGCGGATGCAGAAGCATACGCCGTTAAAGTTGCGGCAGAGGCGGAAGCAGAAGCAAATCAGAAAATAGCAAATTCTCTTACAAACGAACTTATTCAGTACAATGAGGTTTCCAGATGGAACGGCGAGCTTCCGCAGGTCTATGCGTCGGATGGAACTGTGCCGATTCTGAATATGCAGGAAGACAATAATACGCAGGGTTAAATCATAGAAAGTTATTAAACAGAAAGGATCTGTTCAGAATTAAAGACGACTTCGCGGTTATTTTAAGGTATTCTTCCGATTGACTAATTGGAAAAACGAGCCTGAGGTTTATGCCAAAGGCTCGTTTTTATTAGCTGGTAAAGTCCGGTAAAGTAATAAACAGGAATGAACTGTTTATTTGGCTTCTATAATAGAATTATCCCACATATCCGGCGCTTCATAGCCGAGAAGGTTTACTGTTGTCGCTGCAATGTTTGACAGTCCGTATGAAACGTTTGTTTTTACATTATATTTGTCGGAATTGAAATTATCATAAAATATGCATGGAACAGGGTTTAAAGTGTGGCTTGTCTTTGCTTTCGGATTTCCTTCCGCGCTTATTTTAGGTGTTTTTGTTTTTTTATCGATTTCGTACATTTCGTCGGCGTTGCCGTGGTCTGCCGTTATGATAACCGCACCTTGCAGTTTATCGATTACCGGAAGAATACGTGCGAGCTGAAGGTCAAGAGCCTCGACACTTATAACTGTCGCCTGATAATTTCCGGTGTGTCCTACCATGTCGCCGTTAGGATAATTGCATCTCAGATATTTGTATTTTCCTGATAGAAGCATTTCGATAAGCTTATCTGTGATTTCTGCGCATTTCATCCACGGACGCTGCTCAAACGGAATTATATCGCTTGGAATTTCAATGTATGTTTCAAGCTCCTCGGAGAACTTTCCGGATTTGTTTCCGTTCCAGAAATAAGTGACATGACCGTATTTCTGTGTTTCTGATATAGCAAGCTGACTGATACCGGTTCCGGCAAGGTATTCTCCGAGTGTATTTGTAATTTCCGGAGGATTTACAAGATAATGTTCAGGAATATGCAGATCTCCGTCATATTCAAGCATTCCGGCATAATAGACTTTCGGTACGCGTATTCTCTCAAATTTATCAAAATCCTGACCGCTTTCAAAGGCTCTTGATATTTCAAGAGAACGATCTCCGCGGAAATTATAAAAGATGACAGTGTCGCCGTTTTCAATTGTACCGACCGGACTGCCGTCTTTTTCAATTACAAAGGGATCGATATCCTGATCTATTGCGTGAGTCTCGTCGCGCAGGGTTTTCACCGCCTCTGATGCGGATGCAAAACGACGTGCGTCTCCGAGTACATGGGTATGCCAGCCGCGTTCTACCATGGACCAGTCAGCTTCATAACGGTCCATTGTTATTTTCATTCTTCCTCCACCGGAGGCGATGCAGATGTCAAAGTTATCGCTTCTGAGTTCTTTCAGAAAATCCTCAAAGGGATCGATATATTCAAGAGCTGTTGTTTCACCAACATCACGGCCGTCTAACAAAATGTGAATTCTAACGCGTCCTATTCCGTCTTTTTTTGCATGTTCAATCATGCTTCGTAGGTGTTCGATATTGGAATGAACATTTCCGTCTGAGAAAAGACCGAGAAAGTGCATAGTGCTGTTATTGTCAAGTACGTTTTTAACGGCGGCTTTCCAGGTTTCCGATTCAAACATTTTGCCGGAAGAAATCGAGTTTGAAACAAGCAGTGCGCCTTGAGCAAAAACCTGTCCTGATCCGAGTGCATTGTGACCTACTTCAGAATTTCCCATGTCATCGTCCGAGGGAAGGCCGACTGCGGTCCCGTGAGCCTTAAGAGTTACCATCGGATATTTTTTCATGAGCATATCAAGAGTTGGTGTATATGCGGCTTCAACTGCGTTTCCGTTACCGGGAGCATTTAGTCCTACACCGTCCATTACAATTGTGAGGAGAGGCCCCTTTATACCTGCGAATTTATCTGATTTAGTTAGTTTCATTAAATAACCAAGCCTTTCTTTTTACTTTATTATACTTTGAACTTAAACGGACTTTTATAAGAAGACAAGTGAAATATTTCGCTTCCTAAAGTATTTAATAATTATATTATATTCTTTAAATATGTCAAAACCTTTACTAAAAGAAAAAAACTGTAATATAAGGAAAACAACCGCTTTTATAAGTATTTGCAGCTTTACAGAATATAGTAAAATTGTCCATAATGAAAATACAGAAAGCGGAAAAGCTGTTAACATGCTTTTCCGCGTATTGTTATTCTTTTGAAAAATTGTCCTTTCCTACACCGCAGAGAGGGCAAACCCAGTCTTCCGGGATATCCTCCCACTTTGTTCCCGGAGCTATACCGTTATCCGGATCTCCAGTTTCTTCGTCGTATACATATCCACATACATCACATACATATTTCATTATACTCTTTTTCCTTTCAAATTTATTTATATTATTTTTTCAGCCCGGCTGAAACTCGTTATTCAGAGTATCAAGCTGCGGCTGATACAGAATCTTTATGTTCTATTACTACAGCACTAAAGACGGGGCAGCATATACGCGCGATTTTAATTCATTGTTGAGCATGTACAGACTTTTCATGTCGCTTCCGAAAAGCTCCATTTTTGTAACCATATCTGTCGCATTTTTTTCCTCTTCTCCCTGTTCTTTGACAAACCAGTCAAGAAGCTGCATTGTACGGTAATCATGATTCTCAAGGGCGGCGGCGTAGATAGTGTTAATCAGCTCTGTGACATATTTTTCATGCGCAAGGGCAGCCTTTAGCGGATCAATATGTTCTTTAAGATCGCATTTCGGTTTGTCAATAGCTTCAAATGTAACTTTGATGCTGTTATTTTGAAGATACTGATAAAACAACAGCGCATGGTCGCGTTCTTCCTGCGCCTGAATCTTGTACCAGTTTTCAAAACCATCCAAGCCCTCTGACGCGTAGTAGTTTGAAAATTCAAGATAGAGGTACGCGGAATAGAATTCCTTATTTATTTGAGTATTAATAAGCTTAGCTACTTTGTCGGTCATTTATACCATCCTTTCCTTTCTTGCTGACTATAAATTCCGATTATTGTATTACGATATTACGTCAGATTTGTATAGATTTTTTTGGTCGCTTTACTGCTTACTGATGATGTTTACACCGTATTATTACGGTTCTTAATAAAACCGCGGCTGTCGGATTAAAAAATATTTATGCTTTCCAAAGACTGTGCGTGCTGCAGTATGCGTAAACGGCTTCAATTTCATCACCGTCACAAATTGCAAAGCAGGCTTCCGGTTTTCCGCCGGGTTTCAAAACTTTTCTTTGGTTACCGTATTTCGTTTGCAGAGATACCCATTCAATATAATGCTCAGGAAGCATCGGGTGCTCGGCAGATCCCACTTTAACTTTGACTAAATTGCCGTCTATGGTATAGACAGGAACGTGTTTCTCCTGTGACGCATCGGATGTGCCGGGAATTATTTCGGTCATTTTTTGCCCGCAGCACATTACAGGGACTCCTTTGTCTTTTACCATCGCTATAATGTTTCCGCAATGTTCGCAGATATAAAATTTCTGTTCCATTTCAAAACTCCTTCTTTCATTAAAAATGTGCTTTTGATATTGAACAGCCGTAAGATAATTAAAAATACTTTTTATACTATATATTATATTTAAATTTTTTCTGATGTCAATACATAGAAAAATGATTTGGCAAAATTTGATTATGAAATGAAAATAAGGATAAACATAATCATTTCGGAGTATAACCGTTTTACTTTTTATTTTAAAGAAAAATATTTAATTATCGTCTGAAAAAATTAAATCTTTTTTTAAAAACAGATTTCAGTACATAAAAATTTATTATGGCTTTTTGAGTAATAAAGTCACAGTTATTATAATAACTGTGACTTTAAGTATATTATGCTTTAACTGTAGCCTCTTCGATATATTTTATTATATTAGAAGCATTTGCATATTTGTCAAATGTACCCTCGCGGACGACAATGAGAGTCGGCGCAAGACGGACTCCGTATCTGACAGCTTCTTCTTCATTTTCTTCACAAATTATTTTTCTGTATGGAATGCCTGCTTTATCAAGATGTTCGGCAGCTCTTTTGCAGTTCGGACAGGTTTTTGAGGCAAAAAGAAGAATTTCTGTTTCTCCTCCGCATTCTTCGCAGCCACAGCCGTTGGTCTCTGCAGATTGTTCACCGGAAACTCCCGCATGCTTCAGATGAGAGCTATTTATATCGTAAGTTTTTCTCTCTTTGAATTCCTGAAGTTTTCCGTCATTCCAGTTTTGTACTGGACGGTAATAGCCTGTTATTCTGCTGTATACCTCTGCTTTTTCTCCGCAGCTGTCGCATGTATAGTGTTCTCCCGTCATATACCCGTGATTCTTGCAGATAGAATATGTAGGGCTAAGAGTATAATACGGCAGTTTGTAATTTTCTGCAATTTTGCGCACGAGATTTGCTGCCGATTTCCATGAAGGAAGCTTTTCACCGAGAAATGCATGAAACACTGTTCCGGAGGTATATAAAGTCTGAAGCTCATCCTGAATATCCAGCGCGTCAAAAATATCCTCGGTATATCCGACCGGAAGATGAGAACTGTTTGTATAATAAGGAGTATTTCCTTTTTTATTGTCTGTTGCCGTTATAATATCGGGGTATCTTTCAACATCGTGCTTAGCAAGACGGTATGAAGTGGATTCTGCCGGCGTTGCCTCGAGATTATAAAGATCGCTGTATTTCTCCTGATAATCTGACAAACGTGTGCGCATATGTATAAGAACATCCTTTGTGAATTGCTGCGCAGCTTTATCTGTTAAATCCCGACGAATCCATTTTGCGTTCAGGCAAGCCTCGTTCATACCGACAAGTCCGATTGTGGAGAAGTGATTGTCAAGATTACCGAGATAATGTTTTGTATAGGGGTAAAGGCCCTGTTCCAGTAGTTTTGAGATAACAGTACGCTTGGTCTTTAATGAACGCGCGGAAATATCCATCATATGGTCAAGACGCTTATAGAAATCTGCCTCATCTGATGAAAGATACGCAATTCTCGGCATGTTTATTGTTACAACTCCGATTGAACCGGTAGACTCTCCGCTTCCGAAGAAACCGCCGGACTTTTTGCGAAGCTCACGGAGATCCAGACGGAGACGGCAGCACATACTTCTTATGTCGCTTGGTTCCATATCGCTGTTGACATAGTTTGAGAAATACGGTGTGCCGTATTTTGATGTCATTTCAAAAAGAAGACGATTGTTCTCTGTCTCTGACCAGTCAAAATCACGTGTTATTGAATATGTAGGAATAGGATACTGGAAACCGCGTCCGTTAGCGTCACCGTCTATCATAACCTCGATAAATGCTTTGTTTATCATATCCATTTCGCGCTTGCAGTCCTTGTATTTAAAAGGCATTTCCTTTCCTCCGACAATTGCCGGAAGCTCTGCAAGATCGTTCGGGACAGTCCAGTCAAGCGTTATGTTGGAAAACGGGGCCTGGGTTCCCCAGCGGCTTGGAGTATTGACTCCGTAAATAAATGATTCTACGCATTTCTTTACTGTGTCGTAATCAAGATTATCTGCCTTTACAAAAGGAGCTAAATATGTATCAAACGAGGAAAATGCCTGAGCGCCTGCCCACTCATTCTGCATTATACCCAGAAAGTTTACCATTTGATTGCAAAGCGTCGCAAGATGCTTTGCAGGGGAAGACGTTATTTTACCGGGAATTCCGCCGAGCCCTTCCTTGATAAGCTGGCGAAGGGACCATCCTGCGCAGTATCCGGTCAGCATAGAAAGATCATGAAGATGAATGTCAGAGTTTCTGTGTGCGTCTGCGATTTCCTGGTCGTAAATTTCGCTGAGCCAATAGTTTGCCGTAATAGCGCCGGAGTTTGACAGAATAAGTCCTCCAACAGAATATGTAACCGTAGAGTTTTCCTTTACTCTCCAGTCATTTGCATGCATGTATTTATCCACAGTTTCTTTATAGTCTATCATAGTGTTTTTCATGTTGCGGATTTTTTCACGCTGTTTACGATAAAGGATGTAGCATTTTGCAACATCGGCATAGCCTGCCTGAACAAGAACGTCTTCAACGCTGTCCTGAATACTTTCAACAGTTATTTTTTCGTCTTTGATTTTAGGTTCATAATCTGCTGTTACTTTGAGCGCAAGCATATCAATAATATTTTGATTATATTGCTTTTGGAGAGCGTCGAATGCTTTTTGAATCGCGGCACTGATTTTGCTTAAATCAAAGTCGACCATTTTTCCGTCTCTTTTAATGACTTGATACATCTTCTGTAGGGTTCCTTTCCTATAATATATAAATTAATACTTTTATATGGTAAGTATAGCTGAGGTCAGGCATTCTAGTTTATGCATAGACATAAGATCAACCGAACCTACTATTAACGCGCCGATACAAGACGCTGCTATAGAACGAGCTTTACACTCGTGTGGAACTGTCAAAGCTGTGTTCCTAAATGCAAATGTATTATAACACAATATATTGTGGTTGTCAATAGAGAAAAACACAATATATTGTGTTTTTAAATATTGTTTCTTTTTCACTGGATATAAATTCCTTTTTCAGACAGAAACGTTTTTCAAACAATTAAATATTACATTCTTTGTATACGAATATATTAAATAAATTAATAAAAACAATAAGGGTAATATCAGGACATGCCGTTACATAAAATTGAAGTAAATGCGAGAGGTAATGCTTTGAATATTATTATACACATAATGCGCGGAATTGACGAGTTATATATTTAGAAATTTTATATTTTACCCGCCGGTTTATCCGGCGGGATGCAGAAAGATAAGATTTGTTTAATTCTGGCATAAACGAAAGGCACGGTCTAAGAATGATTTCTTCTTTTAATAATATATTGAAATATCTGCCTCCAAGACTTGCTGAAAAAATCAAGCTTGCAATGTCGGATACCGGACAAATATTTTCCGATTATAACGACGGAGGGGACTTTATTACAGAACTTCGTCTAAGGCGCGGAAGAAAAGCTTCGCTTACTCTCAGCAGCGGAAAAAATATTCCTCTTGAAGTTTATTGTCAGTCCGGAGAAATTTCTTGTGTTGTAACGAGAATGACAGAAAATTCGATGCATACTCATGCGCCTACAGTCCGTCATGGTTATATACGTCTTCCGGACGGGTGCAGAGTTGGTTTATGCGGAAGAGCCGTATCAGATACTAAAATGCTTTCCGGAGGAAGAAGCTTGTCTGACGGAATATCAAATCTCAGTGAGATTACGTCTGTATGTATACGTCTTGAACACCGGGGAACAGGAGCTTCCGACGGAATATTTGAAATTTTAAATGCAGATCGTTTTCGGGGCGGCGTATTATTTTACGGTCCACCGTGTTCCGGAAAAACAACTTTGCTCAGAGATATTGCGATAAAAGCGGCATCAGGTGAAAATCCCCTTCGTGTTGCTGTTGTAGACGAGCGAGGAGAATTCAGGGATGAAGATGAGATGCAAAAAACTTTGATTGATATGCTTGACGGGTACCCTAAAGGAGAAGGAATTGAACAGGCGACAAGAACACTTTCTCCGGAGCTTATAATATGTGATGAAATCGGGGGAATGAGAGACGCGCAGGCGATTCTTGAAGCTATGAACAGCGGTGTTCCTCTTGCTGCGTCAGCCCATGCAGGCTCTTATGATGAATTGATGAGACGGCCTCCGATTAAGCTTCTGTACGATAATTCTGTGTTTGCAAGATATATCGGCATTTCAAGAGATTCCTCTTTGCGTGGAGGACTGCGTTTTTTTATACATGAGGCAAACTGCGAAAACCCGAAACAATGAGGATTGGCTGGAATATATGATATATTATTTGATTAAAATGGCGCTGTTAATTACAATATTTTTTTGTACCGCCCAATTTGGAGTGCGGCTTGCGGCGAATGAACGGGAAGGGCTCAGACGGCTTGAAGGTATTCTCGATCTTATCTGTCATATCAAAAGAGAGATTGAGTATTATTCTATACCGTTGTCTGAGATTTATAAAAGCTTTGGCTGCAGGGAGCTTGAAAACTGCGGTTTTCTCTCTCTTTTGAGAGAGACTGCGGATGACGGAGAAAGCGATGATAAAACAGCTTTTTGTCAGGTGCTTGAGTTAACAAGAAAACAAATTCCGATGAGCGATTCATTGTATTCTGCAGTTTATGAATTCGGCGCTTCGCTGGGACGCTGTGTGGCAGAGGATCAGATAAGGCGCTGCGATGCTGTTATTGAGTGTATTGAGGCAGAATGCAAAAAAAAGCGTGAAGAACTTCCTAAACGCGCAAAGCTGCAGACGACGCTCAGCTTAAGTACGGGTATGATGTTGGTTATCTTATTATTATAGAGCCGCAATATTATTGGTAAATTGCAGATGTACCTTGTCGAATATTATATATTGTGCTCCGGCATTATATGCTGATTGGCATTTTTTGATTTTGACGGACAGGATGCACAAGAAAGGAACCTCCGTTAAGGAGGCAGGGGAGATATATATGGATACAGGATTGATTTTGAAGGTTGCCGGAGTGGGGCTTATTGTCAGTGTTCTTTATCAGGTGCTGAGCAAGACGGGAAGAGACGAGATGGCAATGCTGGTTTCTGTTACCGGAATAGTAATCGTGCTTTTAATGCTTGTCGGAGAAATTGCCACGCTGCTCAATACAATAAAGGCTCTGTTTGGTCTCTAAGTTCGGAAGAAATAATTTTTATCTGCTAAAAAAGTGTAAGATAGGCATTATGTTATGTTAGTAAGTCTAAAGAAAAATTTTCATACAATTAAGGGCAGCAAAAATTTTGAGTTGCCAGTCTGAAAAGCTGATATGATATTCTAAGGAGATTGAATTTTTTGGGACTCCTCAAAATATGTACGAAAGGCATGGTCATAGAATGACTACTATAAAATTATGCGGTATTGCGATAGTAGCTGTTGTATTTATAATGACTATTAAGCAATTTCGTCCGGAATATGCAACTGTACTGACCACGGTTACCTGTATTGTTTTATTTACTTGTGTTATCGCATGTCTTTCACCGGTTACCGATATGCTCGGCTATATTACGGAGGAAGCCGCGTCAGGTAAGTTTTCCGATTTTATACCCTACATACAAATCGTTATGAAATCACTTGGAATTGCCTTGATTACTCAAAGTACAGCCGATATTTGCCGGGATTCGGGAGAAGGTTCAATAGCTGAAAAAATTGAGCTTGCAGGCAAGGCGGAAATATTTGTCTTGAGTCTTCCTCTCCTCACCGAGCTTATTGAAATTACAGGAAGCTTGCTTACATAATTCAAAAGGATACCTAATGAAAATGAATGTCAGGAAAAAACGGAAACGATTCTTGGCTTATATTATTGTTTTATTTACTGTCCCGTTAATTATGGCTGTTTTGAGCATAAACATTTGTGCGGTTGAAAACGACAGTGATAACAGTGAAATAAGCGATATACGTGATGCTATTCCGGAAGAGGTAAAGGAATATATTCCGGATATGACGTCAGAAGAGTCGGAAAATGCACTTTCATATGACGCGGGACTTCTTGTGCGTGCCGCGGCTAAGATAACACTTAAAGCTATAGGGCCTGTTTTTTCGGATTTTGCACTGATCTGCGGAACAGTCCTTCTTGCATCTGTTGTCAGAAAAATCTCTGAAGGTATTACAAACAGTTCCCTTTCTTCTGCCTGCGGATATGCTTCGACTCTTTGTATAGCTTTACCTCTGATAAATGTTGTGACAAGACTTTGGGATTCGGTATCCGCGTCTCTTGAACAGCTTACATTGTTTATGAATGCTATTCTTCCGGTTATGGGCTCTCTTTATGCCGCAGGAGGTAATTTTACTGCATCTGTTGCGAATAACGCGTCAATGGTAGTCATCTTTACGGCAATTGAAAATATATGTACGTATTGTCTGTATCCGGTTTTGCGTATATGCTTTGGAATATCCTTGCTTACATGCGTTGGCGGTGGAATTAATCTCCGCGGCGTCAGTTCATTTATACGAGGGGTTTTTACCACGGGACTGAGCTTTTTAATGGTATTATTCTCACTTATCATGGGTTATCAGAATAAACTTGCGGTTGCGGCGGATAATGCCGCGGCGAGGACCATCAAATTTGCCGTTTCCAACATGATCCCTGTTGTCGGAAGCGCGGCGGGAGAGGCTATGAGAGCTGTTGTCGGAGGTATAGGAACAATCAGAAGCGCGGCCGGCCTTTTAACTGTTATAGCGATTATCTTGATTGTTCTTCCCATTATAATTTCTCTTTTGCTTCACAGGCTTACTCTCAGGGCGGCTTCAATTACGGCACAGATACTTGGGTGCGAAAAAGAACAATTATTTATAGATGAGATGAACGGCATAATGGGGTTTGCTCTTGCTATTGTGGCTGCCTGTTCCATTTTATTTATTTTTTGCGTTACATTGCTTGTTAAATGTTCAACCGCAGTTTCGGCATAAGATGAGGAAAGTAAAATGTCGTCAATAGGTAATTTTCTTTATACGGTATTTCTTATATCGCTTGCAGCAGGTGCAGCGGAGATTTTTGCTCCGAAGGGTGAAACGAAAAAATATGTTAAGTATATAGTCTCTCTGACTGTCCTTATTACTCTTGCAATTCCTGCTGTCAGACTTTTTAAAGATGTTCCCGATTTGCTGAAAGGGTTATCGGCGATTGCAGATGACGGAAAATATCAGGGTATAATGGATGCCGACGCAGTACCGGAGAAATCGGCATATGCGGAAATGATTGCGGCAGGACAGGCAGAGATTGAAAGGTATATCTTGTCACAGATATGTCTTGAGTTTGGACTTTCGGAAGAATCCGTGTCGGTTACTGTATCGATAGACGATTCGGATGTTGAAAATATAGCTGTTACAGGAGTTAATATATATGTAAATACAGACGATTTTTCGGAAAATCTAATTCAGTCTGAGGATGTATCAGAATTTGTAGGTAAAATGATAGGCTGTGAGAGGGTAGAGACGGTATTTGAAAATGAAGCTGAATGAAATATTCGGAAAGCTTAAGGAAACTAAGGGCGTGACATTTATTGTTGTAGGATTGATTGCGGGAATTCTTTGCCTTGCCGTTTCCGTCTTTGACGGTGAAAATCAGAAACAGGAACAGAATACAGCGGAAACCGAAACTTCTTCGCTTGCAAGCTATTCTGCGGAGGAGGAACAGAGGGTAACGGCTTTGCTTAATGCAATAGATGGTGTTAAGGGCGCAAGAGTTATGATTAATTTTGAATCCGGAAGCGAATATGTTTATGACTCTGGAAACTATTCGCGAAGCACACCTCTTTTGCTTGAGGAATATCCTCCAAAAATCAGCGGTGTGGCAGTTGTCTGCGTAGGCGGAGACAATCCTGGAATTCAGAAAAAGATTATCGATCTCATATGTTCATTATACGGAATTTCATCTTCAAGAGTCAGCGTTACAGGATCATCATAGAAGAAAAATCTGTATTCTCTGATATATTTGTAATTGTTTTAAAAACAATGATGCTGTCCGCTCAACAGTGCGGACAGCATCATCTTTTTAGTTTTAGTTATATAGTAACTTTATTATTCAGCGTCTTCCGACGTATCCGCAGCGGATGAGTCATTATCCGTGTTTGTCTCTGCCGACGTTTCTGAACTTCCGCTTTCCGCTCCTGTCTCATCTGAGGTCTCACTTTCGTTTCCGAGATCGGAAATATAATCGTCAATATAACTGTCTTTTGTGACAAAAGTATTATCCTGAATTACATATACAGTAATAACAAGCAAAGCAAAGATTACAGCGACAACGGCTGTAATTTTTGACAGCATTCTGTCAATGGTTTTACCTTTTGTTTTTCCGAAAAATGTATCCGCACCGCCGGCAATTGTTCCTGAAAGGTGGTTAGATTTACCCGGTTGCAAAAGAACCACTATAACAAGAAATACGGCGGCGGCTAAAAGTATAATGCCGAGAACAACGTCAACTGTATCCATTTGAAAATCCCCCTGAAAAACGGTATATGTGGTATATGTTGTATAGATTATTTTAATAATATAATCATATATAAATATAAAAAATGTCCTAATTTTATCTTATGTTCTTTCGGCAATAAATAACAGATATCGTTTTGCCGAGAAGTAAAGGACACATACTGTTACTATAATACCATAAAAATACGATGAATGCAATAGCTAATTAAAAAAAATCAAGTTTTTTTGTATTCGTACTTGACATTTACAATGCGTTATGTTATTATATTTAACAGAGTTTAAATGATGAAGAGTTTGCCATGTGCATAACTTGAAGTGATAATTTTGTTCAGAGAGATTTTGCTTCAAAAGGGCGGACGCGAATTACTTTTAGGTTCAGTACCTTTTGCCGGTTAAATATCTGATGTTAGTTTTAAATAAGGCAGATTAGTAAAACTTTTATAAAGGGATTCTTTATATTTGGAGGGGTATCGAAGTGGTCATAACGAGGCGGTCTTGAAAACCGTTTGGGGGAAACCCCACATGGGTTCGAATCCCATCCCCTCCGCCATGAAAAAAGCACTTGCGGTAGCAGGTGCCTTTTCTTTACATAAAAATGGAGTAAGCGTAACAGCTTTATTTAGAATGTTGGTTTTATGCTGCGGAGCCATTTGATTTTTGCGGTAATTCCGGAAAAAATCCTGTTTTTAAAGCCTTCAGTTTTTTAAGGTCTTCAGTTTTGATGAGCGGCTATACTTTTTATAAATAAAATGAATTGGTAATTACTGCAAAAGACGGTATGAATAAACTGCAAATAAATAGGAAAAGGACATAAATAGAAATGGACAACAGATTCTATGATGTAGCTGTAATCGGCGCGGGACCGGCCGGTCTTACATCGGCGCTTTATTGCCGACGCGCTGAAAAGACGGTTGTGGTATTTGAAAAAGATGTTGTCGGCGGACAGGTAACGCATTCTCCGAAAATAGAGAATTATCCGGGAACGGCGCAGATGAGCGGGCTTGATTTTGCAGAGCGTCTTACGGAACAGGTCAAATCGCAGGGGGCGGAAATTATTGAAGCTGAAGTGACAGGCTTGCTGCGTGAAATTGACGGAAGCTGGAAAATTATACTGCCCGGAGGAGAATTTTATCATTCAAGCACGGTTATAATTGCCGCCGGAGTTCATCACCGGACTCTTGGCCTTGAAGGGGAAGAGGAACTTGAAGGCTCCGGGGTATCCTACTGTGCCGTATGTGACGGAGCTTTTTACCGCGGACTTACTGTCGCTGTAATCGGAGGAGGAAATTCTGCTCTTCAGGAAGCGGTTATGCTGTCTGAACTGTGCAGTCATGTTTATGTTATTCAGAATCTTGATTACTTTACAGGAGAACAGAGTCTTGTAAGCATATTGAGAAATGCCTCTAATGTTGAGCTTATTACCGGAACGATTGCAGACAGGCTGATAGAAGAGGACGGAGAGCTCCGCGCAGTTCATCTTGCTCCTAACGGTGAAAAGTCAATGCTTGACAGTGTTACGGGAATTGATACCGATACATATAATCTGCCTCTTGACGGAGTTTTTGTTGCAATCGGACTGAAGCCGGAGAATGAAATCTTTTCTGATGTTGCTCCGCTTGATAAATACGGATATATAGAGGCTGGTGAAGATTGTTCTCTTGGCAATGGATTATTCGTTGCCGGTGATTGCCGTACTAAATCTGTAAGACAAATTGCAACTGCCATTTCAGACGGAGCAGCTGCGGCTGTATCTGCTTGCAGATATATTATGAGCCGCGGGTAAAAAGCTTTTTTCGAAGACTTATTGAGAGAGAGCTATAAATGCTTTGTATTTCCGGGTAAGCTTATATTAAAAACAGTCTCTTAATTAAAGAGACTGTTTTTTATCGTTACACAGATATTTAAAAAATTGACTTATAAGGCAATGACTACATATTATCGCATATTTATGATGAATCATTTTTGAAAGCTGTTAATTTACTTAAGAAGTTAATTGCTGTCGATTTCTGATATTTCATTCCGCGCTATCATTCTGCGCATATCGTGACGAACACATAGGAGTACCGTCTGAGAAATAACTGTCGGACTTTAATACGGCGCTTTGGTTCAAAACGCTGTTTGGCCCGGAAAAATCAAAAACAGCTTTTCCATTGTCAAGTTTGAGCGAAGCGTCAAAACTTTTGCCGCTTTTTTTAGATATAAATCCCTGAATTTTTGCTGTATGTCCTGTTTCAAGCAACAGCTTAATATTTGAAACGGATATTACTCTTCCGCAAATATTTATGCCTACTTTGAAGCCGCAGCCATCTTTGTATCCTTTACAGCCGTAACTGTATTTTCCTCTTACAACATCGCGGCCGCAAAGAGGACATTTGCCGACAGTGTCTCCATAAAAACCGCTGTTGCAGTCAAGTTCGGGAGGCAAGTCTTCGGGGCGGGCGAATATTTCTGAGATTTCTTTTTCTGCAAGAAGCACACATTCATCTACTGATATATCGCCTCTATATACTTTTTTAAGAGCCTGACCGAGGGTGCTTGTTTTGTATTTATCCATTGAAATTTGCATACTTTTCAGAGAATCTATTAGAAATTCGCCGTCGGGAAGTATTGTGTAGACGTCTTTTTTCAGCTGTATATATTTCGATTTACGGGCATTATTGATAATTCCTGTTCGTGTGGCTTCGGTTCCGAGCTCAAGTCCTTCAAAAATTGCACGGTAATCCTCCGAGTCGTCTTCCGGTGTGCTGTCTGTTCCCGGATCACCGCTTGCCTGATCTGTGCTTTTTGCGGCGGCTTTATCTTCCCGAAACGGATTTTTGAGATAATTATTCAGCGTTTCTATCGTATAGTGTTTAGGAGGACTGGTCTCTTTTTCCCGGGGTTCAAATTTAATGTTTACGCTGTCTCCTTTTTTGAGAGGTGGAAGAATTTTGTCTTTCATTGAATGGTTATCGTATTTTGTCCATCCCGGTTCGATAATTACAGTTCCTTTGAGAGAGAAAACCTCATGTTTTCCGACTTCGATTTTAATTTCTGATCTTTCTACAATACATGGCTTTGAGCAGAATACAGCCGCAAAACGGCGAAAAATCGTTTGATATACTTTTAGTTCGTCTGCGGAGAGAGATGATGATTTCGGAATTTTAGCGGTAGGAGTCAGGGCAGAATGAGATTCAATTTTTGTATCGTCGAAGATGGTCTTTTTATTTTTGAACTCAACCGGGTATCCAAGTTTTTCTACTCCGGTGAGAATTTGTTTAATTCTGTCCTTTTCGGCTTCGGCAAGATATTCCGAATTTGTTCTCGGATATGTAACATATCCCTCCTCATAAAGCTTCTGTACGATTTTCAGACTTTGCTCCATAGACATTTTATATCTTTTTCCAAGAACGTTCTGAAGCTTTGAAAGTGAATACAGCTTGCCGGGTGATACCGTATCCTTTTTTGTTTTGCAGGAAGTAACTATGGCTTCCGAAGCATTGTATTTATCGCATAGCTCCCGGACTTTATCCAGCTGATTTTTATCAAATTTTGTTTTGCTTATAAGCTCAACTAATGCCCCGTTAGTTTCTTCTTTGCTTGCAGCGACGTAATATATATCCGGAACAAAATTGCGTATTTCCATATCACGGTCATATATCGCTTTTACAATCGGTACAATTACTCTTCCGACGCGGAGCAGTGTGCCGGTCTTTAACGTTGCATATCTGGTCAGATTAACCCCGTAAAGCCAGTCTATATATGTTCTTGCAAAACCCTCGTCGGCAAGACGGCTGTATTCACTTTCATCTTTCATTTCGCAAAGTGCTGTTTTTATAGTTTCTTCGGTCTGATCGGGAAGCCAAAGACGCACTAATTTTTTGTTTTCAATTTTATTTTCCAATGCATGGCTTATGCATAGACGGACAATAATTTCACCTTCTCTGTCAGAATCTCCTGCGTTTACAATGCAGTCTACGTCAGTACGCATGCACAGAGTTTTGATTATTTCAAATTGCTTTTTTACACCTTCATCCGGTTTTCCGTTTTCATCACATTTAAGCTTAAAACAAAATTCTTTCGGAAAACACGGCAGATTATCAAGTGTCCAGCGTATTTTGAGATCATTTTCCTTTTTCGATTTATCCGAGATGTAATCTTCTATATCATAAAGAGAAAAAAGATGACCAAATGCCCATGTGACAATATAACCGCAGCCTTCAAAATAGCCGATATGTTTATTCATTTTTCCTATTCCGGCAACAATGTTGCGTGCAAGACTTGGTTTTTCAGCAATAATTAGCGTCATTACTTATGATCATTCCTTTTTATATAAATAAAGGCAGAACGTCACGTCTGCAAAAGCTATTGATATATATTTTAATTTTTGCCGTGCTGAGTACCCACGGACAAAAGGTTTGCTTCTGAAACGGAGAAGACTGCTTTGATTATTTTCAAATGCGGATGCTCCGCCGCAGAAACGCTCTTAATAGAGCGTTTCTGTTAGCTTAATGCTTTTGAATTTACAAATTCTTTCTGTCATAATTTCAGTTAATCTGCAATATTTGAGGTGCTGCCAAAAATAATCAATCGGCTGTCTGTACAAGACCTGTCGGTTGTAAATCCGAAGCTTTATATGCCTTATATTTTATTGTACCATATTTTTTCTGGTTTTTCTATATTTCCAAGAAAATTCGGAGGAAATTTAAATGTATATTCTTGATTCCAAAGTTTTATGATAAAAAACGATTGACAAACCCGACAAGCCGCGCTATAATAAAAAGAAAGCGTAGGATTTTGATGTCTGCTGCTTGATTTTTTGATTATTAAATTTGTAAAAGCGGTACTCTCTCTGTCCCCGTGAAAGGAAACGCCCATATGAAAAGTATACCTGAAACCTTTGGTTCTCTTGTATTCAACACAATAACTATGAAATCGCGTCTTCCGAAGGAGACGTATGCCTCTTTGAAAAGAACAATGGATGAGGGAAAGCACCTTGACATTAATTTAGCCCATGTTGTCGCAAATGCTATGAAGGATTGGGCGGTTGAACATGGCGCAACTCACTATACCCATTGGTTTCAGCCGATGACAGGAATAACTGCCGAAAAGCATGACAGCTTTATTTCTCCGACAGATGACGGAAAGGTCATTATGGAATTTTCAGGAAAAGAGCTTGTCAAGGGGGAGCCTGATGCATCGAGCTTTCCGTCCGGAGGACTGCGGGCTACTTTTGAAGCACGGGGTTATACTGCATGGGATCCTACTGCATTTGCTTTTATCAAGGGAAAGACGCTTTATATACCTACTGCATTTTGTTCGTATGGAGGAGAAGCACTTGATCAGAAAACTCCCCTGCTGCGCTCAATGGAGGCTATTAATCGTCAGGCGCTGAGAGTGATCCGTCTTTTTGGTACGACGGATGTTACTCATATAAACACATCTGTAGGACCGGAACAGGAATATTTTCTTGTTGACAGAGAGCTTTATAATAAGCGTAAGGATTTAATTTACACCGGACGGACTCTTTTCGGAGCGAAACCCCCGAAGGGACAAGAGCTTGACGATCATTATTTCGGAGCTATAAAACCGCGCGTTGCCGCTTTTATGGAAGAGCTGGATGAAGAGCTGTGGAAGCTTGGTATTCTTGCAAAAACCGAGCATAATGAGGTTGCACCTGCGCAGCATGAGCTTGCGCCGATTTTCTGTTCAACAAATATTGCGACGGACCATAATCAGCTGACGATGGAAATGATGAAGCAGATTGCAAAAAAGCATGGTCTTGTATGTCTTTTGCATGAAAAGCCCTTTGAAGGTGTCAACGGCTCTGGAAAACATAATAACTGGTCTATTTCTACCAATACAGGGGTAAATCTCCTTTCACCCGGAGAAACACCTCATGAGAACGCACAGTTTCTACTGTTTTTGTGCGCAGTTATCAAAGCTGTTGATGATTATCAGGATTTGCTCAGAATTTCTGTGGCAAGCGCAGGAAATGACCATCGTCTTGGCGCAAATGAAGCACCTCCAGCGGTAGTATCTATATTTTTAGGGGATGAACTGACGGCGATTCTTGAATCAATTGCGTCGGATGTTCCGTATCTCGCGGCGGAAAAAACGCAGATGCGGCTCGGTGTTCATATTCTTCCCAAATTTCCTAAAGATGCTACAGATCGTAACCGTACGTCTCCGTTTGCATTTACCGGAAACAAATTTGAGTTCAGAATGCTCGGTTCCGCAAGTTCAATATCCATGACAAATGTTGTAATAAATACGGCTGTTGCAGAATCGCTGTGTCATTATGCCGATGAGCTTGAAAATGCTGAGGATTTGAATGAGGCCATACACAATCTGATAAAAAGAACGTTTAATGATCATAAACATATAATATTCAATGGAAACGGTTATGACAGCACATGGCTTGATGAAGCAAAAAAGAGAGGGCTTCTCAATCTGCCTGCAACGCCAGACTGTGTTCCTCATTTTCTTGATAAGAAGAACATAGATCTTTTTGAAAAGCATAAAGTGTTTACTGAAACTGAACTGAGATCCAGATATGATATTATGCTTGAGAACTATTGCAAAATTCTCAATATAGAAGGAAGAACCATGATAGATATGGTCAGAAAAGAAATTCTTCCATCGGTAAGCGCATTTACAAAGGATCTTTCGGACACTGTAGTTACCAAACAGATGGCTTCGAAGGAAGCGGATTGTACGTACGAGATAGAGACAGTAAATATGCTTTCTAAATTGTTGTCGGAACTGAGTAAAAATACCTGTATTCTTGAACAGGGCTTGGACAGCGCCGTAAGTATTGAGGACAATCTCGAAGAGGCAAATTATTATAAAAATAAAATTCTTAAAGATATGGAAAAACTTCGTTCTGCCGCTGATGAATGTGAAAGATATACTGCCCAGCAGTACTGGCCCTTTCCGACATATGGTGATTTGCTTTACGGAGTAAGATAAATTTTTAATTTTTACCGCGGCTTTAATAGGCTGCGGCATTGTGCGGATATAGTTTAGTGGTAAAACTTCAGCTTCCCAAGCTGATAAGGCGGGTTCGATTCCCGTTATCCGCTCCATGCAGGCCCCGACAACGCAGATTGCGTTTCGGGGCTTTTCTTTGTTCGGATTTCGGTGATTATGTGCGAAGTGATATTTCTTTCAGTCATCAGACAATTTATGGCAGCTTAAAAACTGTAAAGTTTATAGACTCTTTTTCTCTTTTGGAAATGAGAATATTTTTATGTTTGAATTTAAGATAATATAGAAATTGAAGTTGAATATTTAATTGATATAATTATTTATGAATAAAATAAAAAAACAAAACCGAATTTTTCAGAACAAAACAATTTTGTGGTATATTTTTTAAGTATAATTAAAAAAGAAATATTATTAAAATCTTGTATAATTTCATTTGCTTTGATATAATTAAACAAGTGTTAATTAAATAGGTGAATTATGGATAATGTAATAATCAGAAATATTGAAGAAAAAGACGTATCAAACGTAGTTGAAATTCAAATAGACGGATGGAAAACGGCATATAAAGGAATTATAGATGAAGAATTTTTAAATTCAATGAAGGTTGAGGAAAGAATAGAGAAAATAAAAAGAGATTACAAAGAAAATGGATTTATAGTAGCCGAGCTAAATAATCAGATAGTAGGATTTTGCAAATATATAGATAATAATAATTTTACGAATGATATTCCGGATATAGATTGTGAATTATTAGCTATATACGTAAAGTCCGGTCTTAAATATAATGGCATAGGTACAAAATTATTTCAGTATGTTGCGAATGAATTTAAAAATATGAACAAATTTAAAATGATATTATGGTGTTTAAAAGATAATAAATGTGCCAAAAAATTTTATACGAGGATGGGTGGAAAAGTAGTAAAAGAAAAAGAAATTAAAATAGGAAATAAAAAATATATGGCAGTTGGATTTTTATATAATATAAAGCAGATAGTTTTTCAGAGGGAATAAAGTTAGCATGGAAGATAAAATTATATTCAAAAATTTAAAAATAGATTTTAAAAAATTACAGCAATTAGGATTTGTTAAGGAAAATGATTATTACATATATGAAACTAAAATAATGGATAATCAATTTTCTTTAATTATAAAGATAGATAAGAATAATATTGTCCGCTCTGATGTTGTAGATCTTTCTGAGAATGAAAAATTGACGCTATACTATATTGCCGGTAGCAAAGGAAAATTCATAGGCAGGATAAGAGAAGAATATGATAACATTATTGAAAAAATTAAAATTACCTGTTGTTCCAAATATATATTTAAAAGTCAATATGCTAACTTAATTATCGAATACATAAAACAAAAATATAATGATGATTTAGAATATTTGTGGGATAAATTTCCCCGCAACGCAATTTGGAGAAACAAAAATAATAACAAATGGTATGGAGCACTGCTTGTAGTTGATAAATCCAAAATAGGAATTTCAGAAAAGGGAGATATTGAGATTATTGATTTATTATTAGAGCCGGAAAAAGTAGAAAGGATGATTGATAATAAGAAATATTTTGCAGGTTATCACATGAATAAAAAGCATTGGATAACTATAAAGCTTGACGGCTCTGTTGGTATAAATGACATATTTGAGTTAATAGATAACAGCTATAAATTGTCAAATAAGAAATAAATCTTTAAATTTACAAAGCATAAATTGTCTGTCCGGAAATTCGGTGTTATTTATAAAAGAAATGACAAGCGATTTTTTAATTTATAATAGACAAACTTCAATATAATGGAAGCTTCTCTTCATACGAAATTTTTATAGCAAAAGTGATAGTCCCTAAAAATGTTTTTATTTATAAAAACCGAAAACAAAATTTTTTGAAAAAATAAAAAAAGCTATTGACAAACAAAACTAATGGTAGTAAAATAAAAATATATTTAATTAAACCGTTGAAGCGGAGATAAAGATGATGATGCTTCCACAGAGAGCCTGTGATGCTGAGAATCAGGTGAAAAACAAGTCGTCAAATGGACCGCAGAGGGTGTAGTCAAAGAAGCTCTTGCTTCGAGTATCTGCAACGTATGGCACACGTTAGTTGTCAGGGATATTATTGTATCCTGTTGAGAGTATGGTTTTTGCCATAAAATCAAGGTGGCACCGCGGATAAGAATTTATTCGTCCTTGACAGATTTTAAAATTCTGTCAGGGACTTTTTTGTTTTCTGGCGGAAAGAGAGGAAACAAAATGATTACGCCGGATTTAAACCAAATAAAAGAATACGCTCTCAGCGGAAAATATAAGACTGTGCCAGTAAGTATGGAAATTCTGTCCGATATTAAGACTCCTATTGAGGTATTACGTATTTTACAGAATGTTTCGGGACATTGCTATATGCTTGAATCTGTCGCCGGAAATGAACAGTGGGGCAGATATACGTTTTTAGGCTATGATCCTAAGCTTGAGATTACATGTTTGGACGGACATATGAAAATTGGATCTCTCAGTTTTGACACTGATAGCCCCGGTAAATATATTATGCAGGTTCTCAGCGAGTATAAAAGTCCAAAAATCAAAGGACTTCCTTCGTTTACCGGGGGACTTGTTGGATATTTTTCATATGATTACCTGAAATATTCCGAGCCGTCTCTGAGATTGGACGCTGAGGACACAGAAGGTTTTAAAGATGCTGATTTGATGCTTTTTGATAAGGTTATTGCATTTGATAATTTCAGGCAGAAAATAATTTTAATTGTAAATATATCGCTTGATAATTATTCTGCAGAATATAACCGTGCATTAATGGAGCTTGAAAACATGGCGTCTCTTATAATGCACGGAGCTCCAAAAGAATATATTCCGGGAATAATGAAGTCGGATTTTACACCGCTTTTTACGCGTGAAGAATATTGTGAAATGGTGAACAAGGCAAAGCATCATATTAAAGAAGGAGATATTTTTCAGATTGTTTTGTCAAACAGGCTGGAAGCAGATTTTGAAGGCTCATTGCTTGGAGCGTACCGTATTTTGCGTACGCTAAATCCGTCTCCGTATATGTTTTACTTTTCCAGCTCTGATATGGAGGTCGCAGGGGCGTCTCCTGAAACGCTTGTCAGGCTTGAAGATGGTATTCTTCATACGTTTCCTCTTGCAGGGACGAGGCCGAGAGGAAAAACGCTGGAGGAGGATTTGTACCTTGAAAAATCACTGCTTTCCGATGAAAAGGAACTTGCGGAACACAATATGCTTGTTGACCTCGGAAGAAATGATCTTGGGAAGATCAGCCGTTTTGGAAGTGTAAGCGTTGAAAAATATCATTGTATAGAGCGGTTTTCACATGTAATGCACATCGGATCTACAGTAAGGGGAGAAATAGCCGATAATCGTACGGCAATTGATGCAGTTGACGCAGTGCTTCCTGCCGGGACTCTTTCCGGCGCTCCTAAAATCAGAGCATGCCAGCTTATAAATGATTTGGAAAACAATAAGCGCGGAATATACGGCGGAGCTATCGGCTATCTTGATTTTACCGGAAACCTGGATACCTGTATTGCAATTCGGATTGTGTACAAGAAAAACGGAAAAGTTTTTGTCAGAAGCGGAGCCGGAATTGTTTACGACTCAGTACTGGAGAACGAGTATACGGAGTGTATCAATAAAGCGGCAGCGGTTGTTAAGGCGATTAAAACCGCGCAGGAAGAAAATATTTAAAAAAATTTCTAAGATTAATATTTGTATGTGAGTTTTCGTATTTGCTGAAGGCGAATGCGGGAAAGGTATTTTTACTGTTATGATTATATTGATAGACAATTACGACAGTTTTTCTTACAATTTGTATCAGCTCATCGGATCGATTGAGCCTGAGATAAAGGTAGTACGGAATGACGAGTTTACTCCTGAACAGCTCGGAGAAATGACCCCTGAAGCGGTTATTATTTCTCCGGGTCCCGGACGGCCTGAGGACGCCGGTATTTGTGTTGATACTGTTAAAAAGCTTGGAGGACGGATTCCGATTCTTGGAGTGTGTCTTGGACATCAGGCGATTTGTGCCTCATTTGGCGCAACAGTATCTTATGCGAAAAAACTTATGCACGGAAAAGCGTCACTGGCTGTTTTGGATACTACCTGTCCGGTCTTTTCGGGCTGTCCGCATGAGATCTCTGTTGCAAGGTATCATTCCCTTGCCGTAGTTAGGGAATCGCTTCCGGCGTGTCTGAAATCGGTTGCCGAAACTGAAGATGGAGAAATAATGGCTGTACGGCATATTAAATATGACATTTACGGACTGCAGTTTCATCCTGAATCTATTTTGACGCCTGAAGGAACAAAAATTCTAAGTAATTTTGTAAGAATTTCAAAGAAAATATAAATCTATGGGCCGGACTGTATTTAGGTATATTTATAGTTTGTTTAATTTTAAATATATAGAAAGGTATGGTAACAAAATGATTAAAGAAGCTATAGAAAAAATTGTTGATAAACAGGATCTTTCTTATGAAGAAGCATATTCGGTAATGAATGAAATAATGGACGGAGAGACGTCGGCAATTCAAAATGCGGCGTTTCTTGCGGCCTTGTCTACAAAAAGTACAAAGGCGGAAACTATAGACGAAATTTCCGGCTGTGCAGCGGCAATGAGAGAGCACGCAGAAAAAGTTGAGCATGATTTTTCTGTACTCGAAATTGTAGGTACCGGAGGAGACGGAGCTCAAAGCTTTAATATATCGACAACGGCAGCTTTAGTAACAGCTTCCGCAGGTGTCAAGGTTGCAAAGCATGGAAACAGGGCTGCTTCGTCAAAATGCGGTACTGCGGATTGTTTTGAGGCTTTGGGGGTTAATATAAACCAGGAGCCAAAAACGTGTGTTTCCCTGCTTGACGAAGTAGGGATATGTTTCTTCTTTGCACAGAAGTATCACACGTCGATGAAATATGTTGGAGCTATACGTAAAGAACTTGGTATTCGTACAGTATTCAATATTCTCGGTCCTCTGACGAATCCTGCCTCTCCTGAAATGCAGCTTCTCGGTGTGTATGATGAATCGCTTGTTGAGCCGTTGGCAAGAGTGCTTAACAGCTTGGGAGTAAAACGCGGAATGGTTGTTTATGGCCAAGATAAACTTGATGAAATTTCAATGAGTGCGCCTACAACCGTATGCGAGCTGAACAGCGGCAATTATTATAGCTATATCCTTACTCCCGAAGATTTTGGATTTAATAGATGTGAAAAATCAGAACTGACAGGCGGTACTCCGGCTGAAAATGCCGATATTACAAGAAATATACTTTGCGGAACAAAAGGAGCAAAAAGAGATTCCGTACTCATCAATGCCGGAGCTGCGCTTTATATTTCCGGCAAAGCGAAGTCTATTAAAGAAGGTACTGAGCTTGCAGCTGTTCAGATTGATTCCGGTGCGGCTCTTAAAACACTTGACGCTTTTATCGCAGAGTCCAACTAAAACGGAAATACCGAACTTATTTATGGATGCTTGGTGACATTATACTTTTAATTAATTACAGCTGAAGGAATGTTGCTAAACATTGCACGGCTGGAGGACCATGACGCTTAAAAATAAGCCGTAACTTATTTCGCCTGCATAACTGATTTTTTAGTATCCGGTGTGTATATTCTTAGCCGCGCATTTTAAAAGCTGACGAAGGATAAAGCGGTTAAGAAATTTAATGTTATTAAGGTTTATACTGATTTTATAGAAAGGAAGTCTTAACAGAAAAAGACGGTTAATAATAAATAATATGAGTACAATTCTTGATGAGATTGCAGCATATACCGCAGAAAGAATTGCGATTGAAAAAAAATCACTCCCGCTTTCTGAAATTAAGCAGCGCGCTCTTATGATGGGAAATAGTAGTGGTTTTCCTTTTGAAAGGGCGCTTTCCTCAAGCGAAATGTCCTTTATCTGCGAATGTAAAAAGGCATCTCCGTCAAAAGGACTGATATCTTCTGAGTTTAATTACCTGCAAATTGCAAAGGATTATGAGGCTTCCGGGGCTTCATGTATATCTGTCCTTACTGAGCCCAGGTGGTTTTTAGGTCAGGACAGATTCCTTTCGGAAATCGCTGAAACGGTTTCTGTTCCGTGTCTCCGAAAGGATTTTACAGTTGACGAATATATGATATATCAGGCAAAGCTTCTTGGTGCGTCCGCTGTTTTGCTTATATGTTCACTGCTGGACTATAAAACTTTAAAAGAATATATCGGGATTTGTGACGCACTTGGTATATCAGCGTTGGTGGAGGCTCACGACGAGGATGAAATATACTCGGCGCTTCGTGCCGGGGCGCGTATTATAGGTGTAAATAACAGGAATCTTAAAACCTTTACAGTAGATTTTGACAACTGTCTTAGACTTCGGCGCCTTGTTCCCAATGATATTATTTTTGTTGCGGAGAGTGGGATTAGGAATCGCTCGGATATAATAAAACTGACAGAAAGCGACGTGGATGCGGTTTTGATAGGTGAAGCATTGATGCGTGCCGACAATAAAAGAGCTGTGCTTGACTCACTTTCAGGACGTAGATAAAATATCGTATAGAAAAAATTTTTTAAAGGAATACATTTAAAGTCAGGATATAATCTTTGAAATAGATTCTTAAAGTGTGTGCGAAAGGTACGGTCGGCCAGATGACAAAAATAAAAATATGTGGGCTTTCAAGAGAGTGTGATATTGAATATGCAAATATGCTTATGCCCGATTTTATAGGATTTGTTTTTTTCTCCCAAAGCAAAAAATATGTAAATGCGGAAAAAGCACAGGAATTAAAAAATGCGTTGGATATGAGAATAAAATCTGTAGGGGTTTTTGTAAACGAGTCACCGGAACTTATCTGCAGATTGTATGACAACGGAGTTATTGACTATGCTCAGTTACATGGGACAGAAAATAACAATTATATTGAAGCTTTGCGTTCTTGCTGCCGTATTCCGATTATAAAGGCTTTTTCAGTAAGCGGAGAACGCGATGCTGCAGAGGCTGAGCGGTTGTGTGCGGATTATATTCTTCTTGACAACGGGAACGGAGGTACTGGAAAGTCATTTGACTGGAGCTTTCTTTCAAAAATAAAACGTCCGTATTTTCTCGCCGGAGGACTGAATTCAATTAACATAAAAGATGCAGTTCGCAGCTTCAGGCCCTATGCAGTCGATGTTAGTTCCGGTGCTGAAACTAACGGTTTCAAAGATTTTAGTAAAATGAAGTTTTTGATTGAAGCGGTCAGAGAAAATATAATAGAATAGTGCATAATCGGGGAAGGTCTTATGCGAATTTTGCTTGTTGAAGATGAGAAACGGATGGCACAGGCGCTTTGCGAAATCCTGCGGCTTGAAAAGTATGAAGTTGACCATTATCTAAATGGTATTGACGGTCTTGCCGCTGTTGAGAGCAATATTTATGATATTATAATTTTGGACGTTATGCTTCCAGAATTGAACGGATATGAAATTGCAAAGAAAGCTCGTAACCGGGGAATTACAACACCGATTTTAATGCTTACAGCTAAGGCAGAACTTGACGATAAAGTCACTGGGCTTGACAGCGGCGCGGACGATTATTTAACCAAGCCTTTTATGACACGGGAATTGCTTGCAAGACTTAGAGCGCTTGGCCGGCGTAAGTTTGGCATGACTGACGATACTTTGACTTACGGAGATATTATGCTTGATACAAATACGCTTACATTATCATGTACAGAGAATGAACAGAGTGTAAGACTCAGCGAAAAGGAGTACCGTATTCTCGAATATCTTATAGCAAACCGCGGGCAGATTCTTACACGCGAGCAGCTTGCTGTTAAAATTTGGGGGTATGAGAGCGAAGCAGAGTATAATAATGTTGAGGTATACATGTCATTTACACGCAAAAAGCTGACATTTATTGGGGCGGAGACCGAGATAAAGGCTGTCAGAGGAATCGGTTATGAGCTGAGGTGCAGCGGTGTTTAAGAAATCAAGACGAAAAATCGTTACAGCCATTATGTCGATTCTTGTGCTTTTGTGGGTTGGAACACTCGGTATAATTTATATTTCCAGTTATTTTGAAATGTCAAAGCAGAATGTGCAGATGCTGAAGGCGCATTCTGGAATGTATGTTCTCACAAAATCAACAAACAATATACCGACAGATATTCCAGCGCCAAACGGGAATAATCCCGGATTTGAACAGGGCTTTGCTGAATCTCCGATGTTCCGGTTATCTACATTTTACACGGTAGCGCTATCTTATGACGGAAAGATTCTTGAAACAAAAAATGAACCACCGACAGTATATTCGGATGACGATTTGGAGAGATTAGCTCAAAAAATTATTAATTCCGACAATGAAGTCGGAACAGAAAACAATCTTGTATTTTACAAAGCGGACAAGGGTGGGTATTTACTTGTTACCTTTATGGACAACACCGTAATAAATGAAAGCGCTGCCACTCTGTTGCGCTATACACTGATTTTCGGCGTTATTGCAATGATTGTTTTTTTTGTCTTTTCAGTATTTATCGCAAGAAAAATTGTGAGGCCGCTTGAAGTAAGTTACAAAAAGCAGAAACAGTTTATTTCGGATGCGGGGCATGAACTTAAAACTCCTGTATCGGTTGTAAGCGCCAATGCGGAGCTTTTGTCGAGAGAAATTGGTGACAATCAATGGCTTGCTAATATTCAGTATGAGAACGAGCGAATGGGATTGTTGGTGGGACAGCTTCTTGAACTTGCTCGTACGGAAAATATTGTACCTCATATGGAGCATGTTGATTTCAGTCATTTAGTGGACGGCGAGATATTGCCGTTTGAAAGTGTTGCATTCGAAAAGGGACTTGTATTGAGCAGTAATGTTACAAGCGGAATAGTGGTTGAAGGCAACAGCGTTCAGTTAAAACAACTCGTATCTATCTTACTTGACAATGCAATTCGTCATAGTAAAGGGGGAAATGCGGTTTATTTGAGTCTGAGCAGAGAGCATGGGTATGCATTGCTTTCTGTTGTAAATAAAGGTGATAAAATTCCGGAAGAACAGCTTGAAAAGATATTTGATCGTTTTTATCGTGTGGATACTGCCCGAAACGATGAAGATAAACATTATGGTCTTGGTCTCGCAATAGCAAAGGCCGTTGTGACGTCTCATAAAGGTCATATTGAAGTTTTTTGTAATAATGGTTTTGTAGAATTTAAAATTCAAATTCCCTCTTTGTAAAGCGGAATTTTAAATTGATTTTACATTTTCAATAAAACTTCAATCTTCCTCCTGTACAATGATAATATCATAGTACAGGAGGTTTTTTATTCGAGTAGAATAAGGAAGGAGTGAGAGTATGAAATACCGCCATGAATGGAAGCATGAGATAAGCCGCGGAGATATGCTTGCTTTACGTCAAAGACTTTCCGCCGTTGCTAAGCGGGACGTTCATGCAATAGGCGGGAAATATCTGATTCGCAGTTTATACTTCGATAATGCTTCGGATAAGGCACTGAGAGAAAAGATTGACGGTGTCAATAGACGGGAAAAATTTCGTATTCGTTATTACAATGGCGATACATCAGTTATACGTTTGGAAAAGAAAAGCAAAATCGACGGATTGTGCTCAAAAGAAAGTGTTCCACTATTGTCGGAACAGGCTCAGTCGATTGTATGCGGCCGCTATAATTGGATGATGGATAGTAATGAGCCTTTAATTCAGGAGCTTTACAGTAAAATAATGAGTCAGGGTTTAAGGCCGAAAACTATTGTTGATTATACAAGAGAACCGTTTGTTTTTGCGCCCGGAAATGTTCGGGTAACGCTTGACTATAATATCCGTACTGGATTGCAGTGTACAGATTTTCTGAATCCGAATTGCATTACCGTTCCTGCTGGAGATACAGCTATCATTCTTGAAGTTAAATGGGATGAATTTCTGCCTGATATTATTCGCGATGCTGTACAGCTTTCTAACTGCAGATCGGGCGCATTTTCTAAATATGCTGTATGTCGAATATACGGCTGACTAAAAATAATTTATAAGGAGTAAGTATTATGACCTTTAATGATATCTTCAAATCAAGTTTTTTGGAAAATATTTCAAGTGTAAGTATTCTTGATATGGCTATCGCACTGGTACTGGCTTTTGGTATCGGTATGTTTATTTTTCTTGTTTACAAAAAGACTTATATGGGTGTAATGTATTCTTCCAGCTTTGGAACGACGCTTGTAGCGCTTACAATGATTACAACCGTTGTTATATTGGCTGTAACATCTAACGTGGTGCTTTCACTCGGTATGGTTGGAGCGCTTTCGATTGTCCGTTTCCGTACCGCTATTAAAGAGCCGCTTGACATTGCTTTTCTGTTTTGGTCGATTGCAGTCGGAATCGTCTTGGCTGCGGGGATGATTCCTCTTGCTGTCATCGGAAGTGTCATAATTGGAGTTATTCTGCTTGTGTTTGTTAACAAGAAATCTCATTGCAACCCATATATTGTAGTTCTTTCCTGCGCAGATTCAGCGGCGGAAAATAAAGCGGTTAATTATCTATCAGAGAATGTACAGAAATGTGTTGTAAAGAGTAAAACTGCTGCAAAAGGTATGATTGAAATAAACCTTGAAATTCGTATGAAGAATGATAATACAGATTTTATCAATACTTTGTCTGAGATGAATGGGGTTAACAGTGCCGTACTTGTAAGTTATAACGGCGAGTACATGGGATAAGGGGGTACAGTATGTCAACACATAAGCACTTTGACAAAATTTGCTGTGTTGTTCTTGCTGTCACGCTCGTTCTGACGATTCTCTTTATGAATGCCGAACGTCTCGGAGTACAAAGGGCGTCCACCGTAATGGGGTATGAAAGTAAACTGTTTGATACTTCCAAGGTTCATACTGTTAATATCATTATGGATAATTGGGATGAATTTACGGCCAATTGTCAAAGTGAGGAATATTATAATTGTACAGTTGTTATCGATAATGATGCATACAAGAATGTTGCTATTCGCGGAAAAGGGAATACTTCACTTACGCAGGTAGCATCATATGGAAACGACCGATATAGTTTCAAAATAGAGTTTGACCATTATGACAGTACAAATACCTATTATGGACTGGATAAATTATGTTTGAACAACATTATTCAGGATAACACCTATATGAAGGACTATATCTGCTATCAGATGATGAGAGAAATGGGAGTAGCCTCTCCTCTGTGCAGTTATGTATATATTACTGTAAACGGCGAAGACTGGGGACTTTATCTTGCGGTAGAAGGAGTGGAAGAATCCTTTTTACAGAGAAATTACGGCAATGATTACGGTATGCTTTATAAGCCGGACAGTCAGAGTATGGGAGGCGGAAGAGGAAACGGAAAAGGTTTCGACATAGATGATTTTATGGATGATTTTAACAGTGAAAACCTTGAAAGCAGCGTTGATTCACAGACATTTCCTCAAAATCCGAACGATATAACGGAAGATTCAGATATTGATAATCAAATGTCAGAAAATATTCCGAATAACGATGAGAATGTTCAAATTCCAGACGTTGATAATCAAAATATAATGCCCGGCGGAAATATTCAGAGTGGTCAGATGCCTGAAGGAATGACACCGCACGGTAGAGACGATAATACAGATTTCGGAAATGATTCAAACAACAACTTTATTCAGGACGGAATGATGCCATCGACGAACGACGATGATACTGTCGCGCCGGATGTCAGCGTGGAAAGGGATTTCGATCAAAACGAAATGATCAGCGCAGATAAGCCTGACAATGCCGTTGGTGATATGATGAATGGAAGCGACGATGTATTGCTGAAATATATTGATGACGATTTTGAAAGCTATTCCAATATATTCGAAAATGCTAAGACAAATATTTCTGATGTTGATAAAACGCGGCTGATTGAATCACTGAAAAGGTTGTCTGCTGGGGAAGATCTTGCAGATACTGTAGATATTGAGGCTGTGATACGCTATTTTGTTGTTCATAACTTTGTTTTAAATTTTGACAGCTATACCGGTTCCATGATTCATAATTACTATATGTACGAAAAGGATGGTCAGCTGCAGATGATACCATGGGATTATAACCTTGCTTTCGGAGGTTTTGAGTCCGCTGGCGGTGCGACCAACCTTGTGAACTATCCGATTGATTCTCCTGTTTCAGGTGGAAACACTGAAGACAGACCGATGATTGCCTGGATTTTTGAAAACGAAGAATATACAGATTTATATCATCAGTATTTCGCTGAGTTTATATCCGAGTATTTTGAAAGCGGATATTTTGAAGAGATGATCGACAGTGCATTTAATATGATTTCTGCCTATGTTGAAAAAGATCCGACAAAGTTCTGTACTTATGAGGATTTTGAAACAGGTGTATCTACACTGACAAAGTTTTGTCTGCTTCGCGCGGAAAGTATAAGCGGGCAGCTTAACGGTCAAATCGGCTCGACTTCTGATACGCAGGAGAACAGCACATTAATCGATGCCGGAGATATTCAAATCAGTGACATGGGCTCGATGAACAGCCAGATGGGTGGGGAAACAAATATACCAAATATACCAAATTGGGATACTCAACTACCGCAAAGCGGAATTGGCAGTGCAGAAGTTCCTGAGCTTCCGAATGGAAACAGCGAAGACGATAAAGATATGACAGCTCCGTTTTCGTTTGAGCCCTCGTCCGGAAAGATGCAGGAACCGTCGGAAGCTTTCGGCGATAATGACGATGACGTAAGCGCCGATGACAGCGACGGTATTCCACAATTTCCCGCAAACATGAACGGTCAAATGCAGAATCCCGATGAAAACAGTATTCTGGGTGATATGGAGAAGGCAGATCAGCCTGAACAAACAACAAACACATTTTCGTCTTGGGTGTATCTTGGAATATCAATAGGTGTTCTTGCAATTGGAATTGTCTTTGCATCAATCTATAGGCGTCGCAAATAATATAGTTTTTTCATACGCGTTTAAATAATTTAGTACACAGAAATACGGGTGTTTAAGCAATTATTAAAAAATAATTGTGTTTTCCTTGTTTTCCTAAATAATTGTCTATGTGTGAGATATGTGTTAACTGCGGAAACAATTTTTGAAAAAACAAGTCAATCGGGACTGTTTCAAACGAAGAAAAGCGTTTGGAACAGTCCCAATTCTAATAAAACCTTTAATGAAATGTACTATGTAAAAAATGTTTTCACTACTTTAAATACATAATAGCTGTCATCTTGTTAATATAATGTTATTTTTTTACTTTTACTGTCGGCTTGCTCAATTGCGATTGTTGTTAAACACATGGTTAATTGCAAACAAAACAGCAGCAGTTAATATAATTACTGTAAAAGATAATATGTCCCAAATATCAAAAACTGGCTGAAAAAAAATTTGGATATAACAGAATTAATTGCCAAGTGCAAGGGTATTGATAATAATAATGAAAATCCTGCGCCTAAAAGTTTTTTCGATTTCATTTTTTGTTAAAATCAAGCAGACACACCACAGATAAATAATTGAGAAAATTGATATTATAATACCTATTGGAATTATAAAGGTACCGCCAATAATTTTGTCCATCACAAATAAAAAAGGTATAATAAAAATGCTGAGCATTATCAGAGAACCGAGGAGTCCTCCCTTCCCTGATTTGATAATGGGTATGAATATTAACCATGCAAAAATTATTGAACTGATAGGATACAATGACCAAGTAAATTTACCTGCTACTGTTATATCACAAATAGTGCATACAATAATTGCTAATAATAATAAAATTGAAAAGATTATTGCCAGAATATTTTGAATGGATACCAATTTATATTTAACGGAGTTCTCTGCATAACTTAAAGTGTTATCCACAGTTTGCTCCACATCATTAGAGTTCATTTTATTTTTTTGCCCGTTAAGCAGTTCGCTCGTTGTTACGCCAAGAATTCCCGCAAGAGAGGTTAGAAGAGAAATATCGGGACAGCTTAAACCTCTTTCCCACTTTGAAACAGCTTTGTCGGTAATGTGCAATTGCTCGGCTAATTCTCTTTGAGTCATTTGTTTTTCTTTGCGTAATTTAGCAATAAATTGGCCAATTTTGTTTTCACCCATATCCGCTCCTTTTATGCCGTAATTCACAATTGTATTATATATGTACCGGCTTTGAAAAACAACCGACTGTTGGTTTATATGAGAGTGTAAACCGATGGTTGATTGAATTTTTATCTTTTATTTTTTTTTAATATCTGTTATCGACAATAAATAGTCTTTTTATCATCTTTGTGTACTCGACATATGCGAATAATAGTAACTAATCTATATATTCTCTTACGCTGCCCATTTTGTAATGTTATAAAGTATTTTTTTTCGTGAAATGAATTCCTTTTATCACTATGAATAAACTTTATATTCTCATAATACTATGCTTTCAATAGTGAGGATAAAGCGAATTTTTAGACGGATTGATTATACACATTTAAGGAAAATACATCATGGCGGTAAAAAAGAGTGAGTCTATGGAAAAACAGTCTTGACAAATGTTTTTATGAGAAATTTTTGTTTTGATACTTATTTTGTCATTTTTTCCTGCTTAACCTTATGGTCAATAATATGACGGGATGCGAGTTCGCGGTGAATATCATCGACGCTAATTCCCATTTGAACCATTAAAACCATAACGTGATACGCAAGATCGGCAATTTCATAAATTGTTTCTTTCTTATCGTCAGCTTTACCTGCGATTATTACTTCTGTACATTCTTCGCCGACCTTTTTAAGAATTTTATCTATACCTTTTTCAAAGAGATAAGTAGTGTATGAGCCCTCAGGTTTGTCATTTTTTCTTCCTTCAAGGAGCTGATAAAGACTGTCAAGGCTGAATTCGTTCAGCTCATTGCTTTTCCAGACCGGTTGGGTGAAACAGGAATCTGTTCCGGTATGGCATGCAGGACCGTCTTTTTCTACGGTAACCGTAAGAGCGTCCCTGTCACAGTCGGCGGTTATTGATACGATATGCTGATAGTTTCCGCTTGTTTCGCCTTTAAGCCACAGCTTTTGTCTTGAACGGCTCCAGAAGCAGGTCAGTCCTTTTTCCATAGAAATTTTAAGGCTTTCCTTGTTCATGTAAGCGACGGTAAGTACCTTTTTGCTTATTGAATCAACAACAACGGCGGGAATCAAGCCGTCTTTGTCAAACTTAAGTTCGTCAATATTTATCATATTTATAAATCCTTTATCTTTTGTTTTACTGTTTAACTGTTATTACAGAATATCGCTATAGCCTTACAGTAATGTTGTTATTATGAAGCTCTTTTTTCAGCTCCTGAATTTTAATTTCTCCGAAGTGAAAAACGGAGGCTGCAAGGCCTGCGTCAATATTCGGAATTTCTTTGAATAATTTTACAAAGTCACTTATAGAGCCGGCTCCTCCCGAAGCTATTACCGGAACATTTACAGCATTGCATACGGATTTGAGCATTTCAATATCAAATCCGTTCTTTACTCCGTCGGTGTCTATAGAATTTACAACGACTTCACCGGCGCCAAGTTCAACGCATTTCTTTATCCATCCTATCGCTTCCATACCAGTGTCAACTCTTCCGCCTTTAGCAAATATTCGGAATTCTTCTCCAACGCGTTTTACATCGGCTGATAATACTACACATTGATTTCCGTACTTTTTTGCCGCCTCTTCTATGATCCCGGGATTTTCAATTGCCCCTGAATTTACACTCACCTTATCTGCGCCGAATTTGAGTACGCGGTCAAAGTCTGAAATTGATTTAATCCCTCCTCCGACAGTCAGCGGAATAAAAATTGTTTTTGCGACTTCCTCAAGAATTTCTGTAAAAAGCTGACGTTCTTCGAAGGATGCTGTAATATCGTAAAATACAAGCTCATCTGCCTTGTTTTCGGAGTAATAACGGGCAAGACTTACAGGAGAGGAAACGTCATTCAGCCCTTCAAAATTTACACCTTTTACTACTCTTCCGTTTTTTACATCAAGACAGGGAATAATTCTTTTGGTAATCATTTTGCCACCTCGATAGCTTCTTTAAGGTTAATAGCTCCGGTATAATACGCTTTGCCTATTATTGCACCGTAAATATTCATGCTGCGAAGCCGTTCTATATCGCTCACAGATGATACGCCGCCTGAGGCAATAATATTGAGACTGTATTTTTCTGAAAGCTTACGGTATAATTCAAGGTTAGTGCCTCTCATTGCGCCGTCCTTTGAAATATCTGTGCATATGACTGTTGATATGCCTTTTTCCTGAATATAATCTAAAAATTTTTCGGTGGAGTAGTTTGATTTTTCAAGCCATCCTTTAATCGCAATATAACCGTCGCGAATATCTGCTCCAACTGCAATTTTTTTACTGTATTTCGACACGGCACTGCAAAGAAAAGCTTCATTGGTTACAGCGGCTGTACCGAGTATGATGCGGTTGACTCCGACGGAAATATACTTTTCTACGGTTTCCATATCGCGGATACCTCCGCCGATTTCAACCTTAAGATTTGTTTCTCCGGCGATTTGTTTTACAATTTCAATATTCGGAGTAGTTCCGTCCTTCGCTCCCTCAAGATCTACGATGTGGACATACGACGCGCCGCAGGATTCAAATTCACGCGCGGTTTCAAGTGGATTTTCACTGTATACTGTCATCTGGTCGTATCTGCCCTTGAAAAGTCTGACTACTTTCTTCTCATATAAATCAATTGCCGGTAAAATTATCATAACCCTATATACCTCATATTGGTTCTGTTTTTCCTGATGCATGAAAATGTATATGCAAGCTGTAAAAATTTTAAATATCACAGAAAGCGCGAAGAATGTTAAGCCCGACTTCGCCGCTTTTTTCGGGATGAAACTGACACCCCATTATATTATTCTTTGCTACGGCAGCTGTCAGCTCATGACCATATTCTGCTGAAGCGATTACATATTCGTCACAGTCAGCGGCATAATACGAGTGAACAAAATATACGCAGTCACCTTCGTTTATGTATTTAAAAAGCTTATTTTTCTGTTTAAATATAAGCTTGTTCCAGCCAATATGCGGAATTTTCAGATTTTCGGGAATATTTCCCTCCATCGGAACAACTTTTCCGGGCAGCAGTCCAAGTCCGTCGTGTTCACCGTATTCGTAGCTTTTTTCGAATAACAGCTGCATTCCAAGGCATATGCCCATAATATTTTTTCCGGAATCGGCTTCCCGCTGAAGAATTTTGTCAAGTCCGCTTAAATGAAGCTTGTCCGCAGCATCTCCGAAAGCGCCAACTCCGGGAAGTATTATTTTATCAGCTTTTTTTATTTCTTCCGGAGAAGAAGTTATGTCTGCTTCAGCTCCGATAAATTTCAATGACGAGTACAGCGAAAAAAGATTGCCGACACCGTAATCAATAATTGCTATCATCAAATCACGCCCTTTGTTGATGGAATTTCATTAATGTAATTTTGATTAATAGCGACCGCATTTGCGAGGCTTCGCGCGACGGCTTTAAATGCGCCTTCGATGATATGGTGTGAATTTTTCCCTGCAAGCTGTGTTATGTGCAGCGTTATTCCCGCATCTCTCGCAAACGCGCAGAAAAATTCTTCGCAAAGCTCTGTGTCAAAATCTCCAACTTTTTCTGTCGGAGGATCAAGCCTGTAGAAACATTCACCCCGTCCGGAAATATCCACTGCGGAGAGTATTAATGCTTCATCCATCGGAAGCGTTATATCACCGTATCTGCAGATACCTTTCTTTTCGCCGAGAGCTTGGGCAAGCGCTTTACCTAAAGTAATTCCGATATCCTCTACGGTATGATGATAATCCACATGCGTGTCGCCTTTGCAGATTATTTTAAGATCAAAATGGCCGTGTTTTGCGAAAAGCGTAAGCATATGATCAAGAAAACCGCATCCTGAATTGATCTGGGAGATTCCTGTGCCGTCGAGGTCGAGTATCACAGAAACATCCGTTTCGCCTGTAGTGCGTTTGATTTCTGATTTTCTCATACGTTTTTTCCTTTCTAATCTAAATAATAACTGATGAATGTTTTTCACTGTTTATATTGCTTTGGCAGCGGTCAGATATAGTCTTAATAACGCTCCTTAAAATGTTTTATTGACTTTAAAGGATTATTACCTGACCCGGAACATGCTTGCTGAAAGTGTTTATTTCTTATTTGGTTAGTTGTTTTCGGCTTCCTTAAGTATTTCTGTTATTTCTTTTATCAGAATTTTCATCTGCTGCATTGTGCCGACGGTAATTCTATTGTAATCACAAATTTTTTCAGTATCAAAATGCCGAATAAGAATACCCCTTTTTTTAAGCTCAGTGTAGAGATGTATACCGCTGATATCATTTGATTTTGCAAATACAAAATTTGCTTTTGAATCTGTTACGTGAAAGTCAAGTTTGCGTAATTCAGCTATTGTAAATTCCCGTACTTTTGCAATTTCAGCGCAGTTGTTTTGGTAATAAACCGAGTCGTTTAGGGCGGCAATGCCGGCCGCAGATGTCATACGGTTAACGTTGTACGGATTTGTAGAATATTTTATAGTGTTTAAATCTTCAATCAGCTTTTTTGAGCCAATTCCATATCCGAGACGAGCTCCTGCGAGAGAACGTGACTTTGAAAAGGTTTGTACCACGAGCAGATTTTCGTATTTATCGACAAGAGGTATTGCGCTTTCTCCTCCGAAGTCAACATATGCTTCATCTATAATTACAATATTGTTTGGATTTGACTTCGTAATCTTTTCAACTTCATTTATGGTCAGAGAAAGACCGGTTGGGGCATTGGGATTGGCGATCACGATTGTTTTACCGATTCCGACAAAGTCATCGGGATTTATTTCAAGCTTACCGTTAAGCGGAATTGTGCTGTAGGGAATATGATTTAATTCTGCAAAAACCGGATAAAATCCATATGTAATATCGGGAAAAGTGAGAGGATGCTTTTCATCTGCAAACGCCATAAAAGCGAAATTAAGAGTTTCGTCGGAACCGTTATTTACTATTACCTGTTCCGGAGAAACATTGTAAGTTTCTGCGAGTTTGTTTACAAGCTCTGTTGAATCCGGATCGGAGTACAGCTGTAATTTTCCAGCCTCCGTTTTTACGGCCTGTATCACAGTATTTGACGGAGGAAATGGAGATTCGTTTGTATTTAGTTTTATGTATTGTAGTTCTTTGGGCTGTTCTCCGGGCGTATACGGAACAAGTGATGAGTACCTTTTACTGAAAAATCTACTCATAGACCGCGGCTCCTTTCGGGGTTTAATTATTTGGTTTTTACTTATATAGCTGAGATAAAACTAAAAGCAAAGTATCTAAGTTTATAAAGACGTTTGACTATGAAAATGTTTGCATGTAAAGGCGTTTGTGAATAATGTGCATTGTTTGTAAATAAATTGTCGTGTGTAAAGACGTTCGCGAGGAAAGATGTTTGTGAATAAGTCGTTGTATGTAAAGACGTTCGCGAGGAAAGATGTTTGTGAATAAGTCGTTGTATGTAAAGAC
>CAJLCI010000008.1 GCA_905205065.1 uncultured Eubacteriales bacterium | reverse complement strand
AAGACCGATGAAAATACTGGCAGACAAAATAATAATAGAAACTCTGATAAGACCGATGAAAATACTGGCAGACAAAATAATAATAGAAACTCTGATAAGACCGGTAAAAATACTGACAGACAAAATGATAATTAAAAGCTCCGATTAGACCAATAAAAACACTGACAGGTAAAATGAAAGACGAACTATGATAATAAAGGTGAAAAACTAAAGATAAAAAATTATAGAAGAATAAATAGATGAAAAATTAAAGGGAAAAACCAAAAACAAGAAACTAAAGCGAATTTAAATCAAAAACAAAGCGAATCAACGAAATCAAATATGAAAAATAATTTTCCGCTTAATTTTTAGTATATTTATCCTGACAGAAAGGCATGGTTATAAAAATGACAGACACTGCAAAAAAAGATGAAAAAATAATCGACGGAAAGGCAATTGCGGCTCAGTGCCGCGCCGAAATAGCACAAGAGGTTGCCGCCATGACGAGAAAGCCGTCTCTTGCGGTTATAATCGTCGGAGAAAATCCTGCATCGCAGGTTTATGTAAGAAACAAAGAAAAGGCATGTATTGAGGCGGGAATACGCTCTTCTGTTTACCGTCTGCCAAAAGAAACAAGCCAGAGTGAGCTGATGAATCTTATCGACAGCTTGAACGCTGATGACGAAACCGACGGAATTCTTGTACAACTGCCTCTTCCAAAAAAATCCGAGGGAGGAAGCGGAATCGACGAGTCCGCCGTGCTTGCCGCTATATCAGGAGAAAAGGATGTTGACGCTTTCGGAGCTGAAAACGTCGGACACATTATGATGGGGGATTTTCATATGCTTCCATGTACTCCAGCCGGAGTGATGACGCTTCTGGAAAAGAGCGGTGTCGATCCTGTCGGTAAGGAGTGCGTAATTGTAGGTCGGAGCAATATTGTGGGAAAGCCTATGGCAATGCTTCTGCTTCATAAAAATGCAACTGTTACAATCGCTCATTCAAAAACGAGGGAGCTTTCCGAAGTATGTAGAAGAGCGGATATACTTGTCGTAGCCGTCGGGCTGGCCGGCCTTATTACAGGCGATATGATAAAGGACGGAGCCGTTGTAATCGACGTAGGAATGAACCGTGATGAACAGGGAAAACTGTGCGGAGACGTTGACTTTGAAAGCGTGTATCCAAGAGCGGCAAAAATAACGCCGGTACCGGGAGGCGTAGGACCAATGACAATAACAACGCTTCTGCGGAACACTGTCACTGCGGCAAAATTTCGCCATCCGGAGATTTACGGCAAACAGTAATTCCGGAAATACCAAAAGTTATTTGATACATATCTGCATTTTGTGAATAAACCGCGGGAAAGATAAATAAAAATATACTGACCATTACACCAAAATTCATGACAGGCTTTAAGCTTTTATTGAAAGGCCGCAGTAGCGGCAGAACGGAGCAGTATATGAAAATTTTATCTAAAAAAACAGACGGTAATCTCAAAATTTTTAAATCCAATGCCATCGACAAAAATTACATCATTGATAAAAACGCCATTGATAAAAATAAAGATAAAAAGCTAAAATTTTTATCGTTTGTCACGGCTGCCTTTATTTCAATATCGTCCGCGGGAATTTTTTACTCCGGTGCAGGCATAAATGCCGAGGAACCGGAGCTTGACGCTAAAAGTGCTATACTTATGGAGGCCGAAACAAGAACCGTTTTATATGAATACAATGCCGATGAAGCGCTTCCGCCTGCATCTGTAACAAAGGTAATGACTCTATTGCTGACTATGGAGGCTATAGATTCAGGAAGAATAGCCCTAACCGATATAATTTCCGTCAGTGAAAACGCGGCGTCTATGGGAGGCTCTCAGGTATATCTACAGCCGGGGGAACAAATGTCTGTTGAAGATATGATCAAATGTGTTGTGATATCGTCAGCAAACGACGCGGCGGTTGCACTTGCCGAATTTATAAGCGGAAGCGAAGAGGGCTTTGTTTCCCTGATGAATACGAGAGCCGCTGAGTTGGGCATGAATTCGACTCATTTTGAAAATACAAACGGTCTTGATGATACAACGACAAATCATGTCACTTCAGCACGCGATATTGCAATTATGTCAGCTGAACTTTTAACGCATCCCAAAATTATTGAGTACAGCTCAACATGGATGGATTCTATAAGAGGCGGAGAATTCACACTCGCAAACACCAACAAGCTTATAAGATTTTACGACGGCGCTACCGGACTTAAAACAGGTTCAACATCGAAGGCCGGCTTTTGTATAAGCGCGACGGCGAAGAGAAACGATCTTCATCTCATCGCTGTAATAATGGGATCGACGACGCGCGACGCGCGCAATGCCTCCGCGAAAAAACTTCTTGATATCGGCTTTGCGGGGTACTCCTTAATGAATTATCCGGAAAAGTCACTCGACGAGATACGCGTTGTGGGAGGAACTAAGGACAGCTGTTTACTTACAGCGGCCGAATACAAACGTGTAATTGACAAAAATTCAGGAAGCAATATAGAGGTAGTAACAGAAATACCGGAGCTTCTGAACGCTCCGATTGAAGCCGGAACTGTGGTCGGGCGGATTGTTTATAAGTGCGGCGATACTGAACTTGGAGAATCCGCGGTAACGGCAGCGGAAACTGTTGACCGTATCGGATATTTTCAGGTCCTGATCGACATAATTTTAAATTTTTTTATGATTTAAAAAAAATATAACAAATTGCTATTGCAAGAATTAAAAAATGAGTGTATAATGAAATCGTAAAAAATATATAAATTTGAAATTCCGCGAGGGACAGTATAATGGCAATAAAACTTGATTTGGCGTACTCTGGAAAGTTTATTTCCGGAGATCAGCTCACGGCTCTTGAGTCAGAGACAAATAGTGCGTTTGAAAAGGTAATGACGGGAAGCGGAGAGGGAAACGATTTTCTCGGCTGGCGCGATCTTCCTTTGAACTATGACAGGGAAGAATTTCTCAGAATAAAAAAAGCGGCTGAATACATTAAAGGTCATTGTGATATATTTATAGTAATCGGAATCGGCGGGTCCTATCTCGGCGCAAGGGCGGCGATTGAATTTGTAAAGAGTCCGCTATACAATTCGCTTAAGAAAGATACTCCAGACATATATTTCGCAGGCAACTCACTTACTCCTTCATACATAAACGAGCTTCTTGAGCTCTGCGAGGGAAGGGATGTATGCCTTAATGTTATTTCAAAATCGGGAACTACCACCGAGCCTGCGCTCGCTTTTCGCATATTCCGTTCTTACATCGAAAAACGGTACGGAGCGGATGAGGCGGCAAAGAGAATTTTTGTAACTACCGATAAATGCCGCGGTACGCTCAAAAGATTTGCCGACAGTATGGGATACGAAACCTTTGTTGTTCCGGATAATATTGGCGGACGATACTCTGTTCTCACCGCGGTAGGACTTCTTCCGATCGCGGCAGCGGGTATTGACATCGATGAAATGATGAAGGGTGCGGCAGATGCAAGGGCAAAGTATACTTCAAAAAAGTTTTCCGAAAACGATGTGATGAAATATGCGGCTGTCCGTAACTTCTTTTACAGAAACGGAAAGAAAATAGAACTTTTTGCTTCGTATGATACAAGCGTAGCTCTCTTTGCAGAGTGGTGGAAGCAGCTTTTCGGAGAGAGCGAGGGAAAAGACGGTGTCGCTCTTTACCCGGCTTCTGCAATTTTTTCAACCGACCTTCATTCTCTCGGTCAGCTTATTCAGCAGGGCGAGCGGAATCTTATAGAAACTGTTCTTTATATAGACAATCCTGCCTCTGACATCAGAATTGAAGAGGATAAGGATAATCTTGACGGACTGAATTTTCTTTCCGGTGAGATGATGAAGGATGTTAACCGCACTGCGTTTACTGCGACGGCAATCGCGCACAGTGACGGCGGTGTACCGAACATTGTGATAGAAGCTGACGACCGGTCGGCACACACCTTTGGCTCTCTCGTTTATTTCTTTGAACTCGCTTGCGGCGTTTCGGCTTATATGCTCGGCGTTAATCCTTTTAACCAGCCGGGTGTTGAAGCATATAAAACCAACATGTACGCGCTTCTCGGCAAGCCCGGATACGAGGCTTTACGTACCGAGCTGGAGAAAAGAACCGGTAAAACAAACTGAACTTCACCAAATCAAAAATTTAATCAGGAGGACACAAAATGATAAAACTGATTGTCGGAATTAAGGGAACGGGAAAGACAAAGCAGCTTATTGACATGGCAAATGCAGCGGTTACAGCTACAAAGGGTTGTGTAATTTGTGTTGAAAAAGGAAACAAGCTGATTCACGAAATAAAATATCAGGCAAGGCTGGTAGACGTCGACGAATACGCGATTGACGATGCCCGCTCGCTTTACGGCTTTGTGAGCGGTATGTTCGCAAGCAATCACGATGTGACAGATTTGTTTATTGATTCGGCTCTTAAAATCTGCAATAACGATATAAATGAATTTATCGAGTTCATTAAGAAGCTTGATAAATTTACAGCAGAACATCAAATGAACATTGTTGTTACTTCTTCAATTCCGATAGAAGAGCTTCCTGCAGAACTTGAAAAGTACACAAAATAATATGTAAAACAAATTTGTTTTCATGTATGTAAAAAAATATTAATATTCAGAAATAAGCGGAGTCCTTCTTTTATGGGGAAGGGCTCCGCTTATTTTTTTGAGTGACAAGATAATTGCCGATGAAAAGATCACTTCGAAAAATATACAATTTATTTCATAATACAATCATATAATACAATCAAACTATATATTTGTAATATTTTATTGCACTTAATCACATAATCTGTAAATTGATTGTTATGCTTAAATCATCAAACTTTTGCGTTTGTTATCAATATCTGTTCATACTTGTCACGTGACAGTCACGTGACGTCACGCCACAGATAAGAATAGATAAGATTAGAATAGATAAGATAAGACAAAGATAAGAAACTCTCTTTCTCTCTTCTCTCCTTTTTCTCTTTATTATCTTTTTCAGAAAGGCAGCTTTTCACAATAAATCCTGTGGAAAACTTGTGTTTATCATATAATTATATTTGCACATTTCTTTAATATCTGTTCTCGAATACTATTATAATAAACAATATGTCGTATGGTTTCAGCTGCCTGATTTCTCCCTAATTCTTTTTCGTCAGCGCCGCAATCAATTCCTAAAACCCGTTTAATATTATATTCCAGCCATTCCAGCCTGCCGTTATTACAATCATACAAAACTTGCCAGTCAACAGGAAGTTTTCCTCCAGCGTTTTTATACCCTTGAATAAAAGCCTGAAACAATTCAAAATTTATTTCGCATTCTTCGTATCCCGACCAGCATAATGCCGATTCAAATAATTCCATTATAGGATTATTATAAGAGAGGCATTCCAAATCGATAATACGGTAATCATTTTCTCTCCATAAAACATTTTTAGGATCCATATCATTGTGGCATACAGCAGATATTTGAGGTAATTCTTTTTTAGCCCGATTGCCTTTTTCCTGGCTATCTAAAATCAAAGAATAATTTGCATACAACAAATCATACAGCGGATTTTTACTCTTTTCCAATTCTCTGATATAGAAATCCCAATCAATCTGCATACTTTCTATTGGCTCATCGGATTTCTTTTTAACTGTACTATGAATTGCAGCTAATGCAACTCCCATTTCTTTGCAATGAAAACAAGTAATTTCTTTTCCTGTAAGCGCCTTTCCCTCAAAATAATTAAATAAATAAAAATACTGTCCGTTGATTTCCTGCATTTTTTTACCATCAAAAGACAATGCCGGTAAAATCGGAAGCTTTCTTGATTCAAGCATTTTTTCTAACTTTTCGGCAGTGTCAAAGCTACTCATAGCCGTTTCCCGTTTCATCACAAAAGGATTAAGAAGCTTAATAGCAAAATTTCCCTCCGTAGTATGTAAAGCATACATTTTGTGCATAAATCCACCGCTTAATTTTATTGGTTCGCCTATAATTCTAAAGCCATATCTATTTTCAAATTTACAGAAAAAATCTTTCATATTGACACCTAATAACACCTAAAATAAAATTTATTAAAAGTGACTTGTCATACATATCCTTCAAATCCTCTTACAGAGATCTCACCGCCTGAAGCATCGCGGAGGGAGCCGTCAGGATAACGCAAACGAAGTGAAAAATCGTCGTTTATTTTCTCCGCATAAGCCGTTTTATTTTCACCGTCGGATATTACGCATACCTGCTTCCCCGTCGTTATACAGAGCCTGCGGTAGCTGCTTAAATACACTTCTTTTTTATACGGCCACGCCGAACGGAGATTATCAAGCTCTTTTATGATTTCTGCGGCAAGCTCCGCGCGTCTGACTTTTTTTCCGGTTTCAAGAAGAATAGAAGAAGCAACGGAGGAAATGCTGTCCGGAAAAACTGTTTCAGCGATATTTATTCCGATTCCTATTACAACATATTGAACCTGCATGGTTTCACAGTCGGTAGATATTTCGGTCAGAATGCCACAGATTTTTTTTCCGTTCATAACAAGATCGTTTACCCATTTTATACCGGACTGTACACCGCAGACAGTGTAAATTGCGGACGACGCGGCTGCCGCTGTCCATGCGGTAATTGATGCCGTATCAGCCGGAGAGGTATGCGGTCTCATAAGAAATGAGAGATAGAGCCCTTTGTCATCAGGAGAAAGAAAGCTGTTACCCCGCCGTCCTCTGCCTTTTGTCTGCGCCGATGCTATTATTGTAGAACCGTCCGCGGCTCCATTTTCAGCGAGACTTTTAAGAAAGCTGTTTGTTGAGCCTAAAGTCTTAAATGGAAAAACCGTTTTAATTCTCGCCGGCGAAATAAGGTCGTTAAGCTCTGTGAGCATACGGACATCCGTATCGGGCATCAGACAGAAGCTGTTGCTGTCGCAGGAGGATGTATGTATCGTATATCCTTCCGCCTTCAGCAATCTTACTGCATCGGCGACATCCTCACCGCTTGTACCAAGGCTTCGGCATATGCTGTCACAAGTTACATATCCATCCGTGTCATTTAAAATTTTGAGTACATTTTTTAGGGTATTATCAAGACTATACACAATTTTTATTATCCTTAATTTTAAAATTTTAACCTTTATTGATTTGTGAAATTATATAAGATTATTTTACTATAAAATCAAAATGCTTGCAAGTAAATTTTTGCAGGCCGTCTTTCGATGCTTCTATTGACAATCTGTTTTTACCGTGTTATCATACAGAACGGATATAAAAACAGTGTAGATTAAAAACATTGCCGGTTAGAAGTACTGGAGATTAAAAGCACTGCCGATTAGAAGCACTTAAAGTTAAAAGCACTGCCGGTTAGAAGTACTGGAGGTTAAAAGCTCCGCCGGTTAGGAGTACTGGAGGTTAAAAGCACTGCCGATTAGAAGCACTTAAAGTTAAAAGCTCCACCGATTAGAATCACTGGAACTTAAAAGTACCGCCTGATTAAAAGCACCGACAATTAGAATCACCTGAGATTAAAAGCTCCGCCGGGTGAAAGCATCGCTGATTAATAGCCGTGCAAATTAAAAACAGTGTCAGAGTATATGTATAGTTTTCGGCAGGCTGTCAGGCCGTCCGTCCTTTTCTGATTTTAAGTCTGGCAGTTATGAATTTTACTGCAATAAAAGAATTTCGGCTTTAAGTATGCAAAAAAGGTATGGTAATAATATGATTGTAAAGATAAAAAAATTATTCAGCGTATTTACTGCGGCGATTCTTGCAGCCGTCACGCTGTGTACCGGGCAGGCGGTCTTTGCGACGTCCGCCGGTGCAAGAGAAACGGCCGATAGTATAATTGAATTTTCACTTCATCAAAGCGGAGCCGAATCGCTCCAGGAATGGGTTGATACGGTTTTGACCGATGGCGCCGGTACAACTTCGGAGTGGTATATTGTCGGACTTCTGCAATATAATAAAAATATAGATTTCTCTGGCTATGCTGATGCGCTTGAGGAATATCTTGAGAAAAATGAAATATCATCCGCCTCTTCAAGGATGAAATATGCGCTTGTGCTGTACGGCTGCGGACGCGGAGAAAGCGATTTTGTCCGTAATGCTATTGACGATTCTGTCGGAAAACAGGGTATTATGAGCTACGTATACGGACTTCATCTGTTCTCAAACGGACTGCGTGCGGAGAGCATTACGTCAGATGAAGTTATTCAGAAAATCATTTCTTTGCAGCTTGAAGACGGCGGATGGGCAGTATCCGGAAATAAAAGCGATGCCGATGTAACGGCAATGACTTTGCAAGCGCTTGCTCCGTATTATAATGACATGACTGACGTGCGGCACGCGGCAGACAATGCTCTCCGGCTTCTTTCGGAGCTGCAGCTTGAGACAGGATGCTATAGCAGTTACGGTGTGCAGAATCCGGAGAGCGCCGCTCAGGTAGTAACCGCGCTTTCCGCGCTTGGAATAGATCCTTTTTCCGACGCTCGGTTTATAAAGGGAAATAATACTCTGTTTGACGCCATAATGGCTTATCAGCTTGAAGACGGCAGCTTTGAGCATACTCTCGGCGGCGGATATAACCAAAACGCGACAGTTCAGGTATTCTATTCAATGGTATCAGCATACAGACAGGAAAACGGTCTCGGTTCTTTGTATATTTTTGATACGGATATGCAGAAAAATGCGGCGCAGAGTTCACCGTCAGACCAGGAAGAACAAAATATAAACGAAACACAGACCGCAGCCGAAACGAGAGAAAGCGCAGCGGACATAAGCGATAAATCCGACAAGGGAGACTTTAATGACGGAACCTTCAGTTATAAAATATGGATATACGCAGCGGCAACGGCTGCCGCCGCAATTGTTCTGTCGGTACTTGCGCTGAAAAAGAGTCTGAACAAGGGAAACTGCATATTTGTAATACTGATCACGGCGGCCGCAGTTATATTCGTGCATTTCAGCAATTTTCAGACCGTTTCCGATTACTATTCATCAGAGAACGAAGAAGGATACACACAATATGTGACGCTGTCGATTTCCTGCGAATCCATTGCGGAACAGAGCGGTGATGAACGTATTCCCGACGGCGGAGTGATTCTGCCGGAAACGGAAATCGGAATAAATTCCGGAGATACTGTCTATGAAGTTCTTGAAAGAGCCGGAAAAAAATTCGGAATCAGTTTTGATACCAAGGGAGCGCCGTCTGTTTATGTATCGGGAATCTCAAACATATATGAATTTGATTTCGGAGATCTTTCAGGGTGGCTTTATTTTGTCAACGGCGAAAGTCCTTCGCTGAGCTGTGCCGAATACATACTCTCCGACGGAGATTCGATCGAATGGAGATATACTGTAGATTTAGGAAAAGAATTTGAATAATCGGACTTAAAAATTCATATTGTATTTTCATGGTAAATATGTTATACTGTTACAATAAAAAAGTTATTCCTCTGTCCCCTTAAGACGGCGGTCTTACAGCCGTTACAGGCGTAAAGGTAATGATAAAGATATGGATTCCGAACAATGGAAAGGAGCTGTACCTATAAATATGGAATATAATAAATCAGTATGCGATATGAAGGTAGGAGATGAGGTTGAAGGCTTCTACATACTTAAAGAAGCGTATGCAAAGATATCAGCGGCCGGAAAGCCCTTTCTGAACGCTCAGATTTCCGACCGCAGCGGAGCCATCGACGTTAAAATGTGGGACTACTCCGGACCGCTTGGCACCGCCGACGCTGGGAAAGTTATTAAAATCCGCGGTGAGGTGTCCGAATATAAAAGTACTCTTCAGCTTATGGCCAGCCGTATCAGGCTTGCCGCACCGGAAGATACATACGATATATCCGCGCTTGTTCCGGTTGCGCCGGTCGATACACAAAAAACCTATAGCTACATAATGAATACGGTCGATTCAATTACAGATGCGGATTACAGGGCTGTATGTCTCAAGATGCTCGAACGACACGGCAGCTCGTTTCGATCGATTCCCGCCGCAAAAAGCGTACATCACAGCTTTATTTCCGGACTTTTGATGCACACCGCAAATATGCTCCGGACAGCTGATTTTCTCTCAGGTATTTACGGCGACGTTATTAACCGCAGTCTGCTGATTTCCGGAACACTGCTTCACGATTTTGCAAAGGATAAAGAATTTACGCTGTCGGAGCTCGGCATTGTTACGGATTATTCGGTTAAGGGACAGCTTCTCGGCCATCTTGTTATGTGCGCTCAGGAAATAGCGCAGATCGGAGCGGAGCTTAATATACCGGAGGAAAAATCAGTTCTTCTTCAGCATATGATACTTTCACATCACGGAGAGCCTGAATTCGGAGCTGCAGTAAAACCTTGCTGCGCAGAAGCGGAGCTTCTTTCATACATCGATCTTTTAGACAGCCGAATGGAGATATATGCCGAAAACCTCGACGGAATGGAAAAAGGGCAGTTCAGCGGCAGAGTGTATGCTCTCGACAAAAAAATCTATTGCCATGAGTGAGCCTGAATATGCTCATTACAGCGGCATATAATCGCGATTTATTACAGCGCGGCAGCGCCGCGGAAAGGAACGGACACAAATGCGAATATTGAACTTTGGTTCACTGAACATAGATTATGTATACCGTGTAAACGAGATAGTACGTCCCGGTGAGACTATATCCGCCTCAGTAAGGGACAGGTTCTGCGGTGGAAAGGGACTGAATCAATCGACGGCGCTTGCCAGAGCCGGGGCAAAAGTTTGTCATGCCGGAATGACCGGCCATGACGGAGTATTTATGATTGACGCATTGAAAGACAGCGGAGTAGATACACGATATATAGTCATGTCCGAATCGGAAAGCGGACACGCTGTTATTCAGGTAGACAAAGAAGGGCAAAACTCCATTATAATTTATCCGGGAGCAAACAGGCAGATAACAGAGCAGATGATCGACAGGGTGCTTGAAGGCTTTGAGGAGGACGACTGGGTGCTTCTTCAGAATGAAATCAACAACACCGGATATATAATTGACAAGGCGTACGAAAAGGGACTTAAAATAGCTTTTAATCCGTCTCCGATAGATGACAGCATAAGCGGTCTTCCTCTTGAAAAAGTGAGTCTGTTTTTTTTGAATGAAATCGAAGGAGAAGCCATTACCGGAAAGAATAAAAGCGACGACATCTGCGATGAGCTGCTGTCAAGATACGAGGAAGCGGAGGCTGTTCTTACTCTCGGTTCGCACGGAGCGGTTTTTGCTTCCGCGGGAATCAGGCTGTTTCAGGAGGCGATTCCCGTCAAAGCGGTGGATACAACGGCTGCGGGAGACACCTTTACCGGATATTTTCTTCATAGCTACGCATCAGGACAGACACCGGAACACTCTCTTCTCAGAGCGGCGGCAGCGGCGGCCGTCACGGTCAGCAGAAAAGGCGCTATGCCGTCCATTCCGTATGACAGGGATGTCACGGATATGATGCAGAAGGGAGTCTGAATGTATATACGTTCTGTATTAGATAAAAGTCGGAATTCCATAAAAAGTAAAAAATTCTGCAGAAAAACGGCTATACTCATATTGGGTATTCTCTTTATCGATGCGGTTCTGACTCTATGCGGATGCTCTCAAAAAACTGGCGGGGTCGGGCAGAATGACACACTTCCGTTTACCGAAGAGCGGGATATCACGGCGCTTTTGGATACCGATACTGAATATAACAATACATCTGAGACTGATACGTCCACGGAAAGCTCAGAGGCCGATACCGGCGGCTTACTGACTCTTCCCGAAACCGTTTCCGAACCTGAACCCAGACCCGCCCATAAATCCTGGCACAAATATGCGGAGGATGGGGGTTATCCTGCGGCGATCATGTACCATCTGATACTCGATGAGCCGTACAGCAGCGAAACCGATTTATTTGTAAAGCCTGAAAGCTTCGCCAAAACTCTTGACGTTCTCGACGCGCATGATTATATATATCTGTTTGCGGACGAGTATGCAAAAAATGACAAAAAAAGCGTTGCGCTGACATTCGACGACGGCTACGAGGACAATTATACAAACATGTTTCCCATTCTGAAAGAGCACGGCGCAAAGGCGACAATTTTCCTTATTGCGGACAACATCGGTACCGAAGGATACCTGAGTGAAGCTCAAATTCGGGAAATGGCGGATAGCGGGCTCGTAAAATTCGGCTCTCATACTAAAACGCACCGCAACCTTACTGAGCTTAATGAGCAGGAGCTGAGATATGAATTTTCGGAGTCGCAGAAAACAATCGAAAAGATTTCGGGACAGCTTTGCGATTCTGTTGCATATCCGGGAGGACAGCACAATTCCGAAGTGATGAAGATCGCGGCTGAATATTACAATTTTGCGTATACTACCAAATCCCCTAATTCAGTGTTTGAATATTCTGAGATGAATATACCTCGTCATTACGGAGCCCGTTCGCTCGGCGCTGAAGGCTTGCTTGAGATAATCGAATATTGATTTTTCCTTTTTTGTCATCCGTGTATGCCGTGTATGCGTGTGTAAAAGCTTCCCGGACTGCAATAATTGCTTTGCATGCGGCCGCCGCCATTAAATGGCGCATATGTATTGACAATAATACAAAATAATATTATAATATTTATGGATTTGTGTCGCCGCTTCGCTGTACGTTTTTTATTTTGTTATTGTGTTTTGTTTGGTTTCGGATTTTGAATGCGGCGTTTTAATTCAATATATTATAAATCGGAGAGTGTTTTTGATGGGTGAAAATATAGAAAAGACAAAGTATCTTATATTCCGCGGAAAGCCTTTGATAAGAGAAAAAAATGCAATTTGCTACGGCAGCATGAGCGACAAATATATACTGTTCATGCTTATTCTGTCTACAAAGAAGCCGGAAAGCATTGAAAATTCGGACAGAGAGATTCCCGACGCGATTCTGGTTCAGATTCTCGACACCGATACCTCAAAGCCTCCTCACGAGAGAGTAGTCAAACAGTTTAATAAAAACGGTCTTTACGACGCTATGGACGTCGGACTTATCTGGCTTGACAAGCTCAACTCGGAGGGCAAATAACTCCTGCAGGAGTGAAAGGTGTGATTTCAAATGGCGTATAAATCATCACTTGAAGAAATCAGACATAAACACGTAAACCGGGGGCGTGCAGCGGTCGTTGCGGGGTGTGCGATTCTTGTTCTTTCGGCTTCGTTAGTTTTTTCCGGATGTAAAAATGAGAAGCAAAAAAGCGACGACAGCGCGGACAATGTTGCGGCAATGAGTCCGTCTGCGTCAGAAGCCGGCCTCGGTACGGTTTCCGAGCCGGACGGCTCGATTTATAACTATGAGCTTGTAAACAGACTTACAGGACTTCCTTTGGATTCTGAGGAGCTTCATGGCAGGCGTCCTGCAGCAATAATGATTAACAACATTCATGTCGCGTGTCCGCAGGTAGGATTGAGGTACGCCGACACTATCTATGAATGCACTGTCGAGGGCGGAATTACAAGACTGATGATGCTTGTGACTGATTACGAAAAGCTTACGACAGTCGGATCTATCCGTTCGTGCCGTGAATATTATCTTGATTTCGCAGCAAATCATGACGCAATCTATGTCCATATCGGAGGAAGTACAGAAGCTTATACCAATATTTACGAGCGAAATATTGACGATCTTGACGGTATGCGTATAAATATGTATTTTCGTGATCCCAACCGTATGTCAAGCATGGGATATGAGCACAGTGCAATGACAAACGGCGAGCTTCTGAAAAGCGCGGTAGAATCGAAAGCATACAGAACCGAGATCTCTGAAGGCAGAGAAACATCTTTTAAGTTTATTCCTTATACAGAAGAACAGAATTCCTCAGCAGATGGCGCGGCAGCACTAACCGTTGAAATTCCTTACACATCGGTACACAAACCAAAATATGTCTATGACGAAACTTCGCAGAAGTATCTTCGCTATCAGTTTATCGGAGAAAAGCACATTGATGGCGAAACCGGCGAACAGCTTTCCTTTGATAATGTTCTGATTATTGCGTGCAGACACGAAAACCGCGGAGATTCATACAATCATATTAATGTATATACAACCGGTACCGGAAACGGGTATTATATTTCTAAGGGAAAATATATTCCGGTAACCTGGTCAAAGTCCGGAGTGGACGAACCGATGACGCTTACAAAAGAGGACGGCAGCGAGCTTAAGATGAACTGCGGCACTATCTTTGTAAACATTGTAGACGATAGTACGCTTTCAGAAATAACGATAAACTGACAAATACATCATATTTTTTAAGGACGTGATTTTATTATGGAACTCAAAGGCAAAAAAATCAATTTTCTCGGAGACAGCATTACAGAAGGCGTAGGCGCCTCCGAGGAGCAGTTTATGTATCCTAATGTCATTGCCGCAGAATGCGGTTTGGCAGCTGCAAGAAACTACGGCATAAGCGGAACCAGAATCGCCCGCCAGGACGATGAGGAGAATTTCGGGAATCCGTTCTGCGACAGATATCTTACAATGGACGATGATGCAGACGTGGTTGTAGTTTTCGGAGGTACAAATGATTACGGGCACGGAAGAGCTCCTTTCGGAAGCTTTGACGACAGAACCGGTGATACCTATTACGGAGCGTGGCATGTGCTTCTCCGCGGACTTCTTGAAAAATATCCCGACGGCCGGATAGTAGTGATGACGCCTCTTCACAGAACTGAGGAAAATGTTCCGAGCCCTGGAAACGGCAGACCCCTCAAGGATTATGTCGCTGCCGCCAAAGAGGTTGCGGAATTTTATTCGGTTCCGGTTCTGGATTTATTTGCGGTAAGCGGAATGCAACCGGACGTAGACGTCATAAAGGAAAAATATCTTCCCGACGGACTTCATCCGAGCGACGCCGGAAACAGGCGTATTGCCGAGCGTCTGATCGGATTTCTTAAAGCACTTTAATTCTAAAATTCATGCAGATGGCTGAACTCGTCTGACGTAAAAGAATAACTTGCTTCGGTATAACTAAAAACGGTAACACGGACAAACTACAAACGGAGAATTCTATGGAACTTAAGAATAAAAAAATCAATTTTCTCGGAGACAGTATTACTGAAGGGGTAGGAACCTCCTGCCGGGAAAATATATATCTGAATGTACTGGCGCGTGAATGCGGACTGGCAGAAGCGCGCAATTACGGAATAAGCTGTACAAGAATCGCGCGGCAGGCGGGAGAGGATTTGTTCGGAAATCCGTTCTGTGACAGATACATAAAAATGGACGATGACGCGGATATAGTTGTCGTTTTCGGCGGAGTCAACGATTTTCTCCACGGCAGAGCGCCGTTCGGAGAATTTACAGACAGGACAAAAGATACCTATTACGGAGCATGGCATGTACTTCTCCGCGGACTTCTTGAAAAATATCCTGATGGTCAGACAGTAATAATGACGCCTTTGCATTGCGCGACCGAGAATAATCCGAGCATGGGCAACGGCAGACTTCTTAAGGATTATGTTGCTGCTGCCAAGGAAGTGGCAGAGTTTTATTCGGTTCCCGTTCTCGATTTGTTTGCTATGAGCGGAATCCAGCCAAGAATACCTGTTATAATGGAAAAATACTGCCCCGACGGGCTCCATCCGAGCGACGCCGGAAATAAACGCATTGCCGAGCGCCTTGCAGGATTTTTAAAATCGCTTTAATGATGTTTCTCTTATATAGGAGCGGCATCGGCATTTTTCAGCGTCAAGGCAATTAAACTTTAAAATCCTCACAACTATTCATGCCGCTTCAAAGCGGCATGAAGCCTTTATGCAAAGAAGGCTCACAGCCTGTAACACGGCGTCTTAGCGGCGTAAATATATACCCCCGAAACCCCCGAAGATAAGACAGATAATAAAACAGTAATATTGATGCGTATTATACGTTTCAGCGAAATGGAGTACTAAAATGTCCGAAAAAAAATATTTTCTTGAAAATTACACTATGCTTTTTGATTTTTATGAGCTGACGATGGCGAACGGTTACTATAAGACCGGAATGGCAGACAAAATAGCTTATTTTGATATTTTCTTCAGAGAAGTTCCCGACAACGGAGGCTTTGCAATTGCCGCAGGGCTTGAACAAATCATCGATTATATAAACAATCTGCACTTTTCCGATGAGGATATCGAATATCTCCGCAGCAAAAAATGCTTCGATGAAAAATTTCTCGAATCTCTTCGCACCTTCAGATTCACCGGAGATATGTGGGCAGTTCCTGAGGGCACTCCGATTTTTCCCGGCGAACCGGTAATTACTGTACGTGCTCCCTCATATCAGGCTCAGTTTATTGAGACATTTCTTTTGCTGACTTTCAATCACCAGTCGCTGATTGCCACGAAAGCGAGCCGCATTGTCCGCGCCGCAAAAGGGCGCCCCGTAAGTGAATTCGGCTCACGCCGCGCGCAGGGACCTGCAGGAGCGATACTCGGCGCCCGCGCTGCATATATCGGAGGATGCGCAAGTACGGCCTGCGCGATCGCAGATGAACGCTTCGGAGTTCCTGCGGGCGGAACCATGGCTCATTCATGGGTACAGATGTTTGACTCTGAATATGAGGCGTTTGACACTTACTGCAAATTGTACCCCACTGCCGCAACACTGCTTGTCGATACTTACAACGTGCTGAAAAGCGGAATTCCGAATGCAATCAAGGCCTTTAAAAATAACGGTATAAGCAAGTGCGCCGTTCGGATTGATTCCGGCGATATAACCTACCTTACTCAAAAAGCAAGAAAAATGCTCGACGATGCCGGAATGACAGAATGTAAAATTGTCATTTCCAACTCTCTTGATGAATATATTATTCGTGACATTATAGAACAGGGTGCGTGCATTGACGCATTCGGTGTCGGAGAACGTCTTGTCACATCTAAAAGCTCACCGGTTTTCGGCGGCGTATATAAACTTTCCGCAGTCGAGGATGAAAGCGGAAAAATTATTCCAAAAATTAAGATAAGCGAAAATCCTGCTAAGATCACCAACCCTCATTTTAAACGCCTTTACCGCATTTATGAGGGCGATTCGGGTAAGGCTATCGCGGATCTTATTACAGTATATGACGAAATTATTGATCCCGAAAAGCCCATTGAGCTTTTCGACCCGGATTACGTTTGGAAACGCAAGCTTCTTACCGATTACAGAATCGAAGAGCTTCAAAAGCCGATATTCAAGGGCGGAAAATGCGTGTATAGCTGCCCTTCAACCGAGGAAATAAAACGCTACTGCGGAGAGCAGTTAGAGCTTCAATGGGACGAGGTCAAACGCTTTGAAAATCCTCATAACTATTATGTTGACCTTTCAAAAAAGCTTTGGGATATTAAGCACGAGCTTCTCAATATCTGAACAGCTGAACAGGCACAGATTCGTTATTTATAACCGCGTAAATAAAAGTATTATGATACTTTTATCGTTGACAAATACCGATAAATAAGATATAATAAAACGGAACTGAGCTGAGCGGTCGCGTGATATTATGCCGAAAGGTCGTATCATGAGGAAAGTCCGGGCTCCACAGGACAGGATAACGGATAACGTCCGCCGAAGGTGACTTCAGGGAAAGTGCAACAGAAATAAACCGGATGCTTATATGTCCGCGAATAATATCTGAGGATGATATTTGATTATACTATCCAAGGATATAGGATGTTTGCGTCTAAGGATGGAAAGGCGAGGTAAGAGCTCACCGGCACACTGGCGACTTTGTGCAAATGTAAACCCTATCCGGAGCAACACCGTATGTGAAAGCAGACCGCCTTCAATTGGTCTGATGCCGGTCCGGCAGAATTTTGCGGGTGGCATGAGCGCCGCGGTAACACGGCGCCGAGACAGATGACCGCTTCAGGCGTTCAAAGCGTTAAGGATATAATCGTTTCGGACGCCGGACAGAACCCGGCTTATAGGCTCAGTTTAATCAGAAGGAAGCCGGCGGGTATGGTTTTTCATGCCTGCCGGATTTGTCTGTATATGTAAACGTACCTGACGTTCTTGTCCGTTCGCCTGCTTCAAAAATAAGAGCCATAAATACAGGGTTTCACTTCCAGGCGAATGTAAGATCTATAAAGAAAGGTAAGGTAAGGTGTAATGAATCGATGCGCTGAAAATGTCGATTTTTCCGGCAAATCCTGTTCTGTCTGCGGAGTAGGAGTTTCAAATTATCCTATCATAGATTATCTCCTCAAAAGCGGCGCAATTGTTGTAGCAAGGGATATAAAGCCTAAAAGCAAGCTGCCGCACGCAGAAGAGCTTGAGCGCAGGGGAGTAAAACTTATCTGCGGAGAAGATTACCTCGACGATATAAAAGAAGAGTATATTTTTCGCGCTCCCGGAATACGTTACGATGTTCCGCAGTTTCAGAGAGCTGTGGCAGACGGATCTGTTATGACATCTGAAATGGAGCTTTTTTTTAAGCTTTGCCCATGCCGTATTATCGGAGTTACCGGAAGCGATGGAAAAACGACAACGACGACGCTGATATATAAGATGCTTACGGAATCCGGTCTGCGAGCTTTTATCGGAGGAAATATCGGAGCTTCTCTGTTACCGGCTGTCGGTGAAATGACTGAAAATGACATCGCTGTCGTTGAGCTTTCAAGCTTCCAGCTTCATACAATGAATCAGTCTCCTGATATAGCCGTAGTGACAAATATTTCACCGAATCATCTTAACTATCATCACGGCATGGAGGAATACATTGACGCTAAGCGCAATATATACAGGTATATGAATGGCGGCAGATTAGTTCTTAATGAAAGAAACGAAATTTCACGCGGCATGAAATACGACGCACCTGACGGAACTGAGGTAATTTATTTTGCGGGAGACAGCGGCGTATATATGAGGGACGGAAAAATAATAGTTTCCGCATCTTCCGGCGGCAACGGTGGACGAAGCGACGACGCAGTGCTTGACGCCGGCGATATTCTTTTGCCGGGCAGACACAACAAAGAAAATTATATGGCGGCGATCGCCGCGGTTTATGGAATTGCTTCCAATGATTCTATCAGAAGCGTTGCAAAAAATTTCGGCGGAGTTGAACACCGATGCGAGCTTGTCGGAGAGTGCCGCGGAATCAGCTTCTATAACAGTTCCATAGATTCTTCTCCCAGCAGAACGATTGCCGCTCTCGGAAATTTTGAACCGGGAAAAGCAGTGGTTATATGCGGAGGCTACGATAAACATATTTCGTTTGACGCGCTGGCTGCGCCGCTTTGCGAGCGTGCAAAGGCCGTTATTCTGACCGGAGCCGCGGCGCCTCTTATCGCTTCTGCGCTTGACGGGGAAATTTCGACACGTAAAGCGGAGGGAAAAACAGTTCCTCCGATTATATATGAAAGTAATTTTGATAAAGCGATTGAATGCGCGTACGGCTGCGCCTCATCCGGAGATATAGTTTTGCTTTCACCGGCGTGCGCAAGTTTTGATGCTTTTCAGAACTTTGAAGAACGGGGAAACAGATTTAAATCTGTTTCTAATGCGATTATTCAAAGAGAGAATGGGATAAAATAACTTTAAAAGAAAGTTCTTTACGTACGTAGATGTTTTGACTGCTACAAGGTGTTTGATTGTAAAAACGTTCAACTGCAAGACGTTCGACTACAAGGTGTTTGATTGTAAAGACGATCGACTACAAGGTGTTTGATTGTAAAGACGATTGACTGCAAGACGTTTGATTGTAAAGACATTTGATTACAAGACGATCGACTGCAAGACGTTTGATTGTAAAGACATTTGATTACAAGGCGTTTGACTGCGAGACCTTCGACTGCAAGGCGTTTGACTGCAAGGCGTTTGACTGCGAGACGTTTAATTGTAAAGACATTTAACTGTAAAGACATCGATCGTAAATGCGTTTGTCTCTGCAGTGAGCGGTTTCTGAATTGAATATGAAGTAAAAGAATCAGAAAAAATATGCAGGAGGTTTACTTTGCTGGATATAAAAAAGCTTCTCATTTCTATGCCTGAGCTCACCTCGGTTTCGGGCTTTGAAAGTGAAAGAATTGAAGATTTTAAAGAATTAATCGGACCGTATTTTGATGAAATCGTTCAAACCGCCTCCGATAGTCTGATCTGTTATAAATACTCCGCGCCGAAAACAGAACGGCAGGCACCGACGTTGCTTATAGATACTCATTTTGACGAAATAGGTATGATGGTCAGCGAGGTAAAGGATGACGGAAAAATCTCTTTCAAAGCTCTGGGCGGACTTGATTTACGTTCGCTTTGCGGATCTGATGCTGCGGTATATGGAACTGAAGAAATTCGCGGCATCATAGTCCCGATCGATTCCGGAATTGGAGGTGACGGAGTCGGAGCAAACGCTTCCGGCAAACTTACCGAGGTGAATAATCTTGCCATATATACAGGTCTTTCCTCTGAACAAATCCGTAAAAAGGTAAAAACAGGTGATTCGGCCGCTTTCATATCTCCGGCTATCGAGCTTTTGGGCGGAAGAATCGCAGGAAAGGCGTTTGATAACCGCGCGAGCATTGCCTCCGTAATATATATGATGGAGTTGCTCGGCGGCGATACTTACGGATGGAACATAGCCTGGCTTCTTTCTTCCGGAGAGGAGACAAATATGCGCGGAGCAGCTACCGGAGCATTTACGGTTAAGCCTGACGCGGCAATTGTAATTGACGTTGGCTTTGCAAAGGGACCGCAAACTAAGGAGAGCGAAACTATTGTCTTCGGCGGAGGTCCGTCAATTTCAATGTCTGCCGTTACGGATCGAAGACTTTCAAAGGCGGTCATTGCCGCGGCAGAAAAAAATGATGTAAAAATTCAGGTTATAGTCGAAGCCATGGGAACCGGAACAAATGCGAACATAATTCCGTTTCAGAACGGAGGCATACCGTGTGCCGTTATCAGCATTCCTCTCGCAAACATGCATACGCCGAATGAAATTATAGACTGCGAGGATATTGTTCTGACTTCCAAAGCTCTTGCCGCTTTCATTAAGGACGGCGGCAAAGTATGAAAGGCTGTTCGGATGAAAATATATATCTTTACTGTATTACAAAATAGCCGTATTACAATTACAGGCTCTCCGGAACGGTCAAAACGACATAAAGTTTCAGAGACAGACTCCGCCTTTGCAGTACTCGGAGTTGGCATTGCATAGTACAGGACTTTTATTTTTATCACCCAGAAAAGACGGCTGATTACAGGAGGAATGTTGAAAATTATGGAAGAACTGAAAACGCTTGAGCTTCTGTGCGAAGCATTTGGTCCGTCCGGTATAGAAAACGATGTAACTGATATAATCAAATCGGAAATAAGCCCTTATTCAGATTGTACCGAAATCGACTGCTGCGGAAATCTGACAGCGCATTTTTCGGGAAGCGGGCAAAAAGCAAGAATTTTACTGTCATCTCATACCGATGAGCCGGCTTTAATGATAAAAAGCATCGACGAATCGGGCTGTCTATACTTTGACGCGCTCGGAACGCTCGACATGCGTTATCTTTACGGAAAACGTGTAACTGTCGGAGGCGGACAAGATAAGATATCCGGAATAATCTGCTCAAAACCGCTTCATCTTTTAGAGCGGTCTGAGCGTGAGAAGGCCCCCGATGCTGAGCTTTTGTATATTGACATCGGAGCGTCGGACAGGAAAGAAGCCTCCGAACTTGTGTCTCCGGGAGACTGCGCTGTTTTTGCACAGCGGCTTTCATCAATGGGCGATGCCGTTACAGCAAAGGCGCTTGCGGATCGTTTTACATCCTTCGCGGTTATTGAAGCTTTTAAAAAAATGTATACCGAAAAAATAAATACAGATTATGATATATATGCGGTTTTCTCATCCAAAAGCCGGGTCGGATACAGCAATGCGGCTTCTGTCGCCGAAAAGATAAAACCGGACGTCGTTTTATCTCTCACGGCTGAGGAAATCTGCGGCGGAGATGATGAACGCGCGTCTGTTTTTCTGCCGTACAAAGGTACACGCCTTGTATATGACAGAACATTTTTGAGAAATCTCTCTGATACAGCATACAGAGATACATGCCGCCAGGATACTTTCTGTGAGAGCCGGATCGGATATACCTCCGGAAAATCAGAAAAAATTTTGGAAAGAAATACGAAAGCCGACTTCGGCAGCGAATCATATAACGCCGATGACTCAAACAGGGAAAATACCGAAAAGCTTTTACGCGCAATACCGCAGGCAAATGGGAGAGACGAGGATATACTTTTACAAAGAGTCTGCGGAGGAACACGGATTTGCAGTATTGCGGCGCCGTGCTACGCACCGAATACCGGCTCGCCAATTATGAAAAAAAGAACAATAACCGAATATATTTCGTTTTTAGCACATGTTCTCTCCAATATCCAGCTTTGAAATTATGTACAAACAACTATTTAACCAGTATTTATTAAGCAGTCTTTATTTAACCGGTCTTTACTAATAAGTTTTTATTAATTAATCTTTATTGATTAGTCTTTATTAATCGGTCTTTATTTAATTAGGATGTGTAAAATGTTATTATCAGATAAAATAAAAAATCTTGCCGCGGAAGCTGAATCCGCGCTTTCCGATAGGTTTTCGGAGATAGACAGAGTTTCCACAATCCGGACAGAACAGGTAATCGAGGCATTTCAGGCAGAGCGCGTTTCCGAAGCCGTGTTTATGCCCTCAACAGGTTACGGCTACGATGATCAGGGCAGGGAAAAGCTCGACCGAATATATGCATCGGTTTTCGGAACAGAAGCCGCGTTCGTCAGGCACAGCATTCTGTCAGGAACGCATGCTCTGACTATAGGGCTTTTCGGTCTGCTGCGCCCGGGTGACACAATGCTTGCGGTTACAGGAAAACCGTACGATACCCTTGACAGCGTTATCGGAATTTCCGGAAAAAGCGGAGAAGGCTCACTGCATGATTTCGGAATAAACTACAGACAAATCGACCTTCTTCAGACCGAATTTCCGGATGAATCGCCTGCATATATGCATAAGGCATCGGACATTATAGATTTTGATTCAATCAAATCCGCGCTCGCTTCTGACAGAAATATAAAGGTTATATTTATTCAGCGTTCAAAAGGTTATCTTGACAGACCTACTTTGACCGTTTCTCAGATAAATGAAATTATCAGCTTTGTCCGGAATCTTTCCGAAGCTTTTGTGGTTGTAGACAACTGCTATGGGGAATTTACCGAGCTGTCTGAACCTAAAGCGGATCTTCTCATAGGCTCTCTGATCAAAAATCCGGGCGGCGGAATTGCTGAAAGCGGCGGATATCTGGCCGGCAGCCGTAAGGCTATAGAGCTATGCGGCTGCAGGTTTTCATCTCCCGGCATAGGGCTTGAGGGAGGAGCGACACTCGGCACAACGCGCAATATGTATAAGGGATTTTTTATGGCCCCACACGTTGTCGCACAGGCACTGAAAACAGCCTCCCTCGCCGCGTATATATTTTCATCGCTCGGCTGCAGGACTGAGCCGTCTGCGGATGCTCCGAGAAGCGACATTATACAGCTGCTTCATCTCGGTTCTGCGGAAAAGCTCTGCGCGTTTTGCCGAGGTATTCAGAAAGGCTCCGCGGTCGATTCATTTGTAACGCCGGAACCGTATGCAATGCCCGGATACAGCGATTCGGTAATTATGGCAGCCGGCGCCTTTACGCAAGGCTCTTCGATAGAGCTGTCGGCCGACGGTCCGGTAAAGCCTCCGTTCATCGCGTATCTTCAGGGAGGGCTTACATACGAGAGCGGACGATACGGTATACTCACCGCAGCCCAATATTTTATAGACGCGTAACCTTTTCTTTTAATTGTGCAGAAAAATTTCAAGGTCTGCCGCTGTTAATTAAAATTAACAGCGGCAGACCTTCTTCATAACTTAAAAATAAAATACTTTTTTTAATTTACATATTTTTTTTCAATTTGATACGCTCTTATTTTTTTCAGCTCGGCACCTCCAATCATATCTATAGCTTTGGGAAGAGTCTCTTCTCCGTAAGCAACACGAATTCTGTAGTCAAGCGATTCCGGAGTTTCATCACGGCGCACCGCAACCGGTTTTTGAAGAACAATTTTATTTCTGCTGTCTGAATCCCCTAAAATATATACCGTCACTCCGGCTACCTTAATTCCATATTCTAAAGCCGCCTTTTGAATATCTACGCCGCAGAGGCCGTCTTCATAAAACGCCGGCATCAGAGATGGCTGGACAACAAGAATTCTGCCCTTGTAGCGTCTGCGTATTTCATCATCAAGCTTACAGGTAAAATTATCAATTACAATCATACCTATTTCATGTTCGTCAAGCAACTCAAGAAGATTTTGCACCGCGTCAGAATCTTCTGAATAATTATGAGAAACTACCGCCGTAGCAATTTCTTCAGACGCCGCAATTGTCAGCGATTTAGCATTATCATTAGATGATATTACAATTTCAATAAATGCACTACCGATTTTACCTCTTTTCTGCGCGTCGAGAACGGCATCCAGACTTGATTCGTCAGGAGACACGAACATAGCTACGGATATTCTTCCGTTTTTAGTACGAAATAAAGGTGATGTAGATTTAGAGTTCATTTTTCCTCCTTGTAAGGGCGCTAAAAAATCTCACCATATAAACTTCTTTCTGTATCCCGTCTTTCCATTTGCGGACAGCTTATTTAATTTATATGTAATATATCGCAGAAGAGGATAAGAGAATTGTTTATTTTTAAGACAATTGCGCAACATATTAACTAAAAATTTGATTTTTTGCCATTTATTTGAATATTATATAGCACTATAAAACATAATACATTAAAAAAATAGTTTTGTCAAGATTATATACCAAATTTTATAATTTGTTTTCAAAAGCTTTTTTTATTTTTTGAAATAATTTCATCCATGCGCGCTCTTGCCGAGCTGCGTTTTTTCTCAGAAATATTTTTGTCCGAAACCACCCTGAACCCGTCATCTGACGGCACAAGCATAACATAATCTCCTTCGGAAATATCAGGGGCGCAGGAAACAGAAATATTAATTACAGACTTGTCCTCAGCAACAATAACGGCAGTTTTGTTTTCAATACGGTCTACCACACCGGTAATTGTTTTCATGCCTGTGTTTCTCCTCTCTTAAAACTTCTTATTTTTAAAGGCAGCCGTCCCACCTCATTGTTTTCAAAATCCAAAGATATTTTTTCAAAAAGCTCGTCTCTGTCATTTTCCGAGACCAATAAATTAAGTCCGAAACAATACAGCTCTTCATACGCGCATCGCTGAGATAATCCGCGAACTCCCGCAGGGTTATTTTCTTTTATATATTTTGTAAATTTCTCAAATAAAGAAAACGGTGAAGAAGCTTTTTCGAGCAGAAAATTCATTGTCTCTTTAAAACGCCCACTTTCGGCAAATCTTGCCAGAACGTCGGCGATATTCCGCAAAAGCTCAATTTCAGAATAATCTATACATTCTGTTTTCAGGACTGTATACGGCGGATTATCCGAAAATACACATCCGAAGGATTCCGCTTTTTCTCTGAGAGCCGTTCCGTAAAGAAGCTTTAAAAATCCGATCTGAATCTCGTCGCATTTCCCGTAAACACTGTTGAATGACTGCGCAAAGCGGGAGTAGCTTTCACAAGGAAGACCGGCGATAAGGTCGGCATGAATTTTGATGTTTCCAAGCTTATAAAGCTTTTCCATCTGACAGATAGTTTTTTCGACGGACGATGCTCTGCCGCACGCTGAAAGCGTCTCTCTGTTAGTACTCTGTATGCCGATTTCAAACTGAAATTTTCCGTCCGGCACATTTTTCAGTATATCAATAGCGGTATCGTCTATAAGGTCGGCGCAAACTTCAAAATGATATTTCTTCGTATATTTACACCCAGAAAGCTCTCTCCAGATTTCATTTGCACGCCCGCGGTCAAAGTTGAATGTACGGTCAACAAGCTTTACTATTTTGACATCAGGATATTTCTCAAATTCATATAATCCCGCCAAAGAATTCCCGACGTTTTTAGCCTCTATCTGCAAATTTCCCGAACGCTTTATTCCCGAAACACAGTAACCGCACCTGTACGGACACCCTCTTGATGTTTCATAATATACCATCGAGCCGCTGTGAGGAGGAAAACGCTCATAGTGAGTCTTATCATTTTCGAAGCGGTCATAATGTATGCCGTTTATATCCCGTTCTGCACGGCCTGTCCTAATAATCGATTCGACTGTTTCAGGTACCGAAATTTCACCGTCTCCGCGTATTATGCAGTCAATATAGGGATGAGTCTCAAAAAAATCGAAACCGCGGTAAGAAATTTCCGGTCCGCCTGCTATAATTACAGAATCGGGCAGCAGCTTTTTTAAATCCGACGCCTGATGCATCATGCTCTCTATATTCCAAATATAGCAAGAAAAAAGAAAAATATCTCCGCGCGATTGATATAGTTCGGATAAAACACGATTACTTGAATCCGAAATAGTTCGTTCGATTATTTTAAGCGTGATCGGAAACACATCATATTTTTCCTTTGCCTCATGAATATCTGCCGGGGAAGAATTGGCAGACAGATCCGGCGCACTGCATGTTTTTTCTCCCGTGTAAACAGCGCGGCAATCTAATTTTTTGTATTCAATAATCGCATCAGCAAGACACCGGAGCGCGAGAGACGTATGTAAGTAAGATGCGTTAAGCGTAAACAAAACAATATTTTTAACCGGATATTTATTTTTATCAGTATCTTTCATTTATACAAATCCTTTTTATAGAGAGTTCGCATATAAAAGCGTTCGACTGTAAAGATGCCCAACTTTAAGGTGCTCGGTTTTAACGCATTCGATTTTAAAGGCGTTCAATTTTAAGGTGCTCGGTTTTAACGCATTTGATTTTAAAGGCGTTCAATTTTAAGGTGTTCGATTTTAACACATTCGATTTTAAAGGTGCTCGACTTTAACGCATTCGACTTTAAAGACGTTCGACTCTTTAAAAAACGGCGGTTTCAATTCACTTCTTCCGGCGGTGGTATAATCCGCCGCCGGAACGCCTTTTGACAGAGCTGTGTTCCTTAATGGACGATCGCTTTGCGAAAATATAACAGCTTATGATATTCTTAGGAAAAAATTTTGCGAATAATCTGTTTAGAGGCTTTATCGACGCCGGTAAAGTTCATGGCAGACTTATAAATTTTTTCGATTTCAAAGTGATTTTTTCTTACTGATTCAAATGCAGACGAGACTTCTGCGTTCAGTAAGACTTTGTACTTTTCAATTCTGTGAAGCTCACTTTTGAGCTCTGAAACAGAACCTGAGTAGAGAAAACGGTTCATATTTACGGAATGTACTGTGGCACCGCCGTCGGATACTGTTTCATAACCGCTTATTTTATTTGCAAGAGTTATACAGCAGTCAGCTCCGGGAATCATAATTCCGCATTTTCTTTCAAACGGCGCGTCAAGCGCGGCAGTAAAGAATATTCCGCGTTTTATCAGCAAAGACGAAATTTCATCCAGAAGCATATGACCAATACCGAGTCTGTCGGTAATGCGGTATTGAGTTCCGGAAATGCGCTCGAAAGTCGGCAGATAAGTATATCCGTCCATGCTTACGGCTCCGGTTACGCGTATTTCCGGAGATGTATTTATTTCCGGGGAAATATCCGGCCGGCCGTGTTTCTTTTCAGACCTTGAAATACTGTCCGTAATTCTCTGCGCGTATGCGCAAAGCTTATTTATATCAATACGTTCCGAAATAATGTTAAAACGGTCACTTTCAATTTCGCCCATTGCAGAAAGATACGTAAAAACCCGTTTATACGCTTTGCTCTTTCTTTTGCCCAGAAGCTCAATGTCATCACGGCGAGCGTAAAGCTCGTCAGAATTCCAAAACTGACCGAGATCTAAAATTTCATCCTTTGTTCCCGGAAGGGAAGCGTCCATAAGATGAGGTGCAGTTCCGTCTACAATCGCAGTATCAAGCGACGGAATAATCACTCCGTCGAGAGAAGACGGATCAGAGGAACAGAAAATCAATTCCGAATCCATACCGTTTTTCTCCGCCTCATCTGCAACCTTTCGCATAAGCGTTGATTTTCCGGTTCCCGGACCTCCCTTGATTATGTACAGACGATCTCTTCCGGCAAAAATGCTGTCAAAAAAACTGATAAAGCCGCGGGAAGAGTTTACAGCCGCAAAATATTCTTTTTGCATAAATACCTCCGAAATGCATATTGCATATATTTTAATGAATTTTCCTCTCAAATATATAATATGCAGACGGAAATAAATGTGATAAATCAGTTTTGCATTTTTTCACGGTTCTGACGAAGAATTTCGTATGAAAGTATTGCCGCAGCCGATGCCGCGGAAAGGGCCTCCGGAAAAGGTCTGCCGTATTCGAGGCATATAATAGAATCCGCCTCGGCCGAAAGAGCCTTTGATATACCTCGCTTTTCTCCTCCGATAATAAGAAGGAGCGGAAGCTCAAGAGAGGCGTCAAACGCCGATTCAGAGTTTTCATTCATATCGGCGCATATAACCCTGAATCCCAGACTCCTGAAAAGTATGGCGGCGTCCCTGGCGTCCGACACTGCAATTTTCGCAAGCTCGGACGCTCCCGCAGAGGATCGGCATACAACACCCGCGGCGCTCATCCAGTTCCGCCTTGACAATATAACGGCGTCGACTCCGGCGGAATAAACAGAACGCAGCGCATATCCGAAATTAAAAGGATCTTCGATCCCCTCGATCATAACGTAAAATCCTGTGCGCTTTGTACTTTCAACAAACGAAATATCGAGCTCAGGATATTTTCTCTGCGTGCAGAACGCGATAACTCCGCCGTGCGAGGTTCCGAGCGCCAGTTTATCTATCTCGCTTCGAGGAGGAGTTTCAACGGTAAAACCGTATTTCTCCGCCTCGCCTGTAAGCCATCTGAATTCACGCCTGTTTTTATCCGTTCGTTCCTTTGCATATAAAAGCCTGGTAATCATGCGGTTTTTACAACCGGTATTTAAGACGGCGCGAACCGAGATCATTCCCTCAAACATATTGCTGTCCGCTTCTTTTTTTTCTTCGCTGACACGAGGGTATGCAGTATTGCAGTCTTCTATATTCAAGGCTTTAATGTTATTGCACATATTTTTTCACCATCCGCAATTTTTATTTTACCGGCAGCGGACGTAGACTGTTGCTTGCATAAGCTTCATTAAACAGCACAAGCTGACTGTCGGTGCCGTCCTCGTGTTTTTCATTCTTTTTATCGGACAGTTCGGAAACGGAAACATAATTTCCGTCAGGCATCAGCACACTTGATTTTACATTGTCACGAAGCATGAGATCGGTCATTGAAACCAGCCTGTCAGCGGCTGCGCGGTCAAACACAGGGGTAATTATTTCCACTCTTCTTGATGTATTTCTTGTCATACAGTCCGCTGAGCCGATAAATACCTGTCTTTTTTCCGGATCTGCTCCAAAAATAAATATTCTGGAATGTTCAAGATAACGCCCCACAATGCTTCTGACCGTTATATTGTCGGTCTGTTTTTTCAGACCGGTCTGGAGGCAGCATATTCCCCGTATAATCAAATCAATCCTGACACCCGATTCAGACGCAGAAACAAGCGCGTCAATAATATCCTTGTCGGTCATGCTGTTCATCTTCATACGGATGTATCCCTCTTTGCCTTTAGCGCGCTCAGAAGCTATCAGGGAGATAAGTTTGTTTTTCATGCAGTCAGGTGCCACAAGAAGTACTTTATAGTCATCAGCGCTAACTCCAAGAGTTATGTTTCTGAAAAAATCAACGGCGTCCGAGCATATGCGGCTGTCGCTTGTGATAATTCCCACATCCGTATACAGGCGTGCGGTTTTTTCATTGTAGTTTCCAGTTCCGATATGCGTAATACAGCTCACGCCTCCATCGTTTTTTCTTGTTATCAGGGTTATTTTCGAATGGGTTTTCAGCCCATCGACACCATATACAACGTTGCAACCCGACTCCTCCAGACGTCTTGACCATCCGATGTTGTTACTCTCGTCGAAACGAGCTTTAAGCTCCACCACAGCGGTAACTTCTTTTCCGTTTTCCGCTGCAAGACAGAGCAGTCTTATAACCTCGGAGGTATTGCTCAATCGGTAAAGCGTAATTTTGATTGATACGGTATCCTCGTCAGTCGCCGCCTCTTCAAGAAGCTTAAGATACGGTCTTATGGTATGGTAGGGAAACGACAAAAGAATATCCCTTTCATATACAATTTCCGTTATTCTTGCTCTCGCGGGAATATCAGGATAATTTTGCGGAACAAGAGGAGAATAAAGAAGATCGGTTTCCTTCGGGAGCTTTCTTTCGAGAGCATAAATGTAAGAAGGATCGCACGGCTTGCGGAGCCAGAAGCACTGAGGATCTGTCAAACCGATTTTATGCATAAAATACGCGATCAGTTTTTTACTTTTGCCGTATTCGCCGGAGTAACATTCAAGACGTATCGGAGAAAGCTTTCCTCGCTTTTTTATGATTACATCGACATAACTGCGGTAATCTATGCTGTCATCCGAAAAATTATCCGCCACCTCAATATCAGCGTTTCTTGTTACCCTGATTACTGCGCGCGACTTTACATTATATATCTTAAATATATCTTTAAGATATTTCATCAGAATATCCTCTATAAGAATATATCTGATTTTATCGGTATCATCCGACGGCGGAAAATACATACGCTCAAAGCTCTGTAAAATTGGAATAATTCCGTAATAGGTCTTTCCGCCTCTCTCCAGCTCGGAAATCACGTATAGCTTTTTATTCTCAAGATGCGGAAACGGATGCTTAGCATCTATTATCTGCGGAGAGAGAAGCGGCAGAATTTCATGTTTAAAGTATGCCTTCAACGTCTTGGCATCCTCATCGGAAAGCCCGCGCGCGTTTTCACGTATTATACCCTTAGCCTCAAGCAGTTTTTCAAGCTCTTCAAAAATGTTTCCGCACAGCTCGCAAAGCGGCTTTGCATCTCTGTATATAGCTTCAAGCTGTTCGCGCGCGGTCATTTTTGTTTTGTCATCACGCATATCAGCCGATATAAGCGCCCTGTCATGCATGCTTCCGGCGCGGACCATAAAAAACTCGTCTAAATTCGATTCAAAAATCGCGATAAATTTCATCCGCTCAAAAAGCGGAACCTCCGGAGCATCGGCCTGCAAAAGTACACGCTTGTTAAATTTCAGCCACGACAGCTCTCTGTTTATATAATACATTTATGGGTTTCCTTCCGATTTCCGACTATAGCCTTCATACCTCCAGTTATAGCCTTTATGTGGTTTTGATTAGCATCCGGCAGATGTTTCTGCGGCAAAATTATCTGCCAGCAGGCGCAGAAAATATCCTTCGCGTACTCCTGCCGTAACAAGCCTGAGCTTATTGATACCGCAGTAATTTAAAATTGCTTTCTGTGCCGCCATACCGGGTATAATAGTGTCATACCTCTCAGGTATAATAGCGCGAATGTGATTGGCAATTATCCTGTCTTCATATGCTTTGCTGTAAAAATTAAATACGGTGTCGAATTCTTCGGTATCAATGCTGAGGTTATGTGAAAGAGAAGAATTATACCCGGAACGGAAAGGGAATCTTTTTCCGCAGAGCATTATATATTCCATATTGCTCTCCTGTTTTTCTGGCACCTCTATATTTCCGGATGCAAATCCGGAAAGCCTGAATACGGCACGAGCCGTTCCTCCGATCATATACGCCTCGCTGTGCTCCGAAATAAAACCGGAAGAACTTATAAGCTCATATATCCTTTCTGCTATTGCTATACAGCCTTCAGGCGATGGAAACGCTTTTTCTTTTTCGCTGAACGAATCACGCAGAGTTACACATCCGGCAGGGATACTGACAGAAGACGATATACAATTTTCCGTAAATGAAATAAGCTCTGTGCTTCCTCCTCCCATGTCAATCATAAGCCCTGACAAGGCATCCGGATACTCGCTTTTCATACCTCCAAAGCTCAAAAGCGCTTCCTCCTCTCCGGTCAGAACATCTATCGAAATTCCGGTTTTTTCCCTTATAATTTCAACAGCGTCTTCGGTATTGGTCACGTTTCTGAGCGAGGCGGTAGCGAATGCGAAAAAATTACCGCATCCGTTTTCGCTGGAATTATACTTATACCGTTCGAGAATTTCACATAAAGCCTTGATTCCAAATCCGCTCAAACATCCGTTTTCCCTCATTCCGCCGAGACCGAGCGTTGTGCTTTCCGCAAATACAGACTTAATATTCCCGCCGGCGGCGCCGGATGAGTCGAAAATATTCATTTTTACAGTATTTGAGCCTATATCGGTTACGCAATAAAGCAATTTTGTCACCTCATTCCGGATTCTGGCATACTTCTCTTTACTACATTATAGTATGGACTGAATTTCTTGTCAAGAACAGCATACTGTAAAATTTATTACAAAGCAGAGCGAAGCTTTTGCAAAGCTTTTTTTTCTATGCGGCTGACATATGAGCGTGATATATGGAGCATTTCCGCTATTTCTCTCTGAGGAATTGGAGGGTTGCCATTTAAACCGTAACGGAGAATAATGATATTTCTTTCTCTCGGAGTAAGAAGATGATTGATTGCTGCGTTTGCTTTTTCAAATTTTATCTTGAAATCAATATCGTCCGCAATCGTATCCTCACAGCTTATAATGTCCATATATGTAAGCGGATTCCCATCTTTATCGGTATCGATTGTATCGCCGAGAGAAACCTCACCGGAAAGCTTTTTCTTAGATCTGAAATGCATTAGGATTTCATTCTGCAGGCACTTGCTGGCGTATGTTGCAAACTTTGTGCCGTTTTCTATGTCAAACGAATCGATCGCTTTGATCAGCCCGATTGTTCCAAGCGACATCAAGTCGTCGGTTCCTGTTCCGGAGGTTCCGTATTTCTTGATTATATGCGCGACAAGCCTGAGGTTGTGTTCAATCAGTGTCTTGCGTGCTTCTCCGTCACCGTTTTTCATTCTGATAAAGCATTCGCGCTCCTGTTCCGGTTCAAGAGGCTCCGGAAAGTTTCCGGAGCCCGATACCTTCAGGAAAAGAAACATAAAACGTCCGAATAACAAATTAAATGAAGGGAATACCGGCATAACAATTACCGCACCTTTCTTTTTCAAAGTTAATAAAGAACACAGACCCGTCATGAGATGTTTAATATGGTTATTTTTATTATTATATGCCGATTTCAGTTCAATATTTCCCTTAAATGAAAAATATAATAAAGATTGTGGTTAAAATGTATTGACAAATGGTAAATTTGTCTATACAATAATATTGTAATAAAATTTTTATACAACATAGACAACAGCTATAAACGAAAGGATGGGTTATCTCCATGAAAAAATCTTTTAAAACATTCTCTTTGATATTGTCATCGGTACTCTTCATAACTTCATCGTCTGTCTGCGTTACTGCATCTGCTTTTCAATACGATGACGAATTGATTAACCGGAACTATGAACCCATTGAAAACGAAGATGAATTTGTGAAATATTGGAAGAATAAAGAAGCTGCCGAACAAAATAAAAACGTTATATTTTCGTTCTATGCCGACGCAGAAAAAACGGAGCAGCTTGATAATGATGATCTTCCGATCAATCTGCCTGTTTATTATACAGTCACAGCTAAAGAGGGATACTTTGTAACCCATATTTACGGAGCGGATGGAATCTCCTATATTGATAACAGCTGTTTTATATTGGAATCCAAAGAAAAATGGCCGCTTGTGGTTTCCGACCGTCTTGCAGGGGATGTTAACGGCGACGGAAAAACTGCAAGCGCGGATATTGTCAAACTTATGAAATTTCTCGCCGGAGATATTTATCCGCCTTTTTATGAAGGAATGGATTTCGTTTCTGCCGATACAAACCGTGACGGAAAATTAAATTCTAACGATCTTGTTCGTCTTATGAAGCTCTGCGCCGGAATCAATGTGTCAATTCCGGAGAAATATACCGCCGGTAAAGATACCGGAGCATTAACAGACACATATTATACTCTTGCCGACCCCGGAGCGGAGGAACTCGGCCCGGAGCTTTGTTTAATTAATTCTGTTTCGGAGCTCGAGGAATATGTTTCAGCAGTAAAAGAAAAATATGATACTGAAACGTCTTTTGCCGACCGCCGTTCTGAATCCGGTGCCTCAGAAGCTATTCCCGAAGAGCTTGATGAACAGCTTTTAAATACGAATAAGCTCGTTCAGATGTATAATGAGAATTTCTTCTCTGAGAATACGCTTGTTGTGTACAGTTATTTTAATGAAAGTCCGGATCCGTATGTATCTTCGGCTGCCGAATACAGAGGAGACTGTTTGACTCTGTGCTTTGAATATATTGCTCAGCCGGTTCCGACCGGCGGAGGAGCTGTATATGTGCATGAATACTTTACATTGTCTAAAACCGCTCTGACTGAGGCTTCTGTAAATGTTGAAATTACAGATATAAGTGTTACAGGCTGGATATACTAACCGATAATGGATATACTGACCAATAAAAACCAATCCGCCGAAAAAGATACACTGCGATACGGCAAGATTTTTGGCCGATATCCCGATAAAAAAATCAAGACAGCACGGGCAAAATAAGCCTTTGCTGTCTTTTTCTGTTCGACTTTGAAAAAATGCAAACATTATTTAAGGAATCCGTTAACAATTTGTTCCTCGGCTTCTTTTTCGGTAAGTCCCAGTGTCATAAGCTTTATAAGCTGTTCTCCGGCAATTTTACCGATTGCCGCTTCATGAATAAGACTTGCGTCAACACATCCCGCTGTAATCTCCGGAACAGCGCTTACACTTGCGTTGTCCATAATAATTGCATCGCATTCTGTGTGTCCCGTACACCTTGAATTTCCATTTATCCTTGAAATAAAAAGCTGATTGGAACTGTCTCTTGCAACAGAGCGTGAAATAACGTTCGCACTGCAGTCCTCTCCGTCGAGATCAACGGTAAAATCCGCTTTTGCGTATTGTTTGCCGTGAGTCATTATTTTATCATGAATAACTAAAACCGCTTTATCGGCAAGCTTTGCTTTTGTAGTGCGTATCGCAGAGTCTACCCCCTTGATCTGAAGCGTATCCAAATCCATATACGCTCCCTCTTCCAGATAAATCTCGGTTGAGGGATTCATTATACGTTCGCCGTTTCCGTCGCCCTCGGCATAATGCTTTTCAACGTATTTTACACGCGAGTTTTTTCCGACAAAAAAGCGATGAACTCCACTGTGCTCGGACGTACTGCTTCCGTCGTTGTGAATACCGCATCCGGCTACAATTACAATGTCGCAGTCATCTCCTATATAAAAATCATTATAGACAGTCTCCTTAAGACCGCTTTCACTGAGAATAACCGGAATGTGTACGCTTTCATGCTTTGTTTCCGGTTTTATTATTATATCTATTCCCGGTTTGTCGTCTTTTGTAACAATATCTATATTAGCTGTTGTACCGCGCACAGCCGATTTACCGTTTGCCCTTATGTTATAAGCCCCCTCCGGAGTCTCATGCAGACCGGATACCTCCTGAAGCAGCTTTTTTTGTATAGAATCCATATTATTATCGTACCCCTTACCTGTATAATTACAATAAAAGAGAAGGGTACTTTTCCGTCCTTTCCATTTATTTATACAAGCTTTTCAGTAAGCGTCCTGCATGTTCCCGGCTGAGTCACGGAACCCAAAAGTTCAGGCAGAATTTCTTCTCTTGTACCGGAATTTTGTATCTCTCCGTCCGCAATAATAATAATTCTGTCCGCAATACTGAGAATTCTCTCCTGATGCGAAATTATCAAAATGCTGCCGTTAATTTTTTTATACATATTTTCAAATACTGCGATAAGGTTTCCGAAACTCCAAAGATCAATTCCCGCTTCAGGCTCATCAAAAATTGACAGAGCTGTACTCCTTGCGAGAATCGTAGCAATTTCAATACGTTTCAGCTCGCCGCCGGAAAGTGAGGAATCAACTTCGCGGTTTATATAATCTCTGGCGCAGAGACCAACCTCGGAGAGATAGCTGCAGGCCTCGCTTATTCCAATTTTTTTACCTGATGCAAGTGTAATGAGATCCTTAACGGTAATTCCCTTAAAACGCACCGGCTGCTGAAAAGCAAAACTGATGCCCCTCTTTGCGCGCTCCGTAACCGACAGTGAGGTAATATTTTCACCGTCAAGGAAAATCTCCCCCTCGGTCGGAGTTACTATACCGGCAATAACCTTGGCAAGAGTCGATTTTCCTCCGCCGTTAGGTCCTGTAAACGCGACAAAGCGTTCATCAATTTTCAGACTTATATTTTTTAGAATTTCACGCTTGGAATCACCTGATGAAGCGTTAAAAGAAATATTTTTTAATTCGAGCATAAGATTGAACTTATCTCCTTTTCTTACCCATAGACATTTTAACGGCATACAAAAATTCAGTTTTATACCGTTTTAGAAAGCACAAAATCCTTTGTGCAAAATAAACCTCATGTAATCATGTAATATCGATCATATTATTGACGCACATGACAAACTGCGAAAAATGTTTTTCACCTGTTATTTTGTTTCTCATATATTGTAGCATTGTGTAATATGAAAATCAACACTAAAACAAAAAGTTTTTTATTTATCCATTCATTTATCTATTCATTAAGAAGCGTTCTTGCTTTTTTACGGTACTGATGAGGAGTCGTTCCGATAGCCTTTCTGAAAGTTTTAATAAAATAGCTGATCTCATTGAATCCGCAGTTAAGTCCTATGTCCGTTATACTCATTTCCGTTGAGAGGAGCTGTTCGCATGCCCGTTCAATTCTGTAATTATTTACATATTCTATCGGGGTTTTCCTTGTCATTCCATAGAAAAATGAGCAAAAATACTTCGGAGTCATTCCGGCAGTTTTGGCAAGATCCGCAAGCATTATTTTCTGAGCATAGTTTTGCTCGATGTATGAGACGACACGCTTGAAAGGAACAAGCTGGCCGGTACTGCGCTTATCCGCAATTTTTTCATCTGTAAAAAGCTTATGCTTTATAATAAAACCGAGAAACTCGGTTATCAGTCCCTGTACAAGAAGTTCAGAGCCTCGTTCTTCATCGGACACGGCTGATACCAATCGTTCCGAGATGGATTTAATCTCTTCGCTGCGCGGCATAACCGGCATAATTACATCACGGTGATCAATGATATTAGTAACCAGCGCATTGCATACCTGATTCCTTGAAAGGAGACACCTCATATCAAATACAATGGATTCGTACACGGCATCGTGCGGTACGGCGCTGTGTACAACACCGTCATTGATAAAAAATATATCTCCTTCCTCGGCGGTATATTCTTTTCCGTCAAGCGTAAGCTCAAGCTTTCCGCTGAGTATTATTATGATTTCCTGCTCTATATGCCAATGATGCATCATATGATAACGGGGATGATCCTTTGTAACGTGGTAATGAGCAATCGGATAATTGAACGTTCCGTGCTGTATTTTTTCAAAATAGTCAAAATATTTCAAGTTTGTAACCATACCTTTCATATAAAAATTTCATATAAAAATTCAAATTTAGGTTTATGTTTAGATTATTTTTAGGTTTGTGTTTGGACTTGTGTTTGGATTTGCATTTAGGTTTGCGTTAAATTTGTGTTTGGGCTTGCATTTAGGTTTGTGTTAGACTTGTGTTTGGATTTGCATTTAGGTTTGTGTTAGACTTGTGTTTGGACTTGCATTTAGGTTTGTGTTAGACTTGTGTTTGGACTTGCATTTAGGTTTGTGTTAGACTTGTGTTTGGGCTTGTATTTAGGTTTGTGTTTAGATTTGTGTTTAGGTTTGCGAATTTTGTCTCAAATTTAAATGAGTAACAAATCCCAGTCATAAATAAATCCGGTACGGTTATACAACCGGAAAAAATAAGTAAAACCCACTACCTGAGAAAATTAGCGCGACTGAATATTATCATATTTTTTATCTATTATAACACAAGACGGACGTTTTTGTCAATGATATAATGTTGACAATATTAAGTATACCTTTATATCTGCAAATTTATTTGAAAGGAAGTTGTATACTATGGCTGAAAATCGTTATATAGGAGAATACCCCGTAATTGGAATACGTCCGATAATCGACGGACGCCGCGGACCTCTCAAGGTACGCGAGAGTCTTGAAGACCAGACGATGGCAATGGCCGTTGCCGCAAAAAAGCTTTTTGAGGAAAATCTTTGCTACTCAAACGGAGAACCGGTAAAGGTTGTTATCTCAAACACTTCGATCGGAAGGGTGGCAGAAGCCGCAGCGTGTGAAGCTCAGTTTAAAAAGGAAGGCGTTTCAATAACTCTTTCTGTAACTCCATGCTGGTGCTATGGCGCTGAAACTATGGACATGGATCCGAGTACAATCAAAGGTGTTTGGGGATTCAACGGAACAGAGCGGCCCGGTGCGGTATATCTTGCTTCCGTGCTTGCAACTCACGCTCAGAAGGGATTGCCTGCATTTGGAATTTACGGTCACGATGTTCAGAATCTTGACGAAGTTACCAGCATTCCCTGTGACGTTAAAGAAAAGCTTCTCCGCTTTGCGCGCGCCGCAGTCGCCGTCGCGACCATGCGCGGAAAATCATATCTGCAGATCGGATCGGTCACAATGGGAATCGGCGGATCAATCATTGATACCTCATTCTTTGAGGACTATCTCGGTATGCGCGTAGAGTCTGTTGACGAGGTGGAGGTAATCCGCCGTATGTCGGAGGGCATCTATAACGAGGAAGAATATCAGAAAGCATTAGCATGGACAAAAGAACACTGCAAAGAGGGATGGGATAAAAATCCCGATTTTGTAAAGGCATCAGACGAAAAGAAAAAAGAACAGTGGGAATTCACTGTTAAGATGTACTGCATTATTAAAGATCTTATGAACGGTAATCCCGGGCTTCCTGAGGGACGTGAAGAAGAGATGGTGGGTCATAACGCAATTGCCGCCGGCTTTCAGGGACAGCGTCAGTGGACTGATTTTTATCCCAACTGTGACTATCCCGAGGCTATTTTCAATTCTTCATTTGACTATACCGGAGCGCGCGAGCCGTATATTTTAGCCACCGAAAATGATACTCTGAACGGAGTGAGCATGCTCTTTATGAAGCTGCTTACCAACCGCGCCCAGATATTCGCTGATGTCCGTACATACTGGTCTCCTGAAGCCTGCAAACGAGCTTCCGGCTATGATGTTACAGGCGTTGCAAAGGAAAACGGCGGTTTTATTCACCTTATTAATTCCGGTGCTGCCTGCCTTGATGCATGCGGAGAATGCACAGATGAAAACGGAAATCCCATAATGAAAAAATGGTGGGAAGTTACCGAAGAGGATATTCAGAAGATGACAGCCGCAACATCGTGGTGCGCTGCTGACAATGGATATTTTAGAGGCGGCGGTTTTTCAAGCCACTATATCACGCGTGCTGAAATGCCCGCCACAATGATTCGGCTTAACCTTGTCAAAGGTTTGGGACCGGTGCTTCAGATTGCAGAGGGCTGGACGGTGAAACTGCCCGACGAAGTTACGGATACTCTTATGATGCGTACGGACCCTACATGGCCCTGCACCTGGTTCACACCTCGTTGTGACGGAATCGAGGGCAGTCCCTTTAAATCTGCATATGATGTAATGAACAACTGGGGCGCAAATCACGGCGCCATATCCTACGGTCATATCGGTGCGGATCTTATAACACTTTGCTCAATGCTTCGCATACCCGTATGCATGCACAATGTACCGGAAAAGGATATTTTCCGTCCCGCTGCATGGAATGCATTCGGCATGGACCGCGAAGGTCAGGACTTCCGTGCCTGCCAGAATTACGGTCCGATGTATAAATGAGTTTCGGCAAGAGCAAGAACTTTTTCAAATTTAATTTTTGAACTGACATTTCAATTCCGCTTAATTATGCGTGCCGTGCCTTACTGACAAAATTTAATTGTCAGTAAGGCATTTTTTAAAGTAAATTTATTTTCCATAATTATCCATATATTCGTTTTTTTATTTATTGTTATCAGCGTATGCTCCAGTTTTATTCTATATTTCAAAGAAAAAAATGTTAAATTATAAAGGTCGAATTCTATTGATAATTCTCTTAAAATATGTTATAATGTTTTCTGATATGGATAAACGCTGCGCATGAAGCGGCTTTGAATCAAAGCCCGAAAAAGAAAGATTCGGCGGAATTCATATCTGCAGAAATTAACAGAGCATCTTTGTCTTTAAATATATACCGGAGTCCTTCTGTTTTAACAGGCTTTCAATAAATAAAATCAATATATAAAACCGAAAACCTTAAAAATCAATAAAAAAATGAAAGCCTTGTACAATAGGACTGCAGGCAAACGGCATTTACATTAAATTACTATATTTTACAAATTTGCACCGTATACTTCTGCAAATACGGCGCAGCCGAAAAACGGCCGAATTTCACAGCTTTACGCTGTATTCGGGTCCCGAAGCTTCGGCAGAAAGGAATGGTCGTAAACATGAACAAAATTACTATCATCGGAACCGGAAGCGTAGGAGCTACAATCGCATATACACTTGCGGTAAGAGGTATAGCCTCTGAGATCGTAATGGTCGATATCAACCATGAGAAATCGCTTGGAGAAGCTCTTGACATCAGGCAGGGAATACCTTTCTGCGATACTCCGGTATCGATTTACGCCGGAAGCTACCGCGACGCCGTCGGTTCGGACATTGTTATCGTCACTTCGGGAATCGCCCGCAAGCCCGGTCAGTCGAGAATAGATCTTGCGCAGACAAATGTAAATATAACAAAAAGCATAATACCTGAAATTACGAAGTATGCCGGAGATGCCATGTATATAATTGTAAGCAATCCGGTTGACATTCTGACGTATGTATTCTGCAAATGTTCAGGCCTTGAGGAAAGGCAGATTTTAGGTTCCGGAACAAGCCTTGATACCGCAAGGCTCCGCTCAAGAATTTCAGAATATTACAATATAAATCAGAAAAACGTTCACGCATATGTTTTCGGTGAGCACGGTGACACTTCCTTTGTTCCGTGGTCACTCGCAAATATCTCAAATATACCGGTTGACATGTATCAAGACGCGCTTGTTCAGAAAGACTGCATGGTTCCTTCCCTCAGCCACGAAGAGGTTGAGGTTTATATGAGAAAATCCGGTGGAAGAGTTATCGCGCGCAAGGGAGCGACATTCTACGCGATTTCAATTTCGGTATGCTATATCTGCAAATGCTTGCTTTCAAGCATAAACACCACAACGACAATATCTACAATGATGCACGGTGAATACGGAATCGACGACGTTTGTCTCAGCACGCTGAATATCATCGGCCATAGCGGGGTAGTAGGAAAACTTCTTTCTCCTCTTAATGACGAGGAAACTCTCCTTCTCAGAAAGAGCGCGGACTGCCTAAAAGATGTAATCAAAAATCTGGATATATAACAACTGGATAATATAACAAATAGACATAAAGGATGTAGATATTAGAAAGAGAAAAGTTTATCTGTACATACAGGTACAGATAAGTGTAGATATGTGCGGATAAACGATATATGATATATAAAGATAGTACAACAAATTAGTACAGATAAACAGATGAGTACAGAAAAGTACAGACAAGATGATCAGAACAGATAGTAAAAGATAAGCATAGACAAGAATATAAAAATCTTTTTCAGTCAGAGCTTGTATAATTTATTCTCCGTAAAAAACATAGCAGAGAAACGACAGAAAGGAAAACAACTCAAATGGGATATCGCATCGAACATGATTCTATGGGAGAAGTAAAGGTTCCTGAAGATAAATACTGGGCAGCACAGACGGAGCGCAGCCGCGGAAATTTTAAAATCGGTGTCGGAACAGAGACGATGCCGAGGGAGATTACTCACGCTTTCGGAATACTTAAAAAAGCTGCAGCAATTGCAAACGCAGCTGTAAGACCTGAAAAGATGACAGAAGAGAAGCTGAATGCAATCAGCGCGGCGTGCGATGAAGTAATATCGGGAAAACTTAATGAACATTTTCCGCTTGTTGTCTGGCAGACAGGTTCAGGCACACAATCGAATATGAATGCAAATGAAGTAATTGCAAACCGCGGAAATGAAATTGCCGGGAAAAAGCTTCTGCATCCAAACGACGATATAAACATGAGTCAATCCTCTAACGACACATTTCCGACGGCCATGCACATTTCTGCCGTTCTTGCAATCGAGGATAAGCTGTTTCCGGCTCTTGACATGCTTATAAATACGTTTAAACGGCTCGAATCTGAAAATGAGGACGTCGTTAAAAGCGGCCGCACTCATCTTCAGGATGCCACACCGATTAAATTTTCACAGGAGATCAGCGGCTGGAGGAGCTCGCTTGAGCGCGACAAAGAACTTCTTGAGCTTGCTCTTCCGAAGCTTCACGAACTGGCGCTCGGAGGCACAGCCGTCGGTACAGGACTGAACGCTCCGTCCGGCTTTGACAGAAAAGTTGCCGAGGCGGTTTCTGAAATAACCGGCAAGCACTTTGTAACCGCGCCTAATAAATTCCACGCTCTTACTTCTAAGGACGAACTGGTCTTTGCTCATGGAGCTCTAAAAGCGCTTGCCGCGGATCTTATGAAAATCGCAAACGATGTTCGCTGGCTTGCGTCCGGTCCGCGCGACGGACTCGGAGAAATCAAAATTCCTGAAAACGAGCCCGGATCTTCAATTATGCCCGGCAAGGTAAATCCAACTCAGTGCGAAGCCGTGACAATGGTTGCAGTACAGGTAATGGGAAATGACGTTGCTGTCGGTATGGCCGCGTCACAGGGAAACTTTGAGCTGAATGTGTTCATGCCCGTGTGTATATATAACTTTCTCCAATCCGTCAGACTTCTTGCCGAAGTTATCGTCTCCTTTAACAATAACTGCGCGACAGGAATAATCGCTGACCGCGAAAAGATGCATCACAATCTTCATAATTCTCTAATGCTTGTAACTGCGCTCAATCCGTATATAGGATATGAGAATGCCGCAAAAACAGCTAAAAAGGCTTATAAGGAAAATATCTCTTTAAAGAAAGCCTGCGTCGAGCTTGGTTTCCTTACCGAAGAAAAATTTGACGAGGTATTCCATCCGGAAAAGATGGTTTGACCTGTATATATTTATATATATTTATTAAAAATCGCATGAGATGTTCGGCAGAAAAGTCTCCGTAAAAAAGCGTAAAAAAACAAAAAAGTGTGTAAGAAAATCTACTCAAAGATTTTTTGACTCAGAAAAACTTATTGACTTTGAGAATTTTCACTGATGACTTCTGCTCCGGCAAAAACGTACTTTCATGCTCTACTTAAGCTTCGCCGAGGAATACGCTCCGACAAATTCCGCGGCGGAAAGGAATGGTTATAAAATATGGTTTACAGTTATTATCCGGGCTGTACTTTGAAGACAAAGGCCAAAGACCTTGACAGGTATGCCCGTTTATCTGCGGAAAAGCTTGGCGCTCCGCTTTGTGAGCTTGAAGAATGGCAGTGCTGCGGAGGCGCCTTCACTACCGCGTTGGATGAAATTGCAACCAAGCTTGCTTCCGTGCGCGCATTGGCGGCGGCTAAGGAAAAGGGGGGCGTTCTCGTTACTGTCTGTTCCGCATGTCATAATGTGCTGAAGCAAACAAATAAAGCGATTCGGGAAAATTCCGAATTTGCATCAAAAGTAACAAACTATATGAAGCCGGAAAATCCGTATTCCGGAGAAACACGGGTTATTCACTATCTCGAACTTCTGAGAGATGAGATAGGCTTTGACAAGCTCTCGGAAGCTGTGACGAATCCGCTTACCGGAAGAAGGATAGCGGCGTATTACGGATGTCTTTTACTGCGCCCTTCTTCTGCTCTTGCGATGGACGATCCGGAGAATCCTACGATTATCGAGGATTTTATAAAGGCTCTCGGCGCCGAACCGGTTATATATCCCATGAGAAACGAATGCTGCGGCGGATATATAACGCTTGAAGACAAAGCATCTGCCGAAAAGAAAAGCAGCGCGGTCATGCGCAGCTGCGCAGAGTTCGGCGCAGATACGGTAATTACTGCATGTCCGCTGTGTCTTTACAACCTGAAAAAAAATTCCGGCGCGGATATTCCGGTGGTATATTTTACCGAGCTGCTTGCAGAGGCTCTCGGTATTAAGGACGGAGGGAACACATAATGAAGGATAATAAAAAGCTTAAGGAGCAGATACTCCGCAGCAGCGGAGTTAACGTACTTAAATGTATGAGATGCGGCAAATGCTCTGCAACATGTCCTTCGTATGACGAGATGGAGTATCATCCTCATCAATTTGTAAATATGATAGAAAACGGCGAAATCGAACCGCTTCTGAAATCCGAATCAATTTACAAATGTCTTACATGCTTTGCCTGTGTCGATCGGTGTCCGAGAAATGTAAAACCGGCATACCTTGTCGAAGCGGTCAGGCTTGCGGTAATTCGTGAAAAGGGAGAAAACCATCTTCATCCTGACGATATTCAGGGGCGGCTGGACGAAGATCTGCCTCAGCAGGCAATTGTAACAGCGTTCCGCAAATACGCAAAATAACAGAGTTTTTAAGGAATGGTCGAAATATGCAGAAAATTGGTGTATTTGTTTGTCACTGCGGTACAAATATCGCAGCTACGGTAGATGTACAGAAGGTTGCACAAACACTGAAAAACGAACCCGGCGTTGTATTTTCCACCGACTATCAGTACATGTGTTCTGAGTCGGGGCAGGACATTATAAAAAATGCCATTGCCGATTATAAACTGACCGGTGTTGTGATATGTTCCTGCTCTCCGCGTATGCATGAGGCGACTTTCCGCCGCGCGGCAGAGAAAGCGGGACTGAACCCCTATATGGTTGAGATTGCAAATATACGCGAACAATGTTCGTGGATACACAAAGAGATGCAGACCGCGACCGAAAAAGCTGTAATTCTCGGTCGTGCTGCGATAGCCAAAGTTCATCTCAACGCTCCTCTTACGGCAGGAGAAAGCCCTGTAACAAAAAGAGCTCTCGTAATCGGCGGAGGAATTGCCGGAATACAGACCGCTCTTGATATAGCGGATGCAGGCTTTGACGTCGATATTGTAGAAAAGAAACCGACAATCGGCGGCAAAATGGCTCAGATAGATAAAACATTTCCGACGCTTGACTGTGCGGCGTGTATTCTCACGCCTAAAATGGTTGACTGCGCGCAGAATGACAAGATAAATATATACGCTTACAGCGAGGTTGAGGATATAAGCGGATTTGTCGGTAATTTTTCCGTAAAGATTAGAAAAAAGGCCCGCTATGTCGATGAAACAAAATGTACCGGCTGCGGACTGTGTACCGAAAAATGTCCTCAGAAAAACGTTCCTAATGAATTTAACCTCGGATTTGACAACCGCCGCGCCATATATATTCCGTTTGCGCAGGCAGTACCGAAAAAAGCGACGATTGATCCTGATTACTGCACAATGCTTAAAACAGGCAAATGCGGCGTTTGCTCTAAGCTGTGTACAGCCGGAGCAATCGACTACAAGCAAAAAGATCAGATTATAGAGGAAAAATACGGAGCAATTATCGTTGCGACAGGCTTCGAGCCTATAAAGGTTGACAAGTACGACGAATTTGCGTATTCACAGAGCAAGGATGTTGTCACGTCTCTGGAGCTTGAGCGGCTGATGAACGCGGCAGGTCCGACAAAGGGAACTCTTCTCCGTCCGTCCGACGGTACGCATCCTCATACGATTGTATTTGTACAGTGTGTCGGGTCAAGATGCGAAGATGAAAGAGGAAAGCCTTACTGCTCAAAGGTTTGCTGCATGTATACGGCAAAGCACGCGATGCTGATAAGAGAAAAATACCCCGACACGGAGGTATATGTATTTTATATTGACGTACGCACTCCCGGAAAGAATTTCGATGAGTTTTATCGCCGTGCGGTCGAGCAATACGGAGTTCACTATATAAAGGGAATGGTCGGAAAGGTAATGCCGCGCGCAGACGGAAAGCTTGAGGTACGCGCATCCGATCTTCTTCTCGGCAAACAGCTTCATATCGACGCTGACATGGTTGTTCTCGCGGCAGCAATCGAGCCCGATAAAACGGCAAGACCTCTCGCTACTATGCTTACCGCAAGCATGGATACGAATGATTTCTTTACAGAAGCTCATCCGAAACTTCGTCCGGTAGAAAGTCCCACAGCCGGAATATTCCTTTCAGGAATGTGCCAGGGACCTAAGGATATTCCCGAAACCGTTGCGCAGGCAAGTGCTGCGGCAGCAAAGGCGATCGGGCTGCTCTGCAAGGATAAGCTTACCTGCAATCCGTGTGTTGCACATTCTGATGAAATGATGTGCAACGGATGCTCGCTCTGTGCAAATGTCTGCCCTTACGGCGCTATAACATATGTAGATAAAGAATTCCGTATGCCGGACAGAACTACCGCGATACGCAGAGTATCATCCGTCAATCCCGCCGTCTGCCAGGGCTGCGGAGCATGTACAGTTGCATGTCCTTCCGGAGCAATGGATTTGTCGGGATTCTCAAACAGACAGATTATGTCGGAGGTTGACGCGATATGCAAGTAAATAATACGACTGAAAATATAACTGAAAAAACAAGTGAAAATATAACTGAAAACACAAGCTTTAAGCCACTTATAGTTGCATTCTGCTGCAACTGGTGTTCATATGCCGGCGCAGATCTCGCCGGAACAAACCGACTTACCTATCCGGCGGATGTTAAAATAATTCGTGTACCGTGTTCCTGCCGTGTAAACCCTATGTTTATTCTCAGGGCATTTCAAAGAGGAGCTGACGGCGTAATTCTGTGCGGATGCCATCCCGGAGACTGTCACTATACTACAGGAAATTACTATGCGAGACGAAGAATGACGCTCCTGTTTTCTATGCTTGACTATCTCGGAATAGAAAAGGAAAGAACACGCGTTGAGTGGGTATCGGCTGCCGAAGGCGCGAAATTCGCTGCGACGATGAACGACTTTGCGGAAACCGTAACCCGTCTCGGCAGAAATAAGAGACTGGAGGATCTGAGATGCAGGAAGTAATGATAAAAAAAGCCGCAGAGCTTCTTGAAAACGGAACCGTGAACCGTGTAATGGGATGGAAAGCCGGCGAATTTATCTATGATGTAACCCCCGCGGTTTTTGAAACGGCGGAGGAGCTGAAAGATTTTGTATACGGAGATTTCTGCGCTCCGAACCTTTCCAAATACATGGTGGCCGAGTCTAAGAAGGACGGCAGAATACTTGTGTTCCTTAAGCCGTGCGATACATACAGCTTTAACGAGCTGCTATGCGAGCACCGCATAAACCGTGATGGCGTATATGTCGTCGGAATACCGTGCGACGGCAAAATAGACATAGAAAAAGTAAAAGCCCTTTCCGGACCGGGAATTATAGGTATAAAACGTGAAGATGACAAGATAAAGGTTGAAACCGCATACGGAACAAGCGAGCTTTTGCGGGATGACGTAAAGCTCGGCAGATGTCTTGTATGTAAAAGTCATAAGCATGTAGCGTATGACGAGCTTATAGGAGAGGACGGAGAAATCCGTGATTCCAAACGTTTCGACGAGGTTGAAAAGCTTGAGCATATGACGCCTGAAGAAAGATTTTCTTTCTGGCGCGGAGAGCTTTCGAAATGTATAAGATGCAATGCGTGCCGCAATGTATGTCCGGCATGCACCTGTGAAAAATGCGTTTTTGACAATCCGTCGTCCGGCATTGAAAATAAAGCTGCCTCAACAAGCTTTGAAGAGAATATGTTCCATATCATCCGCGCTTTCCATGTTGCAGGACGCTGCACAGACTGCGGCGAGTGCTCCCGTGTATGTCCTCAGCATATACCGCTTCATCTGCTTAACCGTAAATTTATCAAGGATATAAACGAGCTGTACGGTGAGTATCAGGCAGGCGCGGATCCCGAAAGCCGCTCTCCGGTAGTTGACTTTACCAAAAACGACGCAGAACCGGGAATCATATACGAAAGGGGAGGTAATGAATGATGTATAAGCTCTCTCTTGACAAACTCTATGATTTTTTTGACAAAATTTCAGAGAAAGAGATTCTGTATATTCCGTCGGATGATTCTGACGGTTCGCCCCGCTTTAAAAAATATGTGGACGGCGTTACTCTTTCAGAGTCAGGAAATACAGTTCGTTCTGCTAAGGATTTTTTCTTCCCTCAAACAGAAAATCTTGTAGATTTTAAGATAGACGGTCAAAAAATAGAGGTAATTGACCCGCGCACCGAAAACGAGGATTTTGTAATATTCGGAGTGAGATCATGCGACGCGCGAAGCTTTAAAATTCTTGATAAGGTATTTATCGATCAGGAGCCTGCCGATTCTTATTATCTTAACAGACGCAGTCACGGAACGGTGATCACGCTTGCGTGCACTGCACCGGCGGAGACCTGCTTCTGCAAAACCTTCGGCATTGATGCGACCGAATCAGCCGACGGTGACATTACAGCGTGGAAAACTTCAGACGAACTGATACTGAAGGCCGTAAGCGAAAAGGGAAGAGCTCTGCTTGAATCACTTGAAGAAATAATCGAAAAGGCAGACAGCACGGATGAAAAAACGGTCGAGGCTCAGAAAACACAGACGAACACAATCTATGATAAGCTTCCGCTTCATAATTTAAGCACAGAAAAATTTGACGGCAGAAGCATGATGGACACCTTTTCTTCGGAAAAGTGGAAAGAGCTTTCCGAAGCATGTCTCGGATGCGGAACATGCACCTTTGTCTGCCCGACATGTCAATGCTATGATATAAAGGAATTTGATACAGGTCATGGAATCAAGCGTTTCAGGTGCTGGGATTCCTGCATGTACTCCGATTTTACAAAAATGGCGGGCGGACAGCCGAGGCTCACTCAGCTTGAGCGTTTCCGTCAGCGTTTTATGCATAAGCTTATTTACTTTCCTATGAATAACGACGGTGAATACGGATGCGTCGGATGCGGAAGATGCCTTGCAAAATGTCCGATTCATATGAATATAGTAAAGGTTATGAAATCGATAGGGGAGGATGAATAATGACAGAAGAAATGCTCATTCCCAAAGTCGGCGTTGTCACAGACATCAGACAGGATACTCCGGACGTTAAAACCTTTCGGGTGCTTACTCCGGACGGTATAAAGCCTTTTGATCACATGCCGGGACAATGCGCAATGGTATCGATTCCCGGAGTAGGCGAAGCTATGTTTTCAATAACCTCTTCTCCGACCAATACCGAATTCATGGAGTTCAGTATAAAGAAATGCGGCTGTCTTACAGAATGGCTGCACATGATCGAGCCGGGACAGCAGATTACCGTGCGCGGACCGTACGGCAACGCATTTCCGGTAGAAGGCGCGCTTCTTGGAAAAGACCTTGTATTTATTGCCGGAGGAATCGGTCTTGCACCGCTTCGCTCGGTAATCAATTATGTACGTGATAACCGAAGCAAATACGGCTCAGTTCAGATTATTTACGGTTCAAGGTCCAAGGATGATCTTGTCGATTATCAGGAGATAATTGACGAATGGATGAAAGCTCCGGATTTTGAAGTAGATCTGACAATTGACCGTGAACAATCCGGATGGAACGGTCACGTTGGATTTGTACCGAATTACGTTAAAGAACTGTCTCCGGACGTTTCAAAAACAGTTCTTATGTGCGGACCGCCGATAATGATAAAATTTTCGCTCGCCGCACTCAAGGAGCTTGGATTTAAAGATACTCAGATATATACAACAATGGAGCTCCGCATGAAATGCGGAATCGGTAAATGCGGACGCTGCAACATCGGAAATAAATATGTATGTAAGGACGGACCGGTATTCCGTTTTGACGAACTCGGTGAGCTTCCGGATGAGTATTAATTAATACCGAAGAGACCGAAACCTCTTTATTGGATTTAAAATCCGCAAGTTAAAATCCGTGAGAAAGGAAATACCCCTGCCTGGTTGCAGGGGATGGAAATCAATATGGAAAATATGGTTAATATTTATTTGTTCGGCAAGCAATATTCAGTACCGGCAAGCCTCACAATTATGACCGCAATGGAATACGCCGGATATCAGCTTAAACGCGGCTGCGGATGCCGCAATGGTTTTTGCGGCGCGTGCGCTACAATCTACAGAATCAAGGGCAAACAGGAACTTCAGGTATGTCTCGCATGTCAGACTCAAGTTGAAGAAGGCATGTATATTGCGACACTTCCTTTCTTTCCGCTTGTCAAACAGATTTATGACATTGAAAAAATCAAACCCACAGAGCAGATAATGATGCAGCTGTATCCGGAGATATATGCCTGCATAGGATGCAACGCCTGCACCAAAAGCTGTACTCAGGGGCTTAATGTTATGCAGTACATAGCTTATGCGCAGCGTGGAGAATACGAGAAGTGCGCAGAAGAATCCTTTGACTGCGTAATGTGCGGAGTATGTTCATCCCGCTGTCCTGCCGGAATCTCACATCCTCAGGTTGCGATGCTTGCGCGGAGACTGAACGGAAAATATCTCGCTCCGAAATGCGAACATCTTGAAAATCGCGTAAAAGAAATCAAGGATGGAAGCTTCGAGGAATTACTGCAAAATCTGATGCAAAAACCTATCGAAGAGATGAAAGAACTCTATAACAACAGAGAAATAGAGAAATAAGGGAGGGTGAACCGATGTACAATGAAGAAATGCTTGAATCTATAAAAAAAGTTGAAGCTAACCGTGCTGCCAATGCTGCGCTTGAGCCGAGAAGAATGACAGCCGACGAAAAGGAAGCTCTCCTTTCAGAATATCATCCTGACTATAAGAAAGGCGAATTTGCCGAACTCAAAATCGGACCGAACAAGGGCGAAAAGGTTCCGAAGGAGCTCGCCGAGCTTCTTCAGGCGAACAGCCGCCTTAAGGATTATAAACCGAATTTGGAGAATCCGGTTTATGACGTTGATGTGCTTATAATCGGAGGAGGAGGAGCAGGAGCTTCCGCCGCAATTGAAGCAGATAACGCAGGCGCAAAAGTTATGGTTGTTACCAAGCTGCGCATCGGAGATGCTAATACTATGATGGCGGAAGGCGGAATTCAAGCCGCCGATAAGGAAAATGACTCTCCCGCGCAGCATTATCTTGACGCATTTGGCGGAGGTCATTTTGCAGCTAAGCCGGAACTTCTCCGCAAGCTTGTCAGCGAAGCTCCAGAAGCGATCGAATGGCTCAGTAATCTCGGTGTCGAGTTTGATAAAATGCCCGACGGAACCATGATTACAACCCATGGCGGAGGAACGTCCCGAAAGAGAATGCATGCCGCGAAGGACTATTCCGGGGCTGAAATCATGAGAACGCTTCGCGACGAAGTGCTTAACCGTCAGATTCCCGTTGTTGATTTTACGGCGGCAATTGAACTTATTCTTGATGAAAACGGACGGGCGTCCGGTGCGGTCCTATTGAATATGGAAACCGATGAACTTCTCGTAGCTAAAGCAAAAACAGTAATTATTGCTACGGGGGGTGCTGGAAGACTTCATTATCAGGGATTTCCTACGTCTAATCATTATGGCGCTACCGCGGACGGACTTGTGCTTGCTTACAGAGCAGGAGCAAAGCTTCTTTACGCAGATACACTTCAGTATCATCCTACAGGCGCCGCTTATCCTGAACAGATTTTCGGAGCTCTTGTTACCGAAAAAGTACGCTCGCTTGGTGCAAAGCTTATCAACTCTGACGGTGAAGTATTTATGCATCCTCTGGAAACTCGCGATGTTTCGGCTGCATCAATTATCCGCGAATGCAGTTCAAGAGAAAAGGGAATTCATACCGCTTCAGGTGTTGGAGTCTGGCTTGATACGCCGATGATTGAGCTGAAAAACGGAGAGGGAACTATTGAAAGCCGAATTCCGGCAATGCTTCGCATGTTCGGAAAATACGGCATTGATATTCGGCGCGAGCCTATTCTTGTGTATCCGACTCTTCACTATCAGAACGGCGGTATAGATATTTCGGACAACGGAGAATCCGGAGTTCAGAATCTTTTCGTTGCCGGAGAAGCCGTTGGCGGTATTCACGGCAGAAATCGTCTTATGGGCAACTCGCTTCTTGACATTATAGTCTTCGGACGCAATGCCGGAAAACAGGCAGCAGTTCGTTCCAAGAATATTAAAACCGGAAAACTTACACTTGAGCATATCGATCATTTTGCGGCAGAGATGGCAGCAGCTGGCATCAAGACAGATACTGTTTCTCCCAAATTGCTTCCGAATTATGCCCGCAAAACTACGAAATGATTGGAGTTGACTAAATGTCTTTGTTTGGAGGAGTAATTCCTGTCACTGGAATTACATTTCTGATTTTCAGCGTATTTGCAATTTCCGCGGTAGGATATGCTTTAGGACGTATAACAATAAAGGGAGTCTCTCTCGGTACAGCCGGCGTTTTCATAGTAGCTCTTGTATATGGATGTCTGTTCTACAATCAACTTGATGCACAGCTTGTCGATTATACAAAAAATGCGTTAAAGATTATAGAAAATATGGGATTGATTCTTTTTGTAACATCTGTCGGTTTTATAGCGGGTCCAAAATTTTTCAGCAACATGAAGAAAAATTTTAAATCTTATGTATGTCTCGGACTTATAATTATAATTGCGGGAGGACTCTCTGCAATCGGGTGCATAATGTTCGGAAGAACATTAGGAGGAGAAACAGACTTCGACAGATTCACCGCTATGATAGTAGGACTTTTATCAGGGTCTCTTACGTCAACGCCCGCATTTTCAGCGGCAAAAGCCACCGTTGCCTCAGTATATGAAGATGTAGTATCTGTCGGACACGGCATCGCATATATTTTCGGAGTAATTGGCGTAGTGCTTTTTGTACAGCTTATTCCTAAGCTTACAAAAGCAAATATGGAAGAAGAGCGCAGAAAACTTATAGTCGCTGACGACGGTTCAAGTAAAAAGAAAAAAAGCGCGCAAAAACTAATAGATATTGATCCGTTCGGAATAATGGTTTTTGCACTTGCGGCTATTATAGGTATTTTTGTTGGAATGATAAAAATTCCTCTTTCATCTAACGGCTTATCCGGAACAACATTTTCACTTACAACAACAGGAGGATGCCTGCTTATTTCACTTTTATTCGGTCATTTTGGAAAATGCGGAAAAATAAATCTTATGCCTGTTGAATCAACGCTAAAAGTATTCAGGGAACTTGGACTTATGCTGTTCCTGATAGGTGCAGGAGTAGCCGGAGGTGCAAGTTTCATTGAAAACTTCCAGCCAATATACTTTATTTACGGAGTAGTAATGACAATAATTCCGATGATTATCGGCTATATCTTTGCTAAATACGTACTAAAGCTCAGTCTTCTTAATAATCTGGGCTCCATAACCGGAGGAATGACAAGCACGCCTGCGCTCGGTACACTTATAAATGTTGCAGGTACAGAAAATGTGGCTGCAGCATATGCCGCGACATATCCTATAGCCTTAATATCGGTTGTGCTTTTATCACAATTTTTGATATTATTATTCTGAAAATGACTTCCTGTCTCATTTTACGTGAGACAGGAATATAATGTGTAATGACAAAGAAATAAGTTTTATACTGTTTTGTTCTCGTAAAAGCTATTTGCTTTTCTCATCGCTTTGCAGTTATATGAATTTAATTATCAACGGGCTTTTGGCCCTATTAAAAAAGCCGGTTTTCCGGGAAAGAAGGGAAATTATTACCGCATTATGAAAGTTGTAGTATGCATAGGCAGTTCATGCCATCTCAAAGGTTCGCATCAGGTTGTAAGCTGCATAAAAAAGCTTATTGAAAAATACGATCTTGATGACCGTATAGAACTTTCCGGTACTTTTTGTATGGGAAATTGTCAAAACGATGTTTGTGTCTCGGTTGACGGTGAAATTTTTTCCGTAATTCCCGAAGAAACAACAAAATTTTTTGAGAATAATATTCTTAAAAAAGTATTAAATTGATCTCCAAAAATGAAAGAATAATAAGGGGAATTATTTTTTGAATTTATCTGATAATATCGGAGTTACATATGAAAGCAATTATCCGGAATGCAGTCCGGATGATTGTTTTATTGTCAATATAATGGTTGGCCCTCCGTCAAATAATAATGTTATCAACAGCATGATGTCAGAGTTTTTTTCTTCGGAAGGAAAACATATAATTTGCGGAGGAACGACTGCAATATTAGCCTCAAAATACCTTGGAACAGAGCTTATAGTAGATTTGAATTACTTCGACTGCAAAATACCCCCGTCAGGTCAAATTGAAGGGGTTGATATTGTCACAGAAGGAGTAATTACGCTTGGAATGGTACTCGAGCGAGCAAGACTTTTTATAAACAACGGCGACGTTCTTTTTCGTTCCATGCAATATTCGGATTCTGTATCAAAAATTTGCCGTATGCTTTTTGATGATTCAAAAAAAATTAATTTTTTTATAGGTCAAGCAATTAACGAAGCCCATCAAAAGCCAGGAAGTACTATCAGCTTTGAAAGTAAGATGAATATTATTTTAGAGTTAATAGATTCGCTGCGTAAAATGAAAAAGATTGTTACATCAAGATATTATTAAAAAACACAGTCTTAAAAAAATACAGACTGTGTTTTTTTATTATAGTATATAAAATGCTCCCTTAATTAATATTAACCCATCTAATTAATATTAACTTTAATATTAACTCATCTTTTCCTTTTCAGCATTTCAGCGCGAAGGGAAGCGGCAGAACGTTTTTTATGCTTGCGTTTTTTACTTATAAATGAGCCAATAATTACTGTCAAAAATGAAACCGCAATTAATATGAATTTTTTTCCAAATCCCGACGGATCATCAAAAGGACCGCCTAAACCTGCAATAATCAACGATATTAAAAGAATAAAGCATATGTACATGCAACCCGAAATAGCAGCAGATACTGTATTGCCGCCTGACATAACCGAGCATATTATTCCGCAGAACAATGCACCGCTGATTAAAGCAATAATTGCAGAAATATCTGTAACAGAAGAAGGGTCTTCAAGCTTTACAGCGACAAGCGCGGCAACTAACATAATTATAAAAGATATCACTAATGAAATTACAGTTGCGTAAACAGAGCTTAAAATTGTTTTTTTCAAAACTAATTTCACCGCCTTTATTTTTTGTATAATTGATTTATTATGGTGCTTATTAGTACAAGTATATGGAATAAGTATCAACTGTATTCCGATATATGAATATCGCACGGGAATAAATTATTTAATATTCTAATTCCCATTTTTTAATAAACTAAATTATGTAAAATGCAAATTTTACATAATTTAGGGAACATATTAGATTTGGTAGATACTACTTCTGGTAATATATCTTTGGTTCTTCGTGATGTTCTTTCATCATGTAATTCTGATTCGCTTCTTTCTACTTTAACACAATATCAATATTTAATAGTTAATGCTTCCAATCAAATTTTTAATTTAAATAAATAATAAAGGAGAATTTGTTATGTATGTTATTGGTTATGAGACTTATTTACGTAAGCCCACTAATGATGGTGTTGTAACACCTGGTGCAATGTATTATCTTGGTGAGGATTTGTCTGATTGTGGCTCTGGTATTCGTCCAGTTACTCGTTTTTGTCCTAAGGGTGATATATCAGAATATTCTGATATTATGCCTGGTGATAATGTTGATGTTGAGTTTGGCTCATTTAATGGCCAGCTTTTCATAAAAAATATAAAAAGAAAGGTGTAAAGAAAATGGGAAAGATTAAAGAATTTTTCACAAAATCAAAGAAAAGACTTGCAATGTCTGTTACTGCTGCTTTGACTTTTGCTTTGGGTGCTGTTGGTTGCTTTGCGGCAGAGACCGGTCAGTCTAGCTTGACTTCTTCTATTACTTCTATTACCGGTTCTCTTACTGATTTTTCTGCTTCTAATCTTATGCTTGTTGTTGCTGCCGGTCTTGGTATTGCTGTTCCTCTTGTTCTTGCGTGGTTTGCTTTTCGTTGGATTTACAAGAAGGCTAAAGGCGCTTTAAAAAGAGGCGGTTGAGTTATGGGGGGATAATTCCCCCCATTTTCGGAGGTATATATGTCTGAACAATTTATTCCCGATTTAAATTTAAAGGGTTTGCCTGACGCTATGCGTGAGCGTTTATATTCCGGAAAGAAGAAAGATTTTTGTTATCAAGGCATTTGGATTTTTTCCGGTTCACAAGGTTCTGGTAAAACTTTGTTATTAATGGAAGCTGTCAAACAAATGCATGTTGAATTTCCGGATGCTATTGTAATTTCTAATATTAGTGTTTTTGGTGTTCCTTGTTTTCCTTATCGTGGTATACAAGACTTTAAATTATATAATAATGGTTCTAAAGGTCTTATTTTTATTATAGATGAAATACAGACTCTTTATAGTTCTCTTGAAAGTGCTAAAATGCCTGTTACTGATTTGACTGTTTGGAGTCAAAATAGAAAAAATAGGCGTGTTATTTTGGGTACTTCTCAGCGGTTTACCCGTGTTACTAAAGGAATTAGAGAACAATGCACTTATAATTATGAGTGTCGTAAGTTTTTGGGTGGTTTTATTAATCGTTATAGAGTTCTTGATGGTGATAACTATGATGATAATGGACGTTATATAGGTGAAAAAGAACCTCGTTATCATTTTTATATTCCTCATGTTTCTGTTATGCGTATGTATGATACTCATGAATGTGTTTATCCTAATAAGTCACATATTAATTCTGAAAGGGGTTAAAAACAAGGTGGATAATTTTGTTTTATGTTTTGCATCTGTTTTGCCGGCTGTTGTTGTTTTTTGTCTTCTTAAAATAATTTGGGGTATTGTAATAGATGCTTTTACAGGCGGTTTCTAATGATTACACAGTATCAAAATTCAAATGGTGGTTATTCTCTTCCCGGTAGCTCTTATGTTAATTATTTTAAGAATTATATAATGCCTACAGATAATTATTTAATAATGCAGGAAGATAAAAATGTATATGTTTGTCTTATTGATAGGCTTGTCGGTGATGATTATTTGATTAGGGTAACTCGTTCTGATTCATATTCATCTGTTTATACTTCTGAAAAAATAGTTACTGATGATTTAAGTTATACTGTTTATAATGATTATTATGTATATTCTAATTTGGGTATAGGTAGTAAATTAGATATTGATTATAGTCCTTTTATTTGTGGTTTTCTCGCTGTTTTATGCGGTGTTCTTGCTTTTAAGGCTATATTTGGGGGTGTGTTACTACGAAGAAGAAAGCGTGTATAATTATTGTAATAGCTATTATTTCTTTGTTAGCTGTTCCTTGCTTTGCTGCCGAAGATTCTCTTTCTACTGTACAGAATTTTGTTTTTAATCGTGATAGTGGTATAGTTCCTACTGCTTCTTTTTCTGGTGTTAGTGGAATGGACGATAAAACTTATGGTTTAACTGCTATGACTAAAGGCTGGCAAAGTGGATCTCTTTATCAGTGGTCTAATTTTAGTTCTCCTTCTTCTTATTTTGCTTTTAAAACTTTTAATTCTTCTATTTATATACCTGTTAATATTCCCGTTCCTCTTTCTGAAAGTAATGTAGTATATATTCCTGATTTTTATTTTGTTTATACTGGTATGGGTGATAATCCTGTTTTATCTACTTTTCAATTAAATTTTGTTGATTCTTCTAATTCTTATCAAGAATCAATTAATTTAAAATCTGTTACTTCTATTGATTCTAATAATCGTATTATAACTTGTGAGGGTACTTCTGTAGAGTTGGGTACAGGTAATTGGGTTTTGAAGTCTATACGGTTTGGTTTTTCAATTGGGAATACTGTTGTTGTCTCTTCTCCTGATTTTTCTTTTGGTCTTTCTGGCTTTTCTTTTACTTTGACAAGCTCTATTACTTTTTCTGATTACTTGACAAAACAGACACAGGATATTTTAACTAATGAAGTTGTCCCAGCTGTAGAGACACTTAATAATACGATGAATAATGTTAATTCATCTGTTCAAGATGTAAACGATTCTGTTCAGTCTGTTGAAGAAGCTGTATCACAAGGAAATCAGAAGTTAACTGAAATTAGTGAAACTCTTGATAATATGCCTGAGTCTGTTTTAAATGCTTTAGAATCTCAGGCTAGTGAAGAGGTTGAACAATTCGAAAGTTCTGTAGAAGATGGAAAACAAGAAATTTTAGATGTTCTTGATGGTACTTTTGAATTATCTTCTATATCTGATAATTTTAAAAAGCTTTTTGCTGCTTTTGCTTATGATGGTTACACAACATCTTTAACTTTTCCCGGTGCTTCTCTTCCGGTTCAGTTTGGAGGGCATATTTTGTGGGAAGAACAGCAAATCGATTTTGATTCTTTTTTTAGTCGATTTCCGAGTGTTTTTTTAATATTAGTTCGGAGTGTTTTTACTCTTTCTATTCTCTTTGGTTGTTTAAAGTATGTTATTGGTATTGTTCATAAAGCTATGAATGCAAATATGCCGTAGGGGGTTATTTAATGTCTGAGACTTTGAGAGTTATTGCAACTATTGCTATTGTTGTTGCTGGTTTTATTGCTCTTATTTCTGCACTTTCTGCATTTCTCGAGTTTTTAGCTCCGGCAGCTTGGGAAGAACCAATTAATAATATCCTTATGTTGGGAAGTAGTTATATTCAGACAGGCAGGGGTCTATTAAATTATTTTGTTTTGTCTCCTGCTGTTATTTCTGGTTGTCTTCTTCTAACTGTTTTTGCTAAGCCTGCAATTTGGGCTGCAAATTTGGTTTGGAACGTTATTATTTTAATTTCTAAAGGTTTTTAATTTTTCTTTTATCTGTTACGCCGCATAGAAGCCGAAGGCGCGGCGTAAGAGAAAGAGAAACAGGAGGCGGCTCCGCTTTGCGGAGTTGCCTCCGTTTCTTTTGTGCTGTCTTTGGATATCGATTTTTTGCGATGCATATACTACGACTATATGCATCGCAAATTGAACACAATATACAAAATGTTAATAGTTTTTTTTTTTTGTAAAATTTTTGTGTTATCATTTAATCACATGAAAGGAGTGTTATTATGAACACAGAAAAAAAGAATTACAAGAACAGTTAGAATCACAGTTAGAATCTCGTTTGTTTAAGTCTCGTTTTTTTGCTATGGTTTTATATCCTGATGAGTGTGAAGAGCATGCTTTTATACTTAACTATTTTTCTGAACATTCTTCTATATTTGATTATATTTATATTGTTCATGAGCCTGAAGAAGAGGGAAAGAAAAAACATGTACATCTTTTATATAAAACTTTAAATCAGTCTACCCCTTTGTCACAGCGTAAATTTTTCGCTGATTTTATTGATTATATTGAGGCTGTTCGTGATCCTGTTTCTTATTCTTTATATATGATTCATAGTACCCCGTCATCTATTCTTGCACATAAAAAACTTTATTCTGTTGATGATGTTCAGGGTTCTGCAAAATTAAAAGAAAAGTTGTTTGGTAAAAAAGCAATTTTACATAATTTAGGGAAGTACAGAAAAGAAAGCTAAATTTGCCTCCGTCAAATAAATGTATCTTAATCAGACAATCTAAAGATCCTGTCGATATAATCTTTTTATTAAAAAAATAAATGCGACTGCAATTAAATCTGCAATCGCACTTACCTTGTTTACACTAGATTTTTATCTATCGTCGGCATTATTAGTTAAATAAAAATCCTTAAGATAATCAATCAGCTAAACATTAATGTGATTAAATACAAGTTTAAAAACAATCGGTTTTTTCTGGTTATCTATTACCGTTTTTAAGATCGTTTTCGTACTTCTGGATCATTTTCTTTACCATCTGTCCGCCGATAGAACCAGCCTGACGAGATGTCAGATCTCCATTATAACCGTTGTTAAGGCTTACGCCTACTTCGCTTGCAGCTTCCATCTTGAACTTATCAAGTGCGCTCTTAGCTTCAGGAACTAAATTCTTGTTGGTTGCCATTTTGATTTCTCCTTGTATATTTATACATATTGCATATAATCGAGAATTGCATCAAAATTTAAATATCTTATCAACAGGACATATTTTAAATTTTCAATAATTCAAGATTATACATCTATTTAATCGAGCCATGTCTTCGGCTCTGGTATTATTATTATCTCAATACTAAAATTTATTACAGGCAAATTATGTATCTTCAATTGTAATTAAAACCAATTGGTCGAAGCATTAACTACAAAAAGCTCCGCAGCAAACTCGAAGCTTTTTGTAACTATAATTCCTATAAAGTATTGAATAATTTTTATAATACACTTAATTTCAAAAGCAAATAGAAATCAAAAACTCAATTACAGCAAACAATAAAGCGGTTATAAAAATAATCTATCTAAAAATAAAGAAACAATAAAATCAGAATTAATTTTCGTCATAAAATTCAGATTCAATAAATATTTTCGCCAGCATTGTTTGCACATTCACACGAATTATCCGCTGAAGTATCAGCATTATCACCGTCACATGTGCAGCAGTCATCACTGCAATCGTAGTCGCAATCAGCATTCTCATCACATCCGCAGGAATAATCATCCGAATCATCGCCGCAAAGCGCACAGCAACCGTTATGATACTTTTCAAATAAATATTTAACAGCGAGATATATAAGTGTTCCGAAACCAATTACTGCGGCCGTAGTAACAAGAACTTTTCCAAGTAATGATTTTTTCTCTTCTTCTCTTTTACATAGTTTATTTAAACACATGTTATTTCCCTCCCGATTGGTTATATTGAATTATTTTAATTTATAATCCTAAGTTAGTATATCACATTTGTCGAAGTTAGATAAGCTCAAATTGTGAATTGAATGTTAACTTTACTTATGAAAAATTTATACATTAGATTTTTAAACATAAAAACACTGATAATAAAATTTGATATGTAATAGTTATTACTATTTGACATTCAGTAGTAATTTAAAATGTCATACCTGAAAAAATTAAAAAACAGAAATGACTGTTAACCTTAAGATATTTTACAGACATATGAAATATATTATAAACAATGCGCTCAAATTAAAAATTCAAGCGCATTGTTTCACTGCCATTAACTATTAAATTCTTCTTCGCTTGCAGTATCATCCACAGGAATTACATAAGGTGTATCTGCATCAGATTTTTCATTTCCGTCCTCGTCAAAATCAAAATCATCTTCATCATAGTCTTCAAAATAATCATCAATGTCTTTACTTTCAGAACGGTCGATAATTCTGAGCGTATATGCAGTAATTCCTCCGAAAGCCGCTGCGATTCCAGACAAAGCGACAAAAATAGAAGCTGTTGTCTTTTTCTTGCCGATTAAAGAAAGGAATGCAGCTATAAAAGAAATTATCGCATAGACAAACATAGCAATTGACGCCGTATAGGCCACAGATTTCTTGTCCGAGTATAGCTTAAGCATAAAAGATACCTCCATATATTAATTTTATTTTATTGAATGAGCTTGAATTAGTATTTTTACTGATTTTTAGCCGCGTTATATTTAAGATATGCATTGATAAATCCGTCGATATCACCATCCATTACAGCAGATATATTACCATCTTCAAATCCGGTTCTGTTATCCTTGGCCAGTGTATACGGCATAAACACATAAGAACGAATTTGCGCGCCCCATTCGATATTGGTTTTATTGCCCTGAATATCTTCGATTTTATCAAGTTTTTCGCGTTCTTTTATCTCCATAAGCTTTGATTTCAGCATTTTAAGAGCGGTTTCCTTGTTTTGCAGCTGACTTCTTTCTGTCTGACACCCAACCACAATTCCGGTCGGTATATGCACTATACGTATTGCTGAATCAGTCTTATTTATATGCTGTCCCCCCGCACCGCTTGAGCGGTGAGCAGTAATTTCAAGATCTTCGTCACGGAGTTCAATTTTTCCGTCTTCATCATTAAATTCAGGCATAACCTCTACCGAAGCGAAAGAAGTATGACGACGTCCGGATGCATCAAACGGAGATACTCGTACAAGACGGTGAACACCGTTTTCGCTCTTCAGATAGCCGTATGCATTTGTTCCCTCAACTAAAATTGTCGCACTTTTAATTCCCGCTTCATCTCCGTCGAGCCAATCAATAAGCTTAACATTATAATTGTGACGTTCTCCCCAGCGTACATACATTCTGTAAAGCATCTGAGCCCAGTCCTGAGCTTCTGTTCCGCCAGCTCCGGGATGAAAGGAAAGAATGGCATTATTCTGATCATATTCTCCGGAAAGAAGTACCTCTATTCTCTGCCGACTTTCCTCATCAACAATTTCTTTTACCTCGGAAAGAGCCTCCTCGGTTACACTCTCGTCGTCTTCCTCAATTCCCATTTCGACAAGAACAATTGTGTCTTCGAGACGGTTTTTCAACTGTTCATACTTATCGATTTTATCTTTTTTTATTTTTATATCCTTGAGAATTCTGCCCGAATTCCCGACATCATTCCAAAAGTTTTCAGCCGCGGTCATTTTTTCAAGTTCAGAGACACTTTTCTTAAGCTCATCTATTTGAAGAGCTGATCCGAGATCATTAATTTTCTCTCTCATTTCAAGAAGCGTTCTCTTTGCCTCGTCTAACTGTATGATCAATTTATATTGTCCTCCGAATAATATTTATTGCAGAATCAGGTGTTATCTCCGCTGTAAACGACGCCGTTTTTAGCGTCCACTGTAACGACAGTTCCGGAATGAAGAATTTTTGTCGCCCCAACTGCTCCCACAATAACAGGACAGCCAAGCAGCTGACCGGCAACCGCAGCATAGGAATCCCTGCCAAAACGCTCGCACACAATCGCGCTTGCCGTTTTCAGTACCTCAATAAGCTTTTGTGAAGCAAAAGGAATAACAAGTATATCTCCCGCCCTGAATTTTTTAAGAGCTTCCTCCTCATTATCACAGACGCAAAGATTTCCGCATACTGATTTTTCGCCGATTCCGGTTCCTCCTACCAAAACGTTACCTACAATCTGTACCTTCATCATATTTGTTGTCCCTGACACACCGAGTGGTATTCCTGCGGTGATGACAACGACATCGCCATGATTGACAAGACCGTTTTTGGTTGTTACGCTTATCGTATGTTCGAGAAGCTCGTCCGTGCTTGTTTTTTCTTCTATCAACAGGGGCGTTATTCCCCATGACAAATTCATGTGCCGACAAGTTTTAGGATCGGGCGAACAGCCGATAATGGTAGTCGCAGGTCGAAAACGGCTGAGCATTCGAGCCGTCCGCCCCGACTTAGTAACTGTGATTATCGCGGCCGCATTAAGATCGTTTGCGGTTGTACATGTCGCATGAGAAATCGCGCTTGTAACATCCGAAAATCCGTTTACCCGTATACGGGAAAATTTTTGAGCATAATCAATATCACGTTCGGTTCTGATTGCGATTCTTGCCATTGTTTTTACAGCCTCAACAGGATAGAGACCGCTTGCGGTTTCTCCCGACAACATGATCGCACTCGTTCCGTCGTAAATTGCGTTTGCTACATCAGTAATTTCTGCTCTGGTAGGCCTCGGTTGTCTTGTCATACTTTCAAGCATCTGAGTAGCCGTTATTACTTGCTTGCCGTCGTTGTAGCCTTTAGAAATAAGCCTCTTTTGAATAATCGGTATTTCCTCCATAGCAATTTCAGCGCCCATATCGCCTCGTGCAACCATAATTCCGTCAGCCGCGGCAAGTATTTCATCTATATTTTCAACTCCTGCGGCGTTCTCAATTTTTGCAATTACTCTGATATTCCGGCAATTATTTTTTTCAAGCTCATCATGAATAAGATGGATATCTTCGGCAGACTGAGTAAATGAAGCCGCGATAAAATCAAAGTCTTCACGGACACCGAAAGCAATATCCTCCGCATCTTTTGGGCTGATAAACGGCATCGATAGCTTTACGCCGGGAATATTAACGCCTTTATTGTCGGAAACCTGCCCGCCATTTTCAACAATACATTCAATTCCGCTTGCATCACATGACTGAACTTTAAGAGCGATAAGTCCGTCATCGACAAGAATGGTATTGCCCGGTTTTACATCCTTATAAAGATTATCATAAGTGATTGCAACTCCAAGTTCGCTTCCCGGCTCGTCGGTTCCGAGCATAAGAGTAAATTTCTGGCCTTTTTTGAGGGTAACCTTTTTATCCTTAAATTTTTTCAGCCGTATCTCCGGGCCTTTTGTATCAAGCAGAAGCGCAGTATGTGAATGAAGCTCTGTCCGAAGCTTTTTCACAATATCCGCGGTTTTCTTATGACTTTCATAATCCCCGTGGGAAAAATTCAATCTTGCAACGTTCATTCCCGCGAGTATCATATTTTTTATAACTTCCTCATTGTTTGAGGACGGTCCGAGTGTACAGATTATTTTTGTTTTACGCATATGTATGGTTCCCTCCCCCCACAGGCGTACAGCTCATTTGATACAGTGATGTGTGCAGATTCTTCCCGAATTGAACAATGTCACGTCAATCTCAGGGCAGACTTGTTCTATTAATTTTTTCAGCGTTCCACATACCGGATTTTCGGTCTCATAGTGTCCAGCCTCTATTACATACATGCCGCAGTCGGCAGCATCACACATTCCATGATACCCGGCTTCACCGGTTATAAATACATCGGCGCCCGACTTAATCGCATCAAAGATATAATCCTTGCCTGCGCCGCCGATAACAGCAACCTTTTTTACATGTTTATCCGACGGAATATATCTGACAGAATCAGCGCCAAGCGAGCGGCAAACGAAATCAGCATACTCATTTACTGTCATATCGAGATGCGCTTCACCTATAAGCCCCAATTCACAGTCAAACGGCCTGACATTTTCCAACAAAAGACTTGCGGCAAGGGCACTGTTCACTCCCGTATCAAGGGCATCCAGTCTTGTGTGAAATGAAAAAACTGATATTCCGGATTTTATCAGCACAACAAGCTTATCAGAAACAAGCTGTTTCAGCGGTTTGAATATAAGCGGATGATGTGTAACAATAAGCTCTGCGCCAACTTTCCTCGCGAATGAAACCGTATCGTCGGTAACATCAAGCGCAACCACAGCGCGTCTGACCTCAGCTCCGGTATTCGGCGAAAGCATTAGTCCATCATTGTCCCATTCGCATGACAGCTCTTTAGGTATCACAGCATCGAGTCTGTCATAAAGTTCCTTTACAGTGATCATATTCAAAACCCTTTATTATGAATTTATTATGGAAAATATTATAGAGTATATTATCAAGTCTGTTATGAAGCTATTATGGAGTTTTTTACGGAATCATTCCCTTTTTGCCATTGAGCAAAGTTCTTCAATTGTATTATAAAGCTTTTGCAAGTCTGAATTATCTTTGTTTTTAAATTCAGAATCAGAGCTAAGAATTCCGTTATATTCTTTTTTAAGTCTGCGTATGACAGACAATATATATTCAGCAGTAAGCGGATCATCTTTATCCGAAATCCTACCGACAAGCAGCTCGCCGTTCGAATAGTTCTCATTTTCGCCGGTATACTCAGCTGCAAAAAGCTGATACAGCTTACCGTCATATACCGTTCTTTCATCATATATCACAAACCCGAGACGGCAGAGCGCAGCCCGAAGCAGCTCGGAATGTGTCATCGGCTGACAGACAATTCTTTGGTGATATTTTCTCAAAAAATCAGCTTTTTCAATTATAGAAGCCGACAGCTCACCGCCCATTCCGGCTATAACGACGACGTCGGGCGAATAACGCTCGACGCCGCGCAAGCCGTCAGTACGAAGCAAAGTCAGTCTGTCAACGACGTTATAAAGCCTCGCGTTTGCCTTTGCCCTCTCAAGCGGTCCCATATTGATATCCGTTGCGACAGCCCTCTCAGCCTTTCCCTCCGCAAGCATATAAATAGGCAGATACGCATGATCTGTTCCAACATCCGCAATCACTTCAGCACAGCCCGTCAGCTCTGCGGCGCATAAAAGCCTTTTACTGAGCTTAATCCTACGGACACTCACTTATTTGTCTGCAAGAAAGTCGTTTATCTTATTTACCAGAGCATCAGCGTCGGTTCCGTGAACTTCGCACGCCGCTTCTATAGATTCACCACGTGACGCCGGGCATCCGAGGCAATGCATACCCATCTCCAAAAAGAATTCTGCAGTATCTGCATTATAATCAAGTATATCGCCTATTGTAGTTTCCTTAGTTACTTTCATTTAAAATCATTCCTTTCCTTTCCGAAAATCTTAAGATCTCCGGAAAATACCCGCCGTTATTATTATTGCCTGCAGCTGCGAAGCTAATCATATATAACGGACTGTATAATTCTACTAATATATTATACATCTGCCATTTGCCGTTGTCAATACAAACTTTCTTTTTACAGTTATTTTTCACCGCGTCCGGTCTTGAAATTATGACACAGAAGTGCTATAATTGTTATTGATATTTAAATAAAAAAACGAAAAGGAAAAGATAAAGAATATGGACTGCATTTTTTGTGAAATTATCAAGGGAAATATACCGTCAAAAAAACTATATGAGGACGATAATATCTATGCATTTTATGATATTAATCCGCAGGCCCCCGTACATATTTTAGTAATTCCTAAAACTCACATTGCATGTGTCGACGAGATCAGCTCAGACAACAGCCGGATTGCCGCATATATTTTTGAAAAAATTCCGGAGCTTGCAATAAAAGCTGGAATTACAAACGGTTACCGTGTGATAACAAACTGCGGTGACGACGCATGCCAAAGTGTAAAGCATCTCCACTTTCATATTCTCGGAGGAACAAAAATGTCGGAAAAAATGTGCTGAAAAAAGATGCAATTCATTCGGCACCTGCCCGAAAGGAGAATACCAAGGTATGAAAATAAAGGCTTCAAAAAGACTTGCGTTGCTGTTTGCCGCCTCTGCCGCCGCATTATCGTCAGCTTTGTCCTGCACGGTTATTGACAGCGGTGCGGCGGAAGATGCTGAAGCGGTTAATCACACGTCTGTTTCGGGAACTTACCCGGAAATTTCAGAACTGCATAACGGAGTTAATTATTGCTATTATTCCCTTCCCGGAGATTCAGAATACGGCGAAAAAGATTTCAGCGTCGTCGAATTTGATCTTGCCAAACGGGATCTGTACCTTGATTTAGAAATGGCCGGGCAATATGCCGGTGAAAAGGCCACTGTGACAGATATTATAAGTAAATACAATGCCGCCAATTCTGGTAAAAAAACTGCGGTTGCCGCGATAAACGCAGATCGCTGGATGACGGAATACTGTCATGCAAGAGATAAAGATATTATATATAACGGGGTCGCATATGAAAAAAATATGAAGATGCCCGTATGTCTTCCAAGAGGATTTAACGTATCGGACGGTGAAATAATTTCGTCAGCATATACCGAGCATGAAACTCCGTACGAAGGCGACTCGTTTACATTTGGCATTACCGACGATTATATTCCCTTTCTTGCTCAGCCGGGTGTAAACGTGAGTGTAAGAAATGAAAATTTATCCTCCGTCTTTACCACAGACGCGGTAAACCGGCTTCCTGCGGCAGATACCATCGTAATATATACTGATAAAGGATGTCTGAACAATTATGCGCTTGACGACGCGTATGAAGTTGTAATAGACTTTGATTCTGACTATAAATTTCAGCACGGATCTGAAATAACCGGAAAAGTAACCGGTATATTTTTTCCCGATACAGACGATAACCCCGTTATGTGCGAAAACCGTATTATTCTTACAGCGCGGGGCAGTATTAAGACAGGCGAGATCAGCGAATATTCTATCGGCGATGAAGTAACAATAAGTGTTGAGACATATGACAGGCTCGGAAAATATACAGAGTACGTCAGGCATATGAGAACAGGAATCGGAGGACAGCTTCCGCTTGTAACTGACGGAAAAAGCTGTACAGAAGCTGTATACGATTTAACGGAAGCACGTGCCGCATCAATTATCGGATATACCGAGACAGGTTCTCTTATGATGGTTACACTTGACAGCGTAATTTCACAGTCCTCCTCCAAAAACTTTAAAATAAACCAAATGCCGGCGCTCTGTAAAGAGCTTGGACTATACAACGCCCTTCTCCTCAATACCGGCAGTCCGACCACAATGGTTATCCTCGACGGAAATGATTATAAACTTCAGTGTACTCCCGGAAAAGGCTCAGAATACAATATAACATGCGCGGCAATATTGTCGTATGGGCCAGAACGGGAAGCGCAAGGAACTATTCCTCCAGTTAAAAATGAGACCGAAAAACTTTCAGCTCTAATTTTTAACTCTCCGGAGCAGCTGAAATACATCGGTGAAACAAATAATACATGCGCCGAATATGATACATCGGAAAATGCGCTTATAATAACCTCTTTAACTGACGACAATCCGTATATTGAAATTAGGTATGACATCGGATACGAATTGCTTTCCGCAGACGATTATAAATATATGGTCATAATTTATAAGAATCCGGAAACCAACTCCGAAAAGGCTGTTAAAGGAACGCTCTATCCTTGCTGCGGAGATATTAAATATCCGGAAAATGATAAAAGCTTAAGCATCCTTCTTCCTCAAGGCAGCAAATATAGAAGCTCGACCGTGAAGCTTAATGAACTGCCGTATTGGAACGGAACTTTAACAAATATAAGGTTTAAATTTTTCGACGATTCCGAGGAAGAGGATACGGTCTATATAAAGTCTATCATTCTATGCAGAACAGAAGATGAAAGACGTCAGGTTATATACGAACAGCTTGACGGAGATATTCCGGGCGATTTGAACGGCGACGGAAAGGTAAACAGCAAGGATATTATAAGGCTTATGAAATCTATCGCAAACGGAGAAACAAATATTATCGGCGGAGATTTAAACGGCGATACCAAAATTGACAGCAAAGATATTATAAGATTAATGAAATACATCTCCGGACAGGATGTACAGCTGTTCTGAAACATTTTCCGCGATATGACGCTTACTTAATAATTTCGTTGTTGAATCTGCCTATAACTTCCGTTGTAGACTGAATATTTATAAAGGCATCAGGATCCGCCTCCGATATAGCATCGCGAAGAAGAAAAAGATCATACTGAGATATTACGCTCATAACCAGACTAATCGGACTGTCTGTGTATCCGCCGTATACATTTTCAAAATAGGATACTCCGTGAATACTTTTTTTTCGCAAAACTTCTGTAACCTTTTCCCTTTCTTTTGTAAATATTGATATAGTTACTTTATTTTGCTGTATATAGAAGGTATTAAGAAGTTTGTTGTTTATAAAAATAGCAATAAGACTGTAAAGGGCGGGTTCAAGTCCATAAATAAGACCTACGGCAAGCGCGATACAACCGTTCATAATAAGACTTATATGTCCGACAGTTTGACCGTTTCTCTTTCTTATAAAAAAAATTATAAAGTCAACACCTCCGGTTGAAAATCCGGCACGAAAGCAAAGTCCGGTACCAAAACCGATGATCAATCCTCCGAAAACAGCCGCAAGTATAGGATCTTTTGTCAATGCGGATACCGGAATCAGGCTGATGGCAAGCGAAGATGCGCCGATTGAAACAAAGGAAAAAACAGTAAACTTTTTGCCGAGATATATATAAGCGGCAATTGCAAGCGGAATATTGAAGATAAGAATCCACGCCCACGTCGGAACGGCTTTTCCAAAAAGATTCATTGTTATTCCGGATAAAAGCTGTGAAAGACCTGTTATTCCTCCGGTATATAGTTTATTCGGTGTAAGAAAACAGTTGATACCGATTCCCGCGCATATACCGTAGATAATTGCATAAAAAGCTTTTTTTAGATTAACCGACAAAATCTGTTTATTCATATTCGTCACCATTTTTCAATAATTTTAGAAAATCAAATACATGATTTTATTACCGTAAAATAATCATCGAGTAAATTAAAATAGTATATCACAACTATTTTAATTATATTTAAAAGGTTTAACCTATCAGATAACAAAGTATTACTATAAGAATAAATTATTTAAAATAAAGTAAACAATGCTTCTGAAACATATCAGAGTCTGGCAATCTCACTTATAGTTATATTTAAGTTTAATTGCAAAATTACAGCTTGGAATATATCTCAGTTTATGGCTTTCATAAATACTAATTTGGTGTAAAAAATATTAATTGATGTCATTTAAAATTATGTACATCAATTAAATATGAAAAGAGGGAAAGCCATTGATAAGAAGCAAAGCAAAAAAAATCGTATTTTCCGCTTTTGCAGTCTCACTTTCAATTATTATAACCGGAGCCGCCGGAGTATATGCCGCAGGCAAACGTCCGATGCCGTCCGGCGTAAATGTAGCTCATACGGAAACTACTCCGTATAACTGGTACTTTACCCCGAACAATACCGGAACAGCTCCGCTTTTAGATGCAAATCTTAAATTTACCGAAAATTACAATTCTTTTTATTACGACAAATCGGCAGATGAAAACGATAAGGTAATATACCTTACCTTTGACGCGGGATATGAAAACGGAAATGTCGAGAAAATCCTCGATACACTGGACTCGCACGGAGCAAAAGGCGCGTTTTTTGTACTTGACAATTTGATATTGCGCAATACAGAACTTGTAAAACGTATGGCCGACAACGGCCACGCAGTATGCAACCACACCTGCAAGCACAAGGATATGACAAAATGTTCGTCATTCGATGAATTTTCGGCGGAACTTACTAAGCTTGAAGATATATTCCGGGAAAATACGGGCTGCGAACTGACAAAATGCTACCGTCCGCCTGAAGGCAAATTCAGTGAACAAAATCTTAAATGGGCACAGGACATGGGGTATTCAACCGTTTTCTGGAGCTTTGCATATGCAGACTGGGATAACAATAAACAGCCTGATCCGGATGCGGCAACAAAAAAGATTCTTGACCATACTCACAACGGAATGATCATTCTTCTTCACCCGACATCCGCGACAAACGCAGAAATACTTGATACTCTTCTCACCGAATGGGAAAATGCCGGATATAGATTCGGCACAATGGAAGAATTGATTTCTCATGCTTAAAAAGATTACTGCGTTTACTCTTTTTGTACTAATTACGTTCTCACTGACGCAGAGTATTTATTCGGCCGCATCAGAAACGGAATGTTCTGTGCCGGTAAGTCCGTATGGAGTAACCGCCGCGAGCGGTCAGCGTGAAGGAATTGTAAATGACAGACAAAAGAGAATAGCACTGACATTTGACGATGGACCTCACAGCAAATATACGGCGGAAATACTCGATATTCTGAAAGAATATCATGTTCATGCCACATTTTTTGTTGTGGGCAGTAATGTAAGAGCCTATCCGGAGCTTGTAGTCCGTGAAATATCCGAGGGACACGAGGTCGGAAATCACACTGACACACATCCGTGTGCAGTTAATAAACTCAATAAATCATCTCTGCTTAAAGAATTGACTGACGCGGAAAATGCAATATATGAAGTAAGCGATTACAGACCTCATCTGTTTCGCCCTCCGGGAGGACTGCGTTCCAACCTTATAACAGAGCTTGCCGATGAAATGGACTACAGCATTGTTCTGTGGAGTATTGATACTTTGGACTGGAGCAAAAATACAGATGTAAATTATGTCCTGAAAACAGTAAGAAAAAATATAAAGGACGGGGCAATTATTCTCTGTCATGATTATGTCGTAAGAAACAAGAGTGTAACCGTCGAAGCTCTAAAGATTCTTATTCCGGAGCTCATTTCTCAGGGATATGAGTTCGTTCTTGCTTCTGAGCTGATACCCGAATCGAAGTGAGTTCTGTTAAATCGTTAATTATGCTAAAGATGGGAGATTCCAAATCTCTCATCTTTTTATGTTTTTATGTCAAGACCCCGAATTGCTGCATAATATAACATTGAGGTATGGTATATTGCCGTATCGAAATGATAAATAAATTAAGGGGAATTTCTCAAAATGGATAAACAAATCGTCGGCGGGGCTGCCTCATGCGGCGCCGTATGTACAAATGATGCCGAGGTTAAGGTATATCCGTCGCTTGCAATGGTATATATTCCGCAGCAACGCTTCAGAGATCTTTATGACCATGACATCGGTCTTTGCCGCGGCACGATTTTCCGCGAGCTTGATAAACCTTTTACAATGAGGCGGACACCGTCAGCTTCGGGTTATAATAATATGAACGGATGTGATCGGAGAAGATGAACGAAAGAGAAAAAATGCTTAAAAAAGTAATGGAATATGAGTTTTCAGTCATCGACGCCGGACTATATCTTGATTCATATCCGGACAATGAGTGCGCAGTCGATTATTTTTTGAAAACAAGAGCTATGCGTAATAACGCCGTATCCGATTATGAGCGTAAATTCGGCGCTCTTACAATTTACGGAGATAATATCACAGACTCGGACGGCTGGACCTGGACTGACACTCCATGGCCGTGGGAAATGGGGGATTGTTAGTATGTGGATATATGAAAAAAAACTTGAATTTCCGGTAAAAATCCGAAACAGCAATCCGCAGGCGGCTAAAATAATAATCAGTCAGCTTGGCGGTCCGGACGGAGAAACGGGCGCAGCTACAAGGTATCTTAACCAGCGTTACAGTATGCCGAACCGCCGTGTAATAGGTATTCTTACGGATGTAGGTACAGAAGCACCGGTAATGTACCGATTATAATATTATAATAAAGCAATTGGACATTTTTTGTCATTTGTCATATCTAATTTTAATATTCATCAAGTACATTCTATGTCGCTTTTTAATTTATAGCTGAACTTATGGGATAAACCTTTTAAGTATATATCTACATTATTGCGGTCAATAACAACCATTTTGTCTAAAATACATCGGTAAAAATCATCTTCATATTCAACTCCACTTATAATTTCTTTAATTGCTTTATATATATCCTCAATATTAGTACGATGTTCCGTATTAGTACGATGTTCAGTCGTCTTAGTTTTATTTTGGCAAATATTTGTATAATTTATCCGCAGCTGTCTTATTGCTCTGCTGTAAACCGCTTCGGCATCATTAAATTCCGATTCGTTTATTCTTCCCGAAAAATACAATTCAACAAGATTGTGACGATTGTTCTCCACAGTTTTTATATCTTCTTTCAGACTGTCCAAAGCAATATCCTTATTTTCCTTCAAGACTGATTTTATAACCGAGATTAAGCTGCCTGTATTTTCTTCACAGCCAAGATTCAGCTTTTTTGTAACAAGCGACATAAGATAAACCGCGTCGTCATTGCGGATGGAAGCGCCGTCGCACCCCAGTCTATTTCCAAGCGCGTCTATATGAAAGGCTCCGTACTTTGAGGCCTCAGAGCATCTCCACGACTTATAGACGCTGCCATCGCGCCTCCCCTTGTATCGTGCGGAACAGCTTTTTCCGCAGCACCCGCATTTTATTTTCCCAGAGAAAGTATATCGCCTGCTGTATTTATTTTTTCCTTCCTGCGACAAAGAACGCTCATCTAAAATTCTATTCGCCTGTTCAAATATTTCGCGTGAAATAATAGGTTCATGGTGATTCTTGATTATAATAAATTTTTCCTGACCTTTATTATATTTTTTTTCGTGTGAAAGGAAATCCGGAGTATACGTTTTTTTCTGAATCAAATCGCCGCAGTATTTTTCATTCCTGATAATGCGCAGTATTACTGAACTGTGCCATTTTTTAACACGCATCGGAGATATTCCCTCTTCACAAAGCTCTTTTGCTATAACATGAGTTCCTTTCCCTTCGCTTACAAATTTATGAAATATCAAACGGACTATCTCGGCGCCTCCTTGATTAATATACATCTTTCCGCCGCGTACGTCATATCCAAGCATACTCCTTCCAAACACAACCCCTTCTTCCATACGCCGCTTTTGTCCCCATTTTACCCGTTCCGAGGTTTTACGGCTCTCTTCCTGGGCTATAGACGCCATAATTGCCAATCGAAGCTCTGCATCACCGTCAAGCGTGTTAATATTGTCGTTCATAAAGAGAACTCCGACGCCGCGTTTCTTTAACTCACGGGTATAATAAATACTATCAAGTGTATTTCTGGCAAAACGTGATATTTCCTTTGTAATAATTAAATCGATTTTTCCGCTCTTTGCGCAATCTATCATTCGGTTAAATTCCCGACGCTTTTTTGTATTTGTACCTGAAATTCCCTCATCTGCGAAAATTTCATATAATTCCCAATCTGGCCGTTGTTCTATGTACTGCCTGAAATACCGCTGTTGACTTTCAAAAGAGTTAACCTGATCCTCACTGTCGGTAGATACCCTGCAGTAAGCCGCGACGCGCTTTTTTTCATTAATAGACTTTACTGTCTGATTTATGAGTTCATATTTATTCAATCTAAACCTCCGTCTCTAAAACGAATTAATAAGTGAATTTATACTCTATATGTTTTTAAACAGCGCGCTTTTAATTTGTTACTTTAAGTTATTACTTTAATTTCTCACTTCAATCGCTTCCATCACTTTAATTTCTTCAATCACTTTAATTTATCACTTCAATTTTTAAAGCTTGAATTTATTTCTTAAATACGTTTTTTTTATTTTCGTTTTGCTTTTCAAGTTCATCAATGCACCGTTCTCTCTGAACGGCGGATATTAACATTCTTTTTTCCAGTGACATAAGCAAAGCTTTTTGGACATTTAAAAGAAATTCTTTATTTTCCCGAATGCTTTGTTCGGGAAGATCTTCTCCGACGTAAAAAAATTCTCTGTGTGACAAATGATCAGCCCCCTGCAGAAATTATATTCCGCAAAGAGTTCAACATATAACCAAAAGAAGCCGTACTTGCAAATGTAAGTACGACTTCTTTTTAGAAAGTGCAGTCCGCCAAAAATGTTTACAGCAAATCTGAGCATTTTTTATATTATTTTTACATGTCATATGTTTTATCAATCTTCTTCAACTCGTTAAAGGTGTCGATTTCTATTATATCACTGAAGCTGCATTCACGCACAGATACATTGTAATTGTCGATATGATACTCAAGCGCTACCTGATCCCAATAACGTTCTTTACCTCCGGGCGCCTGATAAACATCCTTGATGTCCTCAACTAATTTTGCTCCGTCCTCCTCTGTCCAATACGAAATTCCAAACATATGATAGCAGTTGAATCCTCCGATTGCCATTTTTGTAACGCGGCCTCCGTCTGTATATAAACACCAGTCGTTTGTCTTATCTACCGGCACACCGAGATAATTAGATGAATATTGATATTTTGTAATCAGCGAAGGATTATACAAAAGAAGATCCGCTTCCATCACATAAGCATTCTTAAGCAGATAGCTTGCGCAATACGCAGAAGAGATATTGTTGGCTTCATTATAAACCGGGTTTTCGATAAATTTTATCATCGGATATTTGTATAACAGTTGGTCAAATTGTTCCCCTAAATACCCGCGCACAATATAAATTTCTGTGATACCCTGCGCAATAACCGCATCTAAAAGTGAATCTATAATCCTCTTTCCCTTCACACGGACAAGCGGTTTAGGCGTATTAAAGGTTATGGGCGCGAGGCGTGAACCAAATCCGGCGGCGATAAATACAGCGCGCTTAACTCTGAATCCGTCTAAAACGCTGTTCCCCTTTTCAGTTATTTTCCCGTTTGATATAATTCCGTCAGAGGTAAGCTCCGTTACAATTTTATTTACCGTACCTACGGACATTCCGGTTTTTTGCGCAATTGTCCGCTGAGTTTCCCCCGCATCGTTTTCTGATAAATAAACCAATATGTCAAACTGTTTTTTAGTAATCATTTTTCGATTTATGTTCCTTTCAGGATAAATCCGTTATTAATATTATTTCTCTTATCTTGATAAAGACAGAGCCTTCTCCTCCGGTACGGATTTTACAGTATCTGCCGCCGCGGAATTGGCAATACGCGTTTTGGACATAAGCTTTTTTATTATGTACAACACAAATTTCAGCAATATATTAATCATAAGAATTAAAAGCGATATAACCGCCGCGCATTCAAGCTGTGTCTGCGCTTCAAACTGGTTTATCATAAGCGCGGCGGGCTTATTGGAGGTCGTCGCCAAAAAAGAGACTGCTGAAATTGTCATCATGCAGTTTACAAAAAAATATGAAAACATTTCACAAATTGTAAGCGAGCATTGAGGAATGAATACGTCCTTTACCATTCTTAACCGTCCTACTCCGAGAGTTTTTCCGACCGCTTCAAGATTGCAATTTATTTTTCCAAGCGAATTATACATCATAATATACGGAGACGCTATAAAATGAATAATATTGACCATTATAAGAATGGCGATTGTTCCGTATATAAAGCTCCCTTTAAAAACTATGACATAAGAAAGGCCGAGAACAATTCCGGGAATCGCCGCGGATGTAATAGCGATAAGATGAAGGAAACGCGAAGCGCCCGATTTTACACGCGCAGTAAAATAAGCTGTAACAAATGAAATTACTACCCCGATAACGGAAACCAAAACTGCAATTATGACAGAATTGAGAAGATACCTTCCGGCGCCCAAATTGAAAGTTCTGCTGATATTTTCAAGCGTAAAAGTCAGATTTCCAGGATAATTCTCAGCAAATCCAAGTATAACGAAAGCTACTATAGGAAGCAAGACGCATACAGACACAGAGCCGCAGAATATATAAGCGGATATTCTTTTCAGCCTGCCTCTCCCGGATTCGAATTCTCTTCTGACAAACGAAGAATTTCCGCGGTCCTTGTTGAGCAAATCAAACACAAATGCAATAACGGCAGGTATCAGCAAAATTACGCCGTAAACCGCGCCTTTTCCGAAGTCCAGTTGTCCGATTACCTCCTGATACATAACTACCGGAATCGTAGAAAATTTTCCGCCGACAATAAGCGGCACTCCGTAGTCGGTTACTACCATAGTAAAGACCGCAAAAATTACCGAAATAAGGGGCTTCCGCAAATACGGAACTGTAATAGCGGTAAACTGCCGCCATTTAGGTATTCCCAAAATTTCTGCCGCTTCATACGGCGATCGGTCCTCATATTTCAGAACATCACGAATCATAAGAAAAGCTACAGGAAAAGAATACATAACAGAACCGATAACGATACCCCACATGCCGTATATGTTCCAGCTAAGACCGAACAGGCGTGTAATTATTCCGTTGTTTCCCAACAGCACTATAAGACCCATGCCATGAGAGATTGACGGAATAAGCATTGGCAAAATTAAAATAATATTCCAAAAGCCCGCAAATTTAATTCCCGAACGTTCAACACATACAGCTAAAGCATACGCGAGTATCAGCGCAATAACCGTCGAAATCAGTGCGACTTTAATCGAATTTAAAACTGCCGGGACAAACAAAGACCCGGATATTACACGTCCGATACTGTCCGCATTAATATAAAACAGCATTCTTATAAGAGGCATTATAACAAAAAACGCAAAAAACAGTATTAAAATCAGCTTACACACCGCGGAATAATGAAAACTGCGGCTTTTGCTGCAGACTGATAAGTTCTTTGTCTCCTTTTTCAATTAATTTCACCTCACATATCTTACGAGAGAATTAATTTTAGCCTGTAGATTATCTATAACAAAAGTCTTTACATAATCATCGGCAGGAGATTCTATGATTTGTTCAGGAGTGTCTATCTGAACCAGTTTTGCATTGTCCATTATCATAATCCTGTCTGACAAAGCAAACGCTTCTTCCTGGTCATGCGTTATATATATCATTGTCGTACCAAACTCAGCCTGAATTTTTTTCAGTTCCTTTCTAAGCATCAGCCGAGTAGCAACATCAAGTGCGGACATCGGTTCGTCAAACAAAATAATATCTGGATTAAGAACAAGCGTTCTCGCTATAGCAACTCTTTGCTGCTGACCGCCGGAAAGCTCATGAGGCTTTTTAAAGGCATGTTCGGAAAGCCCCATATGTTCTATTATCGATTCAGTTCTTGCCTTAGCACCGTTTTTTTCGGATTTCTTTATTTTAAGCGCATATTCAATATTGCCAAAGACAGTCATATTTTCAAACAGTGCATAATTCTGAAATACAATTCCCATGCCGCGTTCAGAAGCAGGTTTATCTGTAATATCCAGACCGTCTTTTATTATTTGTCCGCCGGAAGGCTTAAGTAATCCTATAAGTATTCTGAGTAAGGTTGTTTTTCCGCAACCGGAAGGTCCAAGAATCGAAAGAAACTCCCCTTCAGAAACATTAAAACTAATGTCATCCAGCACACGTTTTTTTTCAAATTCATGAAAAACCGAAATTACGCTTAATTTATTTTTATTATCTGCCATCTTCAATTGTACCTTTCCTCCGGAAATACAAATATATATATCTGTATATCCGACTTTATAACTAAAAGCGGAATTTACCCACCTGTAAATATGTTCACCCGCAAAGGCATTCGCTGTAAAGATATTTAACTATAATGGACATTCAGCTGTATATTCGCTCGACCGTAAAGAGATTTGATTAAAATGACGTTCAGCTGTAAATATGTTCGACCGTAAAGGCATCTGACTATAACGGACGTTCAGCTATAAAAGCATTCGACTATAATGATTTCAGCTGTAAAAATTATTCAACTGTAAAGACATTTGACTATAATGGACGTTAGCTGTATAGATGCTCGACCGTAAAGGAATTTGACTATAACGATGTTCGGCTCTACAGGCGGCGGTTTCCATACACTTTTTCGATGACGGATTAATCCGCCGCCGGAACTCCTTATAATGTGACCATGCTCCCTATTAAAAACTTCACTCAAAATGCAAAAACTTAAACTTACAGTCATTTCTGCGTGACGTACTCACCCGTCATGTAAGGTTTTTTATTCCGATAATTGTAAGACTTAATATTTCCACTTTTCGAGAAGTCGGCTTTTTTCGGCATTTGTATTTGTACCCATATCCGAATATTTGATATTACTCGGATAATTTTCAATTTCACATATAGAATCCTTGAATATCTGTTCCGGATAAAATTTATTGTTCGTTTCCTTAGAATAGGTGTCTATCATAAAATCAAACACTTTTTTTACACATTCCCTTTTTTCCTTGCCGCTGATTATAGCCTGACCATACATTGAATAAGGAGAGCCCTCCTCAAAAAATATTATATCAAGTTTAGTTCCGTCGTTTATGGCATTAACAGCCTGAGCAGTCATTCCAAGCCCGATTGCAGCTTCTTTGTTCTTAAGTGCATTTACAGGACCTGAGCCGGACGACGTATAGGACAATATATTTTCGCTGAGCTTGTCAAAATAATCAAACGCCTCATCTTCACCCATTGATACAACCAAAGCTTTCAAAAACATATATCCTGTACCGGATGACTTAGGATTAGGCATTGATATAAGTCCCTTATATTCCGGTTTAAGCAAATCTTCATAGCTCTGCGGAACAGACAAATTCTTCTCTTCGAGAACCTCGGGATTGATTATTATTGCGCCCCCGTTCCTTACTTCCGGAAGATAGTAATTACTCACAGCCGAGTCTTCCGTATAAACCGATCTGTC
>CAJLCI010000007.1 GCA_905205065.1 uncultured Eubacteriales bacterium | reverse complement strand
GTGAGGAAAATCGCATTGACGGAACTGAAAAATTTGGTCGTGCATGGATGATACCAAAAGATGCAGAAAAACCCGTTGATGGACGTATGAAAACAAGGAACAAACAGGAGGAGAATCATGGAATTTAATGAAAAGCTACAACAGCTTAGGACTGGAAAGAACTTAACGCAGGAACAACTTGCGGAGCAATTATATGTATCAAGAACAGCCATTTCAAAATGGGAAAGCGGCAAGGGTTACCCTAACATTGAGTCGCTCAAGTGTATTTCTAAATTCTTTTCTGTGACCATAGATGAACTGCTATCGGGCGAAGAACTGATTACACTTGCCGAAACTGAAAATCGTTCCAACTTGAAAAAAATTTACAGTTTCATTTATGGAATATTAGATATGATGGCGGTTACTTTTATACTTTTGCCGTTGTATGGTAACCTTGTTGACGGATATATTTATTGTGTCAATCTACTTTCATTTACAGACACTACCCCAATATATCTTGCAATCTATTGGATTGTTTTTATTGTTTTGATTGCACTTGGGATAGCGAAACTGATGTGTGTTTGTTTTGAAAAGGAATCATGGAGCAACATAATCACAAAATGCTCTCTCGTGCTGAGTACGCTTTTTATCTGCTTCTTCGCTGCGGCAAGACAACCCTATGTAACCGCCCTTATGTTTCTGCTATTTGTTGCTAAAATATTTGTCTGGATAAAGCAAACCCAAACAAAGTAAAATGCCATAAACCCTTTAAAATAGGCTCTGACACGATAAGTGTCGGAGCTTTTTTCGTGCTGACATCTATTGTGTCGGCATTGTGACGGTAGATTTCTTGGCTTCTATGCAATACTCGTGGATAATAAGATTGTGGTCAGCGAAAACAAGAACAGCAACCCACGGAAAGGAGAATCAAATATGGATTATATCATTGAAACAGAAAATCTTACGAAGCGATACGGAACAGCCACCGTTGTCGATAAGGTAAATCTTCATGTGCCAAAGGGCAAAATTTATGGTTTGCTCGGCAGAAACGGAGCAGGCAAAACCACAGCAATGAAAATGATGTTGCAGCTTGCTTTCCCAACGGAGGGAACGGTACGCTTGTTTGGCACAAACTATAAGGAAAATATCCATACCCTTTATAGCAAAGTAGGCTCTATTATCGAAACACCGGGATTTTACAGTAATTTAACAGGGTATGAGAATTTGCAAATTCTCGCTAAACTGCGAGGGGGAGTATCTAAAAGTGGAGTAGAAAAAGCTCTTGAAGTTGTGGGGCTGCATAAGGAGAAAAGAAAAGTCTTTTCCGATTATTCCCTCGGAATGAAGCAACGGCTTGGTATTGCCGCCGCCATTATGCACGAGCCGGAGCTTTTAATACTTGACGAACCGATTAACGGACTTGACCCCATTGGAATAGTTGAAATACGCTCATTTTTATCTGAACTTAGTCACAATCATGGCATTACCATTTTTATCTCAAGCCATGTTTTAAGCGAGATTGAACAGATAGCAGATATTATCGGCGTTATGCACGAGGGGCATTTAGTAGAGGAAGTGAATATATCCGAGCTTCACAAAAGGAATCGAAAATACATTCAATTTGATTTATCTGACAGTGAGATAGCCGGAAAGATTTTAGAAAACCACTACCACATGACGGATTTTACAGTGCAGGACGGTACGGTGAGAATTTATGACTTTAGCCAAAGTGTTGGAGAAATCAATCGAGAATTTGCACGAAATGGACTGCTCGTGACAAGGATAAATGATAGTGAGGAAAACTTAGAGGACTACTTTTCTAAACTGATTGGAGGTGGCGGTATTGCTTAATCTTATTTCTTGTGAATTATTAAAACTAAAGCGTTCAAAAATGGTGCTAATTAGTGTGGCAGGGGTATTATCTACCCCACTTTTGATGTTAATAGAAGCCTTGCAAACACATTTTGATAAGCCGGAGATTATCTTTACCTTGTCTGACATATACAGCGACAGTGTACTGTATATCATGCTGCTGGTAAACATTATGATATATGTGGCAATTGCAGCTTACTTGTTTAGCAGAGAGTACACAGAAAGCACCCTCAAAACCATATTGCCCATACCCATTTCAAGGACAAAACTATTAATTGGAAAATTTTGCACCCTGCTTCTTTGGATTGTTATGCTAACCCTTGTAACATGGGCAGGTATATTTATCGTTTGTGGGCTATATGACGCTGTCTTTACATTGGAGGGATATAGCTTACTAGTGGCAATAGTATGGCTCCCCAAGTTTTTGTTTGGCAGTATCCTGATGTTTTTAACAGTTTCTCCTTTTGTGTTTGTTGCTATGAAAACAAAAGGATTTGTCGCCCCGATGATTGGCTCTGCCGTGATTGTCATGGGAAGTGCCGCACTTTCAAATCAAGAATGGGGAGCGTTGTATCCGTGGACAGCCACCTATTTCTTGGTGCAGGGTAAACTTCAGAGTACCGGCTATCCTACACTGCTGTCTGTATCTATTATTATTCTTGTATCAGCAGTTGGTTTTCTTATGACCTTTCATCATTTTAAAAAGGAGGATTTGTAATAATGGTACTTGATTTTATAGAAATTTTAAAAGTTATTTTTCTTGGAATTGTTGAGGGTATTACTGAGTGGCTACCTATCAGCAGCACAGGACATATGATTCTTGTGGACGAATTTATCACACTTAATATGAGCGAAGCATTTAAAGAAATGTTTTTTGTTGTTATTCAACTTGGAGCTATACTCGCAGTGGTTGTAATGTTTTGGAACAAGATGTTTCCCTTTCAATTTAAGAACAAAGCACAGTCAATTGTTAAAAAGGATACTTTCTCGTTGTGGTTCAAGGTTGCGGTAGCTTGTGTACCGTCAGCTATTATGGGGATTCTATTTGATGATTATTTGGATGCTTACCTCCAAACCCCCATTGTGATTTCAATCATGTTAATCTTTTATGGTTTGTTATTCATTCTCATAGAAAATTGGAATAAAAAGCGTACTCCTACTACTATGGCACTTTCTGACATCAGCTATAAAACAGCAATCTTGATAGGGGCATTTCAAGTGTTATCACTTATACCCGGCACATCACGGTCGGGAGCAACGATTATAGGTGCTTTACTCATAGGAGTTTCACGAGTGGCAGCAGCAGAGTTTACTTTTTTCCTCGCAGTACCTACTATGCTTGGAGCAAGTGCTTTTAAGCTGTTAAAATTCGGGTTTGAATTTACAAGTGCAGAACTGCTCGCTCTTGTTCTCGGTATGGCTGTGGCATTTGCGGTATCTGTCTTAGTAATTAAATTCCTAATGAACTTTATCAAAAAACATGATTTTAAGGTGTTTGGTTGGTATCGAATTGTGCTTGGTATACTTGTTGTACTTATAAAATCTTAATAATGCGTTTTCTTTGTGCGCGAATAAAAATGCCAGTTGGTCCTTAAGATCAGCTGGCATTTTTGTTTCTGGGGATGGAAAACAACCCAGAGATTCTCGTTGTCGATCTCCTCCTGATTTTAGTTTGCATGGTGAATTTTGCAAATTGAATCTACAGGAGGTTAATAATGGGATTTAATTATGGATATGAGAAAAAGAAGTTTGATAGTAGATGGAAGCTACGGCTCAAGGCTTGAAAAAGGCAAGAGAAACTGCGGAATAATTAACGCTGTTTTCGTAAGCCAAGCCAACTGAAAAAAGTGCGACACCTACACAGGCTATCGCACTTTTTAGGTTATTTTTTTATTCTCCACACAAATCAATCAGGACGCTGTGCGGCTTATGAAACAGCTTTATGGGATAGATATGGAGCAAAGCCAGTATAGCAAGACGATTGATAAAATCCCTACGCCCGATATTGCGATTTCAATGGGGTGTGATGTCGGTTGTCCCTATATCGGTAGAGCGTTTGATGATAATTGGGGACTTCCCGATCCGACGGGCAAAAGTGATGAATGTTTTATACAGGTCATTGAGAGAATATCTCAAAAAATAAAAGACTTGAAATTAGAAAAGTAACATGAAAGCCACAGAATGGATATATTGCCCTATCTGCGGCAATAAAACTCGCACAATGATACGGGAAGATACAGAATTAAGAAACTTCCCTCTCTACTGTCCGAAGTGCAAAAAGGAAACAAGCATCAATGCTCAGGATATGAAAGTCACGCTTGCAGAACACAAATAAGATTTTTATGTATGCCGCCGCATGGGTGATACCATAGCGGCGGTTTTTCGTGCCTATCGGCTGTCTCTGTCAAAGGATTTCTTTCTCTGTCTCGGCTGGTTTCTCTGCTTACCCTCCGCCTGAAGCTGACGCAGGCGTTTCAGCACGCTCTCTCGTTCAGGCGGCTTTGCCTGCTCTTTTTTGGCGGGTTTCTGTTTTTCCCTGACCTGTTGCTCCCATGCGGCAAGGTCACGATTGAACTGCTCCACAACAGCCTCCGCCTTACGGTAGGTTGCCATGTACGCCTGCACATCGGGATAACCGTCCTCTTTCAGAACATCGGGCAGTTTATCCAGCTTTTCAGCGATTTCCTTTTCTGTCCGCTGTATCTGCTCTGTGAGCGCCTTGCGCTCCTTACCCTTGAAAATCCCTTTTGTATCGGCAAGCTGTTGTTTCAGCTTCGGAAGTACCGTATCCTGCAAATGCCGGATTTCTTTCGCCTTATCCTGCGCCTTTATCATCAGCTTTTGCATGGTACGGAACTCTGCCATATCTATTTCAAGGACAGGCTTCGGCGGCATATCGTGTTCACGGATTAAGTTTTGCAGGAAGTCCTTAGCCTTGTTTACGATACTGCGGAACAGACCCGGCAGCCAGCCCTTGCTTTTGATAGACTGGCTCGCCTTTTCGTGTATCTCTGTCTGCTTGACTTCTAAAATCTTTGCTTCGGAGATACCTGATAATAACGCCATATCCGCTGTCCTGTTCCATTCCTGTCTTGCGGCATTGTCGGCTTTGATTTCGTCCGCTTTGGGATTGTTCTTGCCGATTTTCTTGGTCGGCAGATAGACGCTGTTTTTATCAAACACCTTTAAGTGCTGCTCAGGATCAGAGATATGGCGGTTGATAAGTTCCGTATACACTTCTTTTATCTCTCGGAGAAAAGGCTCTCCCTTAAAGCGTGTATCTTTGGTAGTAAACAGATGGCTTTCGTATACCTCGCCTTTTTTGATGACGGTACAGCCTTTCCGTATCTGCCCGTCCTCCCCCGTAATTTCCTTTTTGGTGCGGACACGCTTTCCAGTTTCGTCAAAGAACACGCTGCGGGAAGCAATCTTCACATCAGGTTCGGGGAGCAGCCGCCTCTCGCTGAAAATCAGATGGATATGATAGTTTGTCTTGCGCTTGTTATGGTGGAGGGCGGACACGCACTCCACACCGTACCGCCTGCGGAACTCCTCTGTAAAGTCCGTGAGTACCTGCTGCGGCTCGTATTGCGTATAGACCTCGGGCAAGGCGATAATCAGTTCCCTTGCTTCGATACATTTGCCCTCTGTGCCGCTGCGCTGAAACTCCTGCTGGCTTTCTCTTGCAAGGTTACTCCAAAATTGACTATCAGCGGTGCGGTAGGTGGCATAGAGATTTTCCTGCCTTGCATGGCTTGTAATATATGATATTCGCCCTTTGACATTGGGCAGCTTTGACATCTGGATAAAACTGTGTCTCGGCATACATCATCTCCGTTTTCTGTTGTCAAGGTGCGTCCTTTTTTTGCAACCGTTTACGGTTGTGGCTGTCGCTGCGGCAGCGGTGACAGCCCCGTATCATACGCCGCAGGCGGTTGATACGGAAGCCCCCTGCAAGGGCGAAATACCCGGAGTACAAATCGAAGATTTGTGCGAGGGGTGTATTTCGCTCTCAAACGCCGAGGGCTTAGGGTTACTTTCCGAAAAGAGAATGGATGGTCATTCCACTCTGCGGACATCATCGGGCTTCAGAAGATTTCTTCCCTGATTGACCGTCAGAAACCGTTCCAGCGTGTCCCTGCGGATAATGGTCTTGCGCCCCACTTTGAGGACGGGCAGCTTTCCCCATTCCACCAGCTTCCGCATGGTGTTCCTGCCGATACCCGTACATTCTGCGGCTTCCTCTATGGTAAGTCCCATTTTGACTGCGCTCATTCTATCAACCTCCTTTTAGAATACTCATTTTGCAACTACTGTTTTATCATTATACTTATTCTGCCATCTCTTGTCAACCTATTTTGCAACCATTCATAGTTTATTTACAACTTTCATTGAGATAAAGGTTGCAAAATAAGTATCGGCGTGTTATACTGATACCAGTCAGGAGGTGAACACCTTGAAAAAAGAAACCACATTCACCGCAAAACAGGTCGGTAGGAGGATTAAGGAACGCCGCACAGAGTTAAACATTACCATGCCGGAACTTGGCAGGCGTGTAGGCGTGAACAAATCCACCATTCAGCGGTATGAAGCGGACGGAGTTGATCCGAAGCGCACAATGGTTATCAACGGTCTTGCGGAAGCGTTGCTCACAACTCCCGAATGGCTGACAGGTCTTTCCGATGATAAGGAATATGACACCTATACTCTTTGCCAGCGGGATATTGAGGAACACATCAGGAAATATCTGGACACAGTTTCCTATACAGTAAAGGGCGAGCCGCACCAGCAGCTTCTCACGACATTTCTCGGCAAGATGGTTGACCTGTATACGGTTATGACCTACTACTTTGCTGACGCTATGGAGGAAGTTGACCGTGTGGCGGAGGACAAAGGGCTGAAAGAGTCTCTTGGGCGGTACGCCATAGAGTCCGGGGCAATCATGGAACAGGTATACCGCAAGAAGATGGAAGTACCGATTGAGGATATGAAACGGTTTTTAGACGGGATTTTACATATCCACGATGAGGGGCGCACAAGAATGTCGATGGGCGCACTTTTCGGGATAGTGGAGGAAGCCGAAGAAAGGCTTTCCGAAAAAGAAAATTCCGTGGCACCTTGACAAGTAAAGACGCCAGTTGACTTTCACTGGCGGAAGTGACACAATTACTTTACGCACACCATATGTCACAGTCCCGATTGCCACGGATAGAAAGGAGTTTTTTATCTATGGCAAAAGGTTCTGTAAGAAAGAAAGGCAAAAAGTGGTACGGACGCTTTTATATTGAAGATGAAAGCGGCAGAAAAGTGCAGAAAGAGTTTGCAGGCACAGAGAGCAAGGCGGAAACAGAAGCCATGCTCCGCAAAGCGATAGCGGACTATGAGGAAAAGCAGTTTGTCGGGAAAGCGGAAAACATCACGGTAGGCGATATGCTGGATATGTGGGTAGAGGAAGAACTGAAACCCGGCAACTTAAGCAACGGGACGGTCATGTCCTATCAGGGAACGGTCAACCGTATCAAGCAATATCCCATTGGCAAACGCAAGCTGAAAACCGTGACCGCCGACCATTTGCAGGCGTTCATTGATTTTCTGAGCTACGGTGGGACAAACCCGGACGGGACAACTTCAAAGCCCATGAGCAAAGGATATATGCTCCTGTTCTCGGCGGTGTTGCAAAATTCCTTCCGCTTTGCGGTATTCCCGAAAAAACTGATTACTTTTAACCCTATGCAGTATGTGAAGCTAAGGGGCAGGAAGCAGGAAACGGATATTTTCTCGGACAGCAAGGAAGATACCGCCAGTATTCCTACTATCACCCATGAACAGTTCCAAAAGCTGGAGGAATTTCTCAAGGCAAAAGATAATCCCGCTTTGCTGCCTGTGCAGATAGCGTACTACACGGGGCTTCGTATCGGGGAAGTATGCGGCTTGACTTGGCAGGATATTAACCTTGAGGAACAATATCTCACGGTACGCCGCAGTATGCGCTATAACGGAACAAGGCACACAACCGAAGTGGGAACGACAAAGCGGAGCAAAGTCCGCACCGTTGATTTCTGCGACACGCTGGCGGCAATCCTGCGGGCGGCGAGAACAGAACAACGCAAAAACCGTTTCCGCTACGGGGAGCTTTATCACCTGAACTACTACAAAGAAGTAAAGGAAAAAGGGCGCACCTATTATGAGGTTTACAACCTGCAAAGGACAGAGGAAGTCCCGGAGGACTACAAGGAAATCTCCTTTGTCTGCCTGAGGGCAGACGGGGCGTATGAAGCGCCGAGTACGGTAGGGATTATGTGCAGAGCAGCAAAGAAGAAAGTGAAAGGGCTTGAGGATTTCCATTTCCACACGCTCCGCCACACCTACACAAGCAATCTGCTTTCCGGCGGCGCAAAGCCGAAAGATGTGCAGGAACTTCTCGGACACTCCGATGTCAGTACCACAATGAACATCTACGCTCACTCTACAAGGGAAGCAAAGCGTACTTCCGCAAGGCTGCTGGATAAGGTGGTCGGCGGGGAATAAAAAGTTGCCCTTGTTTCGGCTCGTAAGGGCAAAAACAAGGGCAAACAGATAAGGTTTGAATGAAAAACAGGCGTGAAGCCTTGAAAAATCAATGGTTTTTGAGGATTAGATAGTTAAATTCAAATTTTACTATTGTCAGTACCGCGATTAGTATGATTTCATTCATAGTAATTCTTTGGGCGATAAGTCCGTTTGCTCCTTTAATTATAACGCTTATAAGTATTCCGTCTGCGGTAATAAACTTTACATACAGACGTAAAAATTTTCTATATATGCGGCATCGCTCAAAAGACCGCCGTCAGATGAGCTATTATTCATCCCTGGTTACAGATAAGGATATGGCTAAGGAACTTCGTATTTTCGGTCTTTCAGATTTCTTTATAGGACGTTATAAAAAAGTATTTAAAAATTATTTTTCCGGACTGAAAAAGCTGTTCGTAAATGAAGGTATGCTTCATATAGTTATGACGCTGCTTTCGTCAGCTGTGAATTGCGGTTTATTTCTTTTTATTGCCCATGGAGTATGCAACGGTACCTATAAAGTAGGTGACTATTCACTATACACTGGCGCTCTTAATTCAATATCGACAGGAATTGCAACTCTTATTACTACAACAGCATCGATTTACGAAGGAACGCTGTTTATAGATAATATGATTTCTTTTATGAATGAGAAACCGACTGTTATTCCGTCTATTGACAAGCCGAGGCATCCGATTCATCATACCGGTCATAAACTTGAGCTTGTAAACGTTTCATTTAGGTATCCGAATACAAAAAGGGATGTTATTAAAAATGTAAATCTTATTATAGAACCTGGTGATACCGTTGTTCTTGTCGGCCTTAACGGAGCGGGAAAAACTACGCTTATAAAGCTGATTACCCGATTGTACGATCCGACAGAAGGAGTTATATTGCTTGACGGACATGATATCCGGGAATATGACACCGAAGAATTGTATAGTATATACGGCATTATTTTTCAGGATTTTGGAAAGTATGCGGTTAATGCGGCTGAAAATATTGCATTCGGAAATATAAGAGCCGATATGAACCCGGAAATGATACGTCGCGCGGCTCAGCAAAGCGGAGCGGATGTCTTTATCGAAAAGCTGCCGGAAAAGTATGATACACCTCTTATGCGTTATTTTGAAAATAACGGTATTGAACTGTCTGTAGGACAATGGCAGAAGCTTTCGATAGCGCGTGCGTTTTATGCCGATTCCGACATAGTGATTCTTGATGAGCCTACAGCTTCGCTTGATGCAATTGCCGAGCAGGAAATATATAATCAGTTTGATTCGCTTCGCAGAGATAAAACTACGATTTTTGTGTCCCACAGACTTTCAAGCGCAACCGCCGCAAATAAAATTGTAGTCCTTTGCAACGGAAGTATAATCGAACAGGGAAGTCATAATGAACTAATGAATCTTCACGGACATTATTATGAGCTTTTTTCTACTCAGGCAAAGAGATATATCGGCGGTAATGACAGAGAAAAGCAATTGCATATGTAGTAAAATATTATATGTAATATGATTTGCGAAATTTCAATTTATTTTTATGTTATCCAGAACTATTAAGCTGTCTTCTTTTACCTTGAACGGAATATCATACATATCGAATTCGATATGGTATGTTTTATCTGAGTCTTTCTCTGAATGTCTATAACCGGGGCGCGGATCATCTTCAAGAACGGATATGAGCCGGGAAAGCTTTTCCGAAGGGATAACTGTGTCTATATTCTTCGGAAGAATTACTGAAAGCGTATGTTTTTGGGTAATGGCCGTATATCCTTCCGACGCGTCCGTGTGACAATCGGTTATCGGTATATACGGCTTTATATCGAAAATAGGTGTTTTGTCCATCATATCTATTCCGGATACAAGCAGTGAAATACCGCTTTGCTTTTTGCACAAGTTCTTTCCAAGCGGACAATGCGGTATGCTGCACGATTTTCTGTCACTGCATATTTTCTCAAGCTTCACGCAGGATAGTCCAAGTGAATTGGGACGATAAGGAGACCGTGATGCGAAAACTCCTACACGTCTGTTTCCGCCGAGTCTTGGCGGTCTTACTGTAAGCGATGGTTCGCCTTTTTCTGTTTCCGAAAAGTGCCATATAATCCAGAGATGTGAAAATCCTTTAAGCTCCCGGAACGCCTCTTCGTGACAGTATTCAGGCTCGAAAACTATGGTTCCGAATAGATCATTTTTAAGAGAACTTTGCCTTGGAATACCGAATTTTGATGGAAATTCGGTACGGATATATGCTATGGGCTTTATAATTTTTTCTTTATTCAGCATAAGTAAAATACCGTCCGTATTGTGGTTTGTAGTATTGTTATAATACTACTTTGTTTATACAGTGTCAATCAGAAATCAGGTTTAATATTAAAAAACATTGAGCATCAAATGTATTTTTATATTGATTTGTATTCTGAGATATTGTATAATTAAAGGGCATATAAGAAAAGGAAAAGTTATTGTTTAATATTATTTGATTGTAACCGAATTAAAGCCTGAAGCAAAGGTGGTATAAAATATGACGACTTGCAGTGTTTCTGTCAGGCGGTGTGAAGATTACGACACATCTAAGATAGAGAAAATACTGAGAAAGCAGCTCTCGGAGCTTGGAATTAATCTTTCGGATTTTGCGGGAAAACGTATTGTCGTTAAACCTAATTTAGTAGTCGCTTCAAAGCCTGACACGGCGTCCTGTACGAATCCTGCGGTTATAGAAGCAGTATCTAAAATCGCGGTTTCATCCGGAGCGGACGTTACGATTGCAGAAAGTCCGGGAGGCCCTTTTACTCTCTCACTTATGAAACACAATTATAAGGTAAATAAAGTGGATGAGGCGGCGAAGAATTCCGGGGCAGTGCTTAATACCGATATGGGTTTTCAGACGATGTCTGCGCCTAATGCTAAAAATTCCAAAAACTTTAATATTATAAATGCAATTGCGGATGCTGATGTTATACTTAATGTCTGCAAACTTAAAACGCATACGCTCACGGGAATGACTAACGCGGTAAAAAACTTGTTTGGGGCAATTCCCGGAACTCAGAAGGTTGAAATGCATGCCAGATTTTCAAATCAGCAGAAATTTGGAGATGTGCTTATCGATTTATGCGACATGCTTTGCAGTTCAAAAAGAGTTATAAGCTTTTGCGATGCGGTAATCGGTATGGAGGGAAATGGACCTTCCGGTGGTACCCCCAGAAAAGTGGGGTGTCTTCTTGTTTCCGAAAATCCTTATGCGCTCGATTTGGCGGCTTCACAAATCATATGCCATGACGGAGAGGTTCCGATGATTGAGGAGGCGAAGCGGCGCGGGCTATGTCCTAAAGAAGGAGAAATACGTATTTTGGGAGATGACATTAATTCTTTCAGAGTTAAGGATTATCTTCATTCTGACGCAAAAAGGGGAAAGATATTTTCCTTGCTGCCGCCGTTTCTGCAGCCGAAACCGGATGTTATTTTGTCAAAATGCGTAGGATGCGGAAAATGTGCGGAAAACTGTCCGGCAAATGCTATTTCGGTTAACGACGGAAAAGCTGTGATTGACAGAAAAGGATGCATAAAATGTTTTTGCTGTCAGGAGCTATGTCCGATTCATGCGGTTGATATTAAAAAGAATATTATTTTTAAACTTATTCGATAGTTTTATGTTAAATTTATGTAGTAAGAAATTGAGGGAGTTATATGTCCGGTGCCATAAAAATAAAAACCGCTGAGAGGGCTTATGCTAAAATAAATCTTTTTCTTGAGATTACGGGTAAAAGACCGGACGGTTATCATACGATTGACAGTGTTATGCATAGAATTTCACTCCATGATACAGTAGAAATTGAATGTGATTCAAGTTTGCCTGACAAAATATCGGTTGTATGTGATCTTCAGGAATTAAATAAAATAGGATGCAATAATTTGGCGTACATGGCGGCAGAGAAATTTGCGTATTTGTATCGTAAGCATACGCAAATAAGCTGCGGAAGCATAGATATAACGATAGAGAAGAATATACCGTTAGCGGCAGGCTTGGCCGGTGGAAGTTCCGATGCCGCCGCTGTTCTTCGAGGTTTAAACGGTTTGTTTAATAATCCGTTTTCGGATAAGACTCTTTTGGAGATTGCCGCAACGCTCGGAGCGGATGTTCCTTTTTGTTTGTCCCGTTCGCCGATGCATTGCTGCGGAATAGGAGAAAATATGAGTCCCTGTCATTCTCTTCCGGACTGTACGATTCTGCTTGCCGTCGGCAAATGGGAAAAAAAGTCGACGGGGATTATGTATAAAGAGCTTGACGCGGTAAAAAAAGGAATTTTTGCTGAAAACAGAATGCTTGCGGCTCTTGAAGGTAAAAATATCAGTGAAGTATGCGGAGCTCTTTATAACGCATTTGAGCTTGTAAATCCTCATGCGGAGCTTGTGCGCAGTGAACTTATAAGACTGGGAGCATCCGGCGCCCTTCTCAGCGGAAGCGGACCGAGTGTATTCGGTATATTTAGCTCGGAGAAGGCTGCCATAAATGCGTCGCGCAGTATTTGCAATGACGGATTTCGGGTGTTTTTATGTACACCTGTTGATTAAACTGATCCGCGGATGAACGAAGGGAAAATATTTTGTTTTTTTTCGTTGTAAATATGAATTATTTATAAGTTTTAGCCGAAATGCAAAGTCTTTCCGTATTGACAAGAAATTAATTTAATGATATAATAATTTAAATGTTTTTGTGCAAAAGGAAATGTCATTAGATCTGTAAGTAATAGACTGTTGAAATTTGAAATCTAAGAGCGGCGTATATGAGGCTTGTCTGAAATAATAGGCTTTAGTTTTTTGTGAAAGGGATTTCCGTAAGAATAGTAGGTGAAGCAATTGACTGGATTTGTAGATATTCACAATCATATGATGTTTGGTGTGGATGATGGTGCATCCTCAGAAGAAATGACGTGTGAAATGCTTGAGATTGCTTATAAAGACGGAATTCGCGGAATTTGTCTTACACCTCATTTCTATAATCCCATGATAAAAAAACGTGAGGAAATTACTTTTTCTGTTGAAAAATTTGAAAGAATAAAGGCCTTTGCGGCGCAGCGCTATCCCGACATGAGATTTTGGTGCGGAAACGAGCTTTTTTTTCATAATGATTGCCTTGAAAAGTTAGATTCCGGAAAATGTTTTACTCTTGGAAACAGCAGATATGTGCTTGTTGAGTTCTTTCCGGACGAGGAAAAACAAACTATATGCAGCGGGCTTCAGAAGCTTCTTAAAAGCGGCTATGTTCCTGTGCTTGCTCATATCGAGCGCTACAGATGTTTTTACCGTAAATTTGATTGCATTAAACTTTTGTCTGATGACGGTGTAAAGATTCAGATAAATGCATCTTCTGTTCTCGGAGATTTTGGTGTATCATGTAAACATTTTACTCAAAAGCTTCTTCGCTGCGGTCTTGCTGATTTTATCGCTACAGACTCTCATAATAAAGAAGAGAGAGCACCGCTTTTATCTGAATGTTTTGAATATGTTGAAAAAAAATATGGCTTGAAATATGCTGAGGCATTATTTAGAGATAATGCGCTTAAAATACTGAGAAGGAATGGTCATAATAATGGAAAAGAATGAAATTGTAGCCACTGTGAGGAGCGCCGAAGGTGAAACTTCTGACAGTATAGAAAAAACGATAGATTTTACAGAGCTTTTGCTTTTTTTCCTTAATAAGCTTTGGATAATTGTACTTATAACATGTGTATGTGGCGCAGGAGCTTATTTTTATTCAAGATTTACCACTGTTCCCCTATATAAATCAACTGCAAAGATATATCTTATGGACAAGAACAGCGATAAAATAAATTCGGCAAACATTAATGTGGCAAGTTCTACGGTTGAGGACAGTATGAAACTTATAAAGGAAGAGGTACTTGTCAGCGAAGCTCTTCAGAATCTTGCGCTTGATATTAGTTACAGTTCAGTTTCTCCGTATATAACGGTGACAAACGAGTCTGACTCCCTTATTATCAATGTGTCTGTCAGCAATGCCGATCCTAAAATCGCATGTGCTATTGTAAATGAGTTATGTGATGTATCAACCGAAAAAATCAAAAATATTATCGGCATAGATCAGGTAAATGTTTTTTCGTACGGTAAGGAAGCTACTGCTCCGAGCAATCTTGCGTATTCATCAACAGCACTTAAGGCTGCATTGGTTGGATTTGCTTTGACATGCGCTGTGCTGTTTGTAATATTTTATTTTGATGATAAGATCAAGTCTCCGGCTGATATAGAACGTTATTTAGGTCTTACAGTGCTTGGTACTATTCCGAATTCAAAAAAGATGTAACTTGTTGGTTTTTATGAATAGTAATTGTCATAGTTGTGCAAAGGAACGGTTATAAAATGCAGGTTCAGAAAATTAACTTAAATAATATTGGCAGGAGCAAAGGCTTTGCATCTGATGAGGCTTATAAATCGCTTTTGACTAACTTACAATTTTGCGGTAGTGAGGTTCAGATTGTTACAATGACAAGCTGCATGCCTAACGAAGGAAAATCTACGATTTCGCTTGAACTGTCAAAAGGATTGGCTTCGATCGGTAAGAAAGTTCTATTTATTGATGCCGATATGCGTAATTCTGTCGTTGTCAATAAGTATACAAATGCAAGAGGAATTAAGGGACTAAGCCAGCTTCTTTCAGGTCAGGTATCTCTTTCCGATGTTCTGTATGAAACTCAGTATGAAGGTTTTTATATTATTTTTTCGGGGCAGGTCCCCCCGAATCCGACTGATCTTCTGAATGGAAACAAGTTTAAGTCTCTGATAAATTCGTCAAAGGAAATTTTTGATTATGTAATAATCGACACTCCTCCGCTTGGACTTGTCATAGATGCTGCGGTTATCGCAAATTGCTCGGACAGTGCAGTTCTTGTGTGCGGTTCCGGAAAGGTAAGTTATCGTCTTGCTCAAAGTGTTGTCAAGCAGCTTAATAAAAGCGGCTGCAATATAATCGGCGCAGTTCTTAATGATGTAAACAGGAAGGGAAAGGGCGGAAGATATTATAGTTATACTTATGGAAGAGACTATGGCAGGGAATATAGTAAAGGATATGGTCATAAATACAGAGAAGATGACGGAGACGCGAACAGGTAATAATAAATATCTATAATTTGAATTTTTGCCGAACTATATTTTATGATTTTACAGATAATATTTGCCTGAAGGTATATAAAGGTAAAGGTGTACTCCTGTCATTAGGGTGGACACCTTTTTCAGATATAAATATAAGTTAGATATCTACATCTGAAAAATGAGATGTTTGAGACTCTAAAGGTATTCGGCTGTAAATACATTCGCTTGTAAATACGTTTAGCTTTGAAGGTGATCGGTTGTGAGGGCGTTGAGCTGTAAAGGTGTTTAGCTTTTAATGTGATCGGTTGTAAGGCTCAACGGTGACAGTAAAGGTATTCAGCTTTGAAGGTGTTCAGCTGTAAAGGCGTTTGCCTCTATAGGCGGATGTTTTTATTCACTTTTTCCGATTAGGGCAAAATATCTTAAAGTTAAGCGCTTTAAGATGCAAGTTTTGTTTCATTGTTAAGAACAGCGATTTTGCAGGCAAAACCCCGAAACCTTGCGGGAAAATCAGATTTTATGGTATAATACTACCGGAACACCTTATAACATAGCTATTCTCCTTATTGAATCGCGGAGGCGTATAAGTGAAAAAACATAGTGAAAGGCTTACAGAATTGTGTTTAAAATTGCTTAATGGTGGTTTAGAAGACTTTTCGCAGCGTGAGATTTTTGAAATGCTGTTGCTTTTTTCGGGTAGAAATGTTGAATTTTCTGATATTGAATATCTTGTGGGAAAATATGATTCCTACGGTGACTTGTTGTCTGACAAAACAGTTGCGATTATGAGTAACGGTAATGAAAATATCGCTCTTACAGGACTTATAAAATTGATAAATGAGACTGTTGGTCTTTGTATTAATAATGAAAACAGCGAGGAACAAAAATCATCTGATTTTCGCAAAAGAACCTATCTTTTTTGTGAAACTCATTCAGATGAAAGAATTCAAAAGGTTATTGATCGGCTTGTTGTTATGAATTACGATACAGGTTCGGAAGTTTTTAAGGTGGCTTTTCTTGATTCCGGAAATCGTATTCTATGGATTGACGATGTTGCACACGGAGATTTCGGAGATGTTAATATTGATATTCCTCAGCTGATGAGAAAGGCCTTAAGTAAAGGAGTTAAAGGTATTCTGGTTGCGCATAATCATCCGGATGGAGATTTAACACCGTCGGTATCAGACAATCGGGTTACTGATCGTTTAAAAAAGGTATGTGATGATATTAATATTAGTTTTGTTGATCACATTATAGTACATGGAGGAAGGTATCACTCGATCTATAGACAAAAGGAGCAATACAGCTTGCCTGCTCGTGGTTCTGAGATGTGGAAAAGGTTGAATGAAAATTCTCGGAAATCCGTGAAGGGAATTGAGTCTGCCGGTTTTTATTCGGCATATAAAATTGCCGGAATCAATACTGATGATATTCCTAAAAATTTTGATCCGGCTGAAGAGAATTTTTTACCTTATTATGATGATTCGAACGGAGATTTTGATGAATTTGATGATTACTGTTCTGATGATTTTGGCACTGAGCTGATAGATTTTGACGATGATTGAGTACTGTTTTATATTTGTGGCAAGGTTCAAAATAGGATTTTGTTTCTAAAGTTATTTCCTTTCTGTTTTTCATTACTGCAGCAATATTCATGCACGTCATGATGCCGACAGCAAAGTCAGAGAAGGCCCAGATGATGTCTCCCGACAGAATTCCTCCGATTGCAGCTGCAACACAATACAGAATAATATACATATTACGGAGCATACCAAAGTTGATTGGCGTGTTCCTTTTCTTTTTTATAATACGGCTTATGTACCATACACCCTCTAACCCATAGTGCGACCAGCATACTAAAGTTGCAAGCGCAAATATAGCAGTAGACAGAGAGATAAACATTCCTGCCGAATCTCCGAGATACAGAGAATACGCTTTAACAGCAAGAAGCATACCGCTTGTGTCTGTGATACATGACTGACCTACCGAATCAAACGCAAAGATAACTACAAAGGCGGTCATGCTGCACAGAAGAATCGTATCGGTAAATACTTCAAATATACCCCAGCATCCTTGCGCAGCCGGATGCTTTGTGTCAGCTTCGGCGTGCGCAATGGGTGCGGTACCGCAGCCCGCCTCATTTGAAAATAATCCGCGCGTTATTCCGTATCTCATACTTCTGCACAGCAAAAATCCTCCAATTCCGCCGATTGATGCTTCCGGGGTAAATGCATCGGCGAATATCCGATGTATAGCTTCCGGTATGCGTGAGCCGTTAATTATTATTATATATAATGATGCAGCAATGTAAAGAGCAGATAGAACAGGAATTATTTTTACGGTAAAGTCTGATATATTATGCACTCCTCCTCCGATTATTATTGCGCAGAGCAGGGCAATTACGCACCCTACAATCAAAGGAGGAACACCGAATGTACTGTTAATTGCATCCGCAGCTGCTTTGACCTGTATTATGTTTCCGAGAAAAAACGAGCTGGCAATACATAGCGAGGCAAAAATTGCGGCAAAAATGCCATTTTTTATATAGTACATCGCTCCGCCGTGGAATTTTTCTACTCCTTTATCATCCGGCAGCTTAATGCGGCTTTTAACAGCAAGAACTATTTCCGCATATTTTACCATCATTGCCGCAATGGCACTGCACCACATCCAGAAAATTGATCCAAAACCGCCTGTCATAATTGCGGCTGATACGCCTATAATGTTTCCGACTCCAAGTGTGCCGGCAAGCGCCAATGTTACCGCTTTAAAAGGTGAAATACTGTCTTTGTCTCTTTTGAGTTCTTTTTCTTTTTTTGGAAAGAAAACTCTTAAAAATTTGACCGGATGCGTGATGCAGAAGAATCGAAGTGAAAATGCGAAATAAATGCCGGCGCCAAAAATGAGTATTGGAAGCAGCGGCGAAAAAATATATTTATTTATCCATTCTAAAGCATGCAAAATACCGGTCATGAGTTTTAACCTCCCGATAAAGTTATTTTGTCAGAAAAAGTTCTGTTATGTGTTGATATCTTATTATATGCAACAATAATAAGACAAAGATTTTTGATAATGTAAATAAAAATATTAAAAGTGCTGAAGATATTAAAAAATAAAAAGAACACGGTATTTGTGATTATACCTTGTTCTTTTCACTTCTTTTTTATTGGATATTTTTAATTATATTCTTTAAAATAGCTCTGAGGATGTGAGCATAAAGGGCAAATTTTGGGCGGTTCGGCCCCGGTATGAATATATCCGCAATTCAGACATATCCATTTTGTTTCCGCGCCGATTCCTTTAAACATTTCTCCGTTGTCAAGCTTTTCAATATAGCTACGGTAAATTTTTTCATGCTGCATTTCGACGGCCGCAACACGCTCAAACATATCGGCTATTGACGGAAAACCTTCTTTTCGTGCTGTCTCTGCAAATCCTTTGTACATTTCAGCCCATTCGTAATTTTCTCCGCCGGCCGCAGCTTCTAAGTTTTGACGTGTTGAGCCTTTTCCTCCGAGAAATCTGAACCATACCTCGGCATGAGCTTTTTCATTTTCGGAGATTTCCTTAAAAACATTTTTGATTTCTTCAAATCCATCCTGGCTTGCCTTTTTTGCATAGACTCCGTACTTAAAATAAGCTTGGCTTTCTCCTCCGAGGGCAAAGTACAAATTCTTTTCGGTATCAGTTCCTTTAATTCCTTCAACTATAAAATCTGGCATATTAACAGCATCCTTTCATTTGTATTTCCAGCTTTAGTATATGCCGGAAAAAACTTATTTATACGGTTAATATTTTCAATTTTATATATAAAGTATCTATCTTTTTTATTTGTATTTTTTATTCGGCTATACGATAATTTTCAAAAAATATGTTAATGATGTTTTTGCATGGCTGTTATGCTCCGTAAAAGCTAAAGTTGTACGCTTAGAATTAAGATATGTAGTGTGTCAATTACCGTCTAATTGAGAGCTGCCGCGATAACGATAATATTGTGTTTTTAATTCTTATTTAACTATACGTCGCTGTCAGGAAAAAGCTTATTTAATCTGCGCGCTTTTAGAGCTCTGCGCAGTATGTACCCTAAAATTCCAGCCGAGATGAATTCACCGGCAAAAACAGTTATTGTCATAAACCAATATGCATCTTCTGCGTGATATGCATATTTTAATATTATCGGAATAATTATCGTATTTGACAGAACGGGAGATAGCAGCGCAGCAATTGTGTGTCTGCGAAGCAGACGTGTAAAAATTGCACCGATTAATGTAGCTATAGAGCCGAATATAATATCTATTATGATGCTTCCGGTGAATAAATTTGACAGCAGACAGCCTATTGCTAATCCGGGAATAGCAGCCGGCGTAAACATAGGAAGTATGCATAGTGCTTCTGAAAGTCTAAGCTGAATTACTCCCGATGAAAGATTAAAAAGCGCAGAAATATATGTAAGGACTATATACAGTACGGCGATAAGTGCGCCTTCACAAATATATCGGGTATTGTTGTTTTTCATAATCGATGTTCTTCCTTTCTTTTATTGCATTTTGTAAGTTTTATTTGCTTTATTTGTGAGCTTAAGCCTATCTATTCAGATATAAAGAAAATTTCTGCACTTATTATCGAAAATATGAATTATACGTTAGCTCACATGTATTGCCTTTATATTGTAGAAGCAAAGTTTTACCCATTTATAGGCACTTGGAGTAGGTTATAAGACATGTTTTGTGGCAGACTTTTGGCTTTTGCAGCTAAAAGCGGAATATCTGCGTCTGTAAACGCTTGCCTGTAAAGGTGTTCGTTCACGAAAACGTTCACTTTTAAAAATACTCGTTCACAAAAATACTCGTTCACAAAACCATTCGTTCACAAAACCATTCGTTAGCAAAAACGTTCGTTAGCAAAAACATTCGTTCGCAAAAACGTTCGCCTCGATAGGAACAGGTTCTAATCATCTTTTTCCGGTGTCGGCAAATTTACCGAGCGCCTGTGATGAGTTATTATTTATTATCGAATAAAATAATAAAAAGGCAGTGCATAGCTATACCGTAAGATACATTTTACGGTAAAGACGCTGCACCGCCTTTACTTTTATTATTTTTTCTAAAATTATCTATTGCTTCCAGAGAGAAGCTCTCTGACCGAACTGCATTCTTCTCCGTAAACTCTCGCCCAATCATTGTTAAATTGCTCAAGAGCAACCTTTGTCATCGGGTGGTTAATAAGAGCGGGGAAAAGTTCAGGAGCAATTGTAGCTGTTTGACATCCTGCAAGCATAGCACGATGAACTTGTTCGGCATTTTTAAAGCTTGCCGCAAGAACGACGCTTTTGATTCCAGTTAGGGTGAATAGATTAATTGTTTCTTCTACAACTCTTACACCGTCACTTGTAATACTATCGAGACGATTAACATAAGGAGCTACATAATCGGCGCCGGAAGTCGCTGCCAGCAGAGCCTGCTGAGGAGTAAAAACAGCAGTTGCCGTTACAACATAGCCGTTCTCTTTGAGAAGTGACATTGCATGAAGCCCTGACGCAGTGCAAGGTACTTTAATTGAAATATTTTCTCCGATGGTTTCCTTTACCGCTTCAGCATCCGCGAGGACATCTTCCGGTCTGTCTGCAAGAGTCTGCACAAAAATCTTACGATCATCTCCTATGATCGTCCGAATTTTTTTTAGGAGTGGTGCGAGCTCAGTATTCGCTTTATTTATAATAGAGGGGTTAGTTGTAACTCCAGCTATCGGAAAATCTCTTACAAGCTTTTCAATCGCAATTGTGTTTGCACTGTCGATATAGTACTCCATGTTTTTTACATTCCTTTCATTTCAACGCATACCGTTCAAAAATTCTAATAAAAACAGCACAATAATCCGTTTCATAAAGATCCCGCAATTAGATACTGCCGAGGATTTCCGGTTACATTTTTAAATTATTCTTAAAATTATTCACACTTTAAAGCAGCTTGTTTGCTGAGATAAGTACGATTTGCCACAGAAAAAATTTTCAAAGAATTTTGATATTTTATAGAACTTTTTAGGATAAACCACGTTGAAATTTCAACTATATTTTATAATATATAACATATAGTATAATAACACACTTTAAAATAAAAGTCAAGATGTGTACCGCATATCTGTGAAATTAATACAAAAAAAAATAAGTTTTATTGTTTTATAGGTGAATAAATCTGAAAACAAATACTTTTTTTATGTGTAAGCTTGTGATTGTATGTTATTCTGTTTTATTCAAAAGAAAAAGAGCCGCCACCGCTAATAAAATGCCGCGTTAGTCCTTCTGAACACTTTTAGGCGAAAATTCGTGGTAATTGTCAGAATACATATTAGAGAGCAGCATTTCCTGAATTGTGAAAGCTCTTGGTCTTATATTAATATTAAAAAACAGAACAAATTTATCTTATGTCTACGGATACTCTTTTACCTTCTGTACTTGCGGCCGCCTTCATAACCATACGAATGGCTTTAGCAATACGGCCGTGCCTTCCGATTACTTTTCCGACATCGTTTTCGGAGACATTTAGTTCAAAGCATACCGTACCGTTTTCATTAGATATTTCTGTAACAGTAACGCCGTCGGGATCATCAACTATAGAGCGTGAAATATCCGTCAGTAACTTATTAAGATCTGCCATTTTAGCAAGACTTCCTTTCTTTCGGGCTTGCAGGGTTAAAATTTAAAATAATTGTTTTAACTCATTTTTGAAAACCGAGAATTTAAAAACGTCTGTATATTGCATATATTGACATATGATCCAAATTAGTCAATAATACCGTTTTTCTTAAGTATAGCCCGTACAGTATCAGTGGGCTGAGCGCCGTTTGCAATCCATGCTTTTGCCTTGTCACCGTCAATTTTGACATCAGCCGGATCGGTAAGCGGGTTGTAGTAACCGATTTCTTCAATAAAACGGCCGTCACGCGGACTTCTGGAGTCTGCAACTACAATTCTATAAAAAGCATTCTTTTTTGAACCCATTCTTCTAAGTCTGATTTTAACCATTTTTTATTTCCTCCGAATATATAAATTATTTATCAAAAAGGCATTTTGCCCTTTTTACCTAATAGTTTTTTTGCTTTTCGTCCGAGCATATTTCCGGAAAGCTGTTTCATCATTTTATTAGTTTGATCAAATTGCTTGAGCAGCCGGTTTACATCTTCGACCGATGTACCGCTTCCTGATGCAATTCTTCTTTTGCGCGAAGGGTTTATAATATCAGGTTTTTCCCGTTCTTTAATCGTCATAGAACGGATAATTGCTTCCATACGGTCAATCGCTTTTTCGTCAACCTTTACATCTTTCATTGCACCCGGTTTTACACCCGGAAGCATTGAAATAAGATGTTCAATAGAACCCATATTTCGTATTTGACCAAACTGTTCAAGATAATCGTCAAGCGTAAACTGTGATTTGCGCATTTTTTGTTCAAGCTCGGCGGCTTTCTTTTCGTCGAAACTTGTCTGCGCCTTTTCAATTAGAGTAAGAACGTCTCCCATACCGAGAATACGGCTTGCCATACGGTCAGGGTAAAATGGCTCTATAGTGTCGAGCTTTTCACCGGTTCCCACAAACTTTATTGGCTTTCCGGTGACATACCGAACACTGAGAGCAGCTCCCCCTCTTGTATCACCGTCAAGTTTTGTGAGAATTACACCGGTTATATCGAGCAGTTCATTGAAAGACTGAGCGACATTAACAGCGTCCTGACCTGTCATTGAATCGACGACGAGCAGAATTTCGTGCGGATTCACGGCCGCCTTTATTTCTTTCAGCTCATTCATCATGGCTTCATCTATGTGAAGCCGTCCCGCCGTATCGATAAAAACCATGTCGTGTCCATGTTTAACGGCATGCTCTATTCCCTCACGGGCGATTTTGACCGCATCATTTTCGTTTTCTATTGAGAAAACGGGAATGCCGAGCTGCTCGCCGACAACCTGCAGCTGCTTGACCGCTGCAGGGCGGTATACGTCACAGGCAACGAGAAGAGGACGCTTTCCCTGCTTTTTATAAAGTCCTGCAAGCTTTGCAGCATGCGTGGTCTTACCCGCGCCCTGAAGTCCCGTCATCATAACGATTGTCGGGGGCTTTGAGGAAATTGTCAGTTTGGACTGAGTGCCTCCCATTGTGTTTGTCAGCTCTTCATTTACAATTTTTACGATTTGCTGACCTGGCATCAAGCTTTCCAAAACTTCTGTTCCGACGGCTCTTTCTGTAACCGTTTTAATGAAATCTCTTACGACCTTATAGTTAACGTCCGCTTCAAGTAAGGCAAGTTTTATTTCCCGCATACCTTCTTTTACATCGGCTTCGGTAAGCTTGCCTTTGCTTCGGAATTTTTTAAATGCCGAGTTCATTTTATCGACTAAATTATCAAACACTGCAAACCTCCGTTATTGACGATTTCTATTCGTAAAGACTTTTCAGACGGTTTACGGCTGCACAGAGTGCTGCAGTATCGGTATTTCCGTCTTCGGTCAGCTTTTTAATTTCTTTAATAATTTTTTCACTTTCATTACGCAATGCAAGAAACTTATCACAAAGTCCCAACTTATTTTCGTAATTCAGAAGAAGCGATTTGCTTTTTTCAAGCGAAGCCCGTACCCCTTGTCTTGTGAGCCCGGTAAGTTCTGAAATCTCACTGAGAGAGAGGTCATCGTTATAGTAATATTCTGAGAGTTCACGCTGTCTTTGAGTCAAAAGTTCTCCGTAAAAATCAAGCAAAAATCCGAGGCTTATATTTTTCGAATTCTTTATATTTCGGAGAGCGGAACTTTCAGAGTCCTTGTTTTTTTCAGTCATCTCATCACCTGTAAACCAAAACGCTTTACAAAGTATAACATATAGATTCTGTTTTGTCAAGTGTTTTTTTAAATAGAGCGAAAAATAAATAAAGCATCTTGAATTTTGTACAAAAATATGTTATATTATTAGGTAATAGTTTGAAGTATGAGTGTTGAAAGAAAGGAAGCCTTTGCATCGCAGAGGTAGTGGTTTTTATGCTTAAAATAAAAATGAATATAGCCGAAGCACTGAGCGAAGCAATAAAAAAGTATTTTTCCGTGGATGCTTCGGCGAATGATATATATGAGTTGCTTGAGTATCCTCCTGACAAGGAGATGGGAGATATAGCTCTTCCGTGCTTTAAGCTCAGCAAAACGCTTCGTAAGGCTCCGCCGGTTATTGCTCAGTCTTTATCTGACTTGCTGTCAGAGACGTTTCCCGATGGCGTTGGAAAAATCACATCTTCCGGGGGATATCTGAATTTTACAGTTTCTGACTCTTACCTTTCAGACAGCCTTTTGTGTCAGATTCTTGATGCTGATAAGCAATATGGCTCATCGGATGTAGGAAAGGGCAGAACTGTTGTTCTTGACTATTCTTCTCCCAATGTGGCAAAGCCGTTTCATATAGGACATCTCGGCACGACAGTAATAGGCCATTCACTGAAGAAGCTTCATGAATTTGCAGGTTATAAATGCATTGGAATTAATCATCTCGGCGATTGGGGGACACAGTTTGGAAAGCTCATTACCGCATACCGCATGTGGGGTTCTTACGAAAGTATTGAAAAAGGCGGTATTGATGAACTTGTTTCCCTGTATGTGAAATTTCATGACGAGGCTGAGATTCATCCTGAGCTTAATGACAATGCAAGAATTGAGTTTACAAAGCTGGAAAATGGCGACAAAGAAAATCTTAAACTTTGGCATTGGTTTGTAGATATAAGTCTTAAGGAATATAAAAAAACATACAGACAGCTTGACATTGAGTTTGATTCCTACAAAGGAGAGAGCTTCTATACCGACAAAATGCCTGAACAGGTTGAAAGACTCCGTGAAAAGAATTTGCTCAAGATAGATGACGGAGCTTCTATTGTAGACCTTGAGGAATACGGAATGCCGCCGTGTCTGATTTTGAAAAGGGACGGCTCTACGCTTTATCCGACGCGTGATATTGCCGCCGCGGTTTACCGTAAAAGAACATACGACTTTGACAAATGTATTTATGTTACGTCGTCGGGACAAAGCTTACATTTTTCTCAGTGGTTCAAGGTCGTTGAACTTATGGGATACGACTGGTACGATAAGCTTGTACATGTTCCATATGGCACAGTAAGCATTAACGGAGAAAAACTTGCGACGAGAACTGGAAATGTTGTTTTACTGAAAGATCTGTTTGAAATGGCTATTGAAAAGGTTTCAGTTCTTATAGAACAGAAAAATCAGCAGCTTGAAAATAAGGAAGAGGTTGCCGAAGCTGTTGGAGTCGGAGCGGTCGTTTACTACTATCTTTTAAACAGCCGAATTAAGGATATCAGTTTTAAATTAGAAGACGCGCTTTCTTTTGAAGGGAACACCGGACCTTATGCGCAGTATACATACGCGAGAGCTTGCAGCATACTTTCAAAAACTGATGCAATTCCGTCTTCCGGCGAATGTTTTGGATTTTCAGTTTCTTCACCTGAGAGAGAACTTCTTCTTGTGCTTTCGTTCTTTCCTGAACGTATAAAGTACGCGCTTGCAGAATATGAACCGTCAATTATTACAAGATATATATATGAGCTTTGTTCGGCATTTAACAAATTTTATCATGATTGCCCGATTGTTGGAGCTGAAACCTCGGAACAAAAGGCGTTTAGACTCCGGATTGTGGCAGCTGTAAAAAATGTTCTCGGAAATGCGCTCAGCCTCATATGTATGCGTACCCCTGAAAAGATCTGAATTGTAATCATCATTTAAACATAAACGTATAGAAAGGAAAACCTTTAGAACCAAAGGTCGGTGTATTTATAATGTCCGGACATAGTAAGTGGAAAAATATAATGCATAAAAAGGAAAAGACAGATGCTCAGAGAGCCAGTGTCTTTACTAAGGTGGGAAAGGAAATATCGGTTGCCGTAAAAGCCGGCGGACCTGATCCGGTTTCGAACTCAAAGCTGCGTGACCTTATTTCGAAAGCAAAGTCTTTGAATGTTCCCAATGACAATATAGAGCGAATTATCAAAAAGGCGAGCGGCGCAGACGGAACTGTGTATGAGGAGATTTTATATGAAGGATACGGACCGTCCGGAGTTGCAGTCATTGTCGAGGCCGCTACGGATAACAGGAACAGAACTGCCTCTGAAGTCCGTCACTTTTTCGATAAATACGGAGGAAATCTCGGCCAGAACGGCTGTGTAAGCTACCTTTTTACTGAAAAGGGCGTTATCGTCGTGGATAATGAGGATAAAAGTATTGATTCCGACAGTCTTATGGAGGTCGCGCTTGAAGCCGGAGCAGAAGATTTTTCTTCGGACGGAGATATTTTTGAAATTTTTACGCTTCCCGAAGATCTTGATTCTGTCCGCGATGAGCTTGAGAATAAGGGATATGTGCTTGCATCATGCGACACTGACAAGATCCCTTCAAATTATGTAGAGCTTACCGACGAAGAAGATATAAAAAAGATGAATTTGCTTCTCGAACATTTGGAAGAAAACGATGATGTAGTAAATGTTTATCACAATTGGAATGTTGACGACGAATAATCACCGTGTAAACAAATTGGTAGTATAACATTTTAAAGCTAAACACTTTAAGACTAACGTTTGTTTTGCTGTTAAGCACAGCGATTTTACAAGGCAAACCGCCGAAGCATTTCGGTCTAATCAGGTTTTATGGTATACTTAAAGTTAAACGCTATAAAACTAACGTTTTGTTTCGCTGTTAAGCACAGCGATTTTGCAGGCAAAGCCTCGAAACAAATTGCGGTTAAATAGATTTTATTGTTTAATATTTAGTTAGGGAATACTGATTTAACTTAAGATTATCAGTAAAGGCAGATATACAGCGATTTTAAGTTTGTATATCTGCCTTATCTTGTTTATAGTGAAATGTCCTCGTTTATAACGGCGTTCCTAAATAAAATGTTTGTCAATAAAACGATCGACTGTATAGACGTATGCTTTTGTGGACAGCGGGTTATACTATCTTTTTCTGTGAGGGTATGATCCAAAATCGGAACGCCTTATGACGAGGATTTGTACCTGAGAAAATAAATTTGTATTTATAACAGGCAAAAATAGATTTCACATTTTTATGAAGTGTATGTATAACAATATGATTTTGCGGTAGTGTATATTTAACAGTCTCACGGAAGATTACAATGACATAAAGGTTGTAAAAATTACGTTCGTGTAATTAAAGCATAGAAGAAACCATCTGTTCGCAGATACGCGTCTAATGTGCCGTCAGGAAAGAATGTACGGACATCAAGTATTTTGTAATCGGGATGTTCTGACACAAAACGATTTACGATATCTTCGTTTTCATGTTTATTTAATGTACATGTAGAGTAAGTCATTTTACCGTTTTTCTTCAAGTAACGTGACGAGCTGCACAGTATTTTGTATTGAAGCGAAGTCAGTGCGGATTCGTTGCTTTCGCATACACGGTCGAATGCTCTGCATCTGATATCAGGCTTTTTTGCGAGAACTCCAAGTCCTGAACACGGAACGTCGCATATAATACGGTCTGCGGTATATTCCAGCTCTTTTTTGTACTCTGTGCTATCAAAACATTCGGTTTGAATAATACTGATACCAAGACGATCGGAACTATCTTTAATAAGTTTTAGTCTGTTTTCATATAAGTCAAAAGAAAGAATTTTACCTTTGTTTTTCATCAGCATCGCGGCGGATAAACTTTTCCCTCCCGGTGCGGAACAGACATCTATAACTGTATGTCCCGGACTGAGATCGAGAGCTTCGACGGAGAGAGAAGACGCATCGTCCTGAACGATACACAGACCGTTTTCCATGCATTCGAGAGAGCTGACAGGAATAGATTTTCTCAGACGTATACCATATTTTGATTCAGTGGAATAAACTGCATCTACACCTTTGTCCGTCAGTTTATATAAAAGCTCTTCGCGCGTTATTTTCAGAGTATTGGCACGGAGCGTTATTGGCGGTGGAGTGTCAATTCCGGAGAGAATATTTTCGGTTATTTCCTTGCCGTACATTTTCTCCCACATAACAATTAGTTTCTCCGGTACGGAATAACGGACTGATAGATATTTTTCAGGTGCTTTTGTTTTATTCGGAAAAATGATAGAGTTTTTTTGTCTTATGAGCGATCTCAAAACAGCGTTTACAAACGGCACGGCGCTTGCCGTACATTTTTTTATAAGTTTAACGCTTTCATTGCAGGCTGCGCTGTCCGGAATGCGATCCATAAATAATATCTGATATGCGCCCATACGGAGAGCTGTAAGCACTGTTAAATCAAGTTTTTTTAGTGGCTTGGAGGAAAGATTAGACAGGAAGTAATCCAGCGTTATCTGCCTTTCGATAACGCCATAGACGAGTGCGGTAAAAAAATCGCGATCAAATCCGGTGAGATTGAGTTTTTTTATAGCATTGTCAATTGATATATTTATAAATGTATCGTTTTCAGTATAATGGCAAAGCTCGCGAAAAACCGCAGCTCTTACATTTATTTTAGATTCAGAATTTTCTTTTTTCTCAGTTTCAGACAGATTGGTCATAATGTTTACCTTTTTATTGCTGCTTTTATTATTCATTTTAATTACCATGACTTTCTTTGTGTTTTTAACTATAGACGCAATCTGAGTGATAAGATTATACTGTAGTTTTCAATTTTAGGTGTCTTTTATCTGGTTTTTATTACTGACATAGAGACAGGCATATTATCTATATATAATTTTTTATTATTCTTTTAAATCATAAATTCAGGAATGACAGGAAGCCCACCTATATCAAGCAAATAGTCTCCGCTTCTCAAAAGTGATGAAAGCTCACGACTGTCATCTGGCAGCTGTTTTGTATAAATTCCGCCGAGACCCTGCGTATCTGGAAAATGAAAATCGCTTCCGGATGTTATAACACCGCCGACTTTTCGAGCGAATTTTGCCGCATAGCAATTTCTGTTGTTATGGTTTGGCTGAAAATTAAGTACTTCGACACCGTCTATAAGGTTCGGCGGAGCGAGTTCTATTCCCGGCCTGCATGGATGAGCCTGAATAAGCAGCATATTCGGGTTTTGATACTCTGAACGGAACTTTACAAGCGATTCTGTGAGGTAAGGAAAAATATTTTCCGTATCATCTGTATTAATTCCATATATAAGATAATCATTAGGGTGTCCGTCGAAACGTATTTCAAGTCCGTAATAAACCTTGATACCGTATTTAATGCCTTCCCTTGCTGCACGTTCATAATCATCGGCATGACGATTTACGGTTTGCCGTACGGTTTCTTTATTTGAGTGCATATATGAATACAGATGATTTGTGAGTACTATTCCGTTATATCCGCACTCAGCATACAATCTGATGACTTCCTCAGGTTCAAATACTCCGCATGGGCTTGCCGGAGACGAGTGAGCATGCATCTCAATTTTATATCTGTATTTTTCTATAAAATTTATAACTGATTTTTTCATAGATGTAATTTTATGTCCTTTTGTAATAAGATGATTATGTTTATATTATATAATTAAATAAAGATGTCACTGTTTTTGTAAGCAGAAACATCTTTATTTTTAGATATAACAAATCAAGCGCTGAAAAGCTTTATGGCATTTTCTGTTTTATTGAATTTAGCATTAATTCAGTTCTGCAAATACATTTCTAAATCTCTATTGTTGTGCGTTTTCGTTATCTTCTTTTTTGGTTTCTGTTTACATAAGTCAGCAGGCGCAGAAAATTCATCAAAGCTGTAAAAAGAGCCGCGACATAAGTCATTGCGGCAGCCCTGAGAACACGCTTAGAGCCTATTATCTCATCTTCATTTAACCCAAGAGACGGTAATGTACGGATTGCACGGGCGCTTGCATTAAACTCAACGGGAAGAGTGATGAGCTGAAACAGAACTACCATTGCAAAGAGTATAACGCCGACTCGGGCAAGCAATGGTGACGATAACAGAATGCCTATTATTATAAGAGGATACGAAATATATGAGCATATGTTAGTCATCGGTATGATAGCGCTTCTGATATATACGGGAGTATATTGTTCTGCATACTGAACTGCATGACCAGCCTCATGGGCCGCAACTCCGATAGCGGAAACCGAGCGTCCGTTATAAACCTCGTTGGAGAGACGGATAACTCCGGCTTTGGGATCATAGTGATCGGTCAGCTTGCCGTTTACAAGCTCTATCGGAATATTTTGAAGACCATTCTGATCGAGTATGTTTCTTGCCGCTTCAAATCCTGATTTTCCATTTATGGTTTTTACAGAAGAATATTTTGAAAATGTACTTTTTACTTTAAACTGCGCCCATAGTGTTACAATGATTGCAGGAAGCATGAAGTACATATCGTATATGCTAAAATACATAAAAGCACCTCCATCCTGAATTTACAATATTGGTGTAAAGAGATCTCCCTCGCAGATTCCTCTGCCCCGGATAAAATCCGCTGACGGAGTTCTTTTTTTACCTTCGGGAAGAACACCTGTTATTTCTATATTACCTTTTCCGCATTTTACTGTAATTATGCCTTCCGAAACTGATACTACAGTTCCCGGAACTGCATTTTTATATTCTGTTGTTGCGGACGGAAGCTTTGCCTCGGTAAATTTAATACGTTTTCCGTGAAGCATAGAATATGAAAGTGGAGAAGGAGAAAGCGCGCGGATAGTATTAAAAATTTCGACATTACTTTTTTCAAAATTGATTACGCAGTCTGATTTTTCTATTTTAGCTGCGTACGTCGTATTTTCATTGCTTTGCTTGCGTCTTAAATTTTCGCGTTTTCCGTTTTCGATTTTGCGAAGCGTGGAAACTATCAGTTCCGCGCCGAGCATAGACAACCTGTTATGAAGGGTTTCGAAATTGTCTGTATCCGATATTTCTGTTTCCGAACTTTCAAGAATATCTCCGGTATCAAGTCCCTCGTCCATCAGCATTGTAGTAATCCCGGTCTTTTTGTCTCCTGCCATAATGCACCGCTGTATAGGGGCGGCTCCGCGCCATCTCGGAAGAAGGGAAGCATGAATATTGACGCAACCGTATTTGGGAGTATTCAGAACATAATTAGGAAGGAGCTTTCCGTATGCCGCAACGACGATAACATCCGGTGAAAGTCTTTTAAGATCATTTTTGAACTCTTCGTTTTTGAGTGTTTGCGGTTGTAGTACTTGAATACCGTGCGACAGCGCGGCTTCTTTAACCGGAGGAGGCATCAATAAATAGCCTCTGCCTTTTGGCTTATCAGGTTGAGTTACTGCTCCGACGAGCTCAAATTTATTGTCGCACAAACGTTCAAAAGCTGTTTTTGCAAAATCCGGAGTTCCCATAAAAAGCACTTTCATAATTAATTATCTTTTTCCCTCCCGTTTATTACTTTCATGTCTTATTTTGCTGTTCTGCAGTATGGCATATTAGAATTGACGTATGATGCGCACGCAACTCAATCATTCATTTCCTTTAATTCCTCAGGGGTTAGCATGTGAACGGCTCTGTCTGTATAAAGAATGCCGTCAAGGTGATCAAGTTCATGGCAAAAAGCCCGCGCTGATAATCCGTCTCCGGACATTGTAAAATATTTGCCGTTTCGGTCCATCGCACGAATAGTTACGCTTTCGGGGCGATCGGTAATTCCCCATTTTCCCGGAATTGACAGGCAACCCTCAAGTTCCTGCTGACGTGCGTCCGAGCTTTTTATTATTTCCGGATTTATAAGTTCGAGCAATCCTGCTTTTTCATGCTCAACTAAAACTATACGGCGCAATACTCCTACCTGAACGGCGGCAAGTCCGGCTCCTTCGGCGGCTATCAGAGTTTCTTTCATGTCATCGAGAAGTCGAAGTATGCGAGGTGTAATCTCTTTTACGGGTTTGCTTATTTTACGGAGAATCGGATCCCCTTCTTTTATTATATTTAAAGTTGCCATTATTATGAAGATTCCTTTCATTTAGCCAATAATACAGATGTTTAAGTTATTTTTTATATTATTGACATACATTTTACAGATTACTTGGGTCGATATCAATCCCTATTGTATAATCAGCTGTTCCGTTTCCGCTGTATTTTTGAAGTACGGAACGCAGAAGGAGTCTGGTTCGGGAGTCTGAACGAAGCTTGCATATAATTCTGTAACGATAACGTTTGTTTACACGGTATATCTGCGCTTCATATGGGCCGTAAATAATCATACGGACATCGCTGAACTCGCCTTTCAGAAATGCGCATAAATCAGTATATAATTTTGAAGAGATGTCTGCTACTGTTCGTTCATCCTCAGCTGTTATACTTATAAGGGCGATTCTGCAGAACGGAGGAAATAACATTGCCCTGCGAAACTCTATTTCGCTTCTGTAAAAGGCGTCATAATTTTGCTCTGATGCAAGCTTTATTATCGGATGATCAGGAGAGAACGTCTGAACAACTGCATGTCCCTGTTGCTCCGAACGTCCTGATCGTCCGATTAATTGTGTGAGCATTGAAAATGTACGCTCGTTGGCTCTGTAATCGTCGAGATACAGCGATGTATCGGCTAAAATTACTCCTGAGACATCGACACCTGGAAAGTCGTGTCCTTTGGTGACCATTTGAGTCCCTATAAGTATATCTGCTTCTCCCGCCCGGAAGCTTTCAATCATTTTATAAAAAGAGGATTTGGCTGTTGTTGTATCGGAGTCCATACGCATAATACGTGCACTTGGATATCTTGATTTAAGCTCTTCTTCGAGCTTTTGAATGCCCGCGCCGAAGTGTACAAGATGAGATTTTCCGCATGACGGACAGTTTTCCGGAACATGTCCCCTGTATCCGCACATATGGCATCTAAGCTCTCCGGTTCCGTTTCTAAATGTGTGATATGTAAGTGAAATACTGCAGTTTGGACAGCGAAGGGCCTCTCCGCATGAAGGGCATGAAACAAAGTGATTATATCCGCGTCTGTTCATAAACAGAATTGCCTGTCTGCCCTTTGAAAGAGTTTCCTTTAATTCTAAGTCAAGCTCCGGGCCAATAAGACCTCCGCCGTTTTTCTGCAGTTCTGCTACATTTGAAATGATGGTTTCGGGCAGCAATGTACCGCCTATGCGCTCCAGAAGCTTTACTTTCAGATATCTTCCGGTTTCTGCCCGGTAATAGGTTTCAATTGACGGTGTTGCGGATGCTAAAAGAAGTATGCCGTTATTTGCAGCGCATCTGAAGCGGGCAATATCACGTGCGTGATATTTGGGATTTGTGTCTGACTTGTATGTATGTTCTTGTTCTTCGTCGATTACAATCATTCCGATGTTATCGAACGGAGCGAACACTGCAGAACGCGTTCCGACACAAATATCAACGTCTCCGCGTTTTATCGCTCTCCAGGCGTCATATTTTTCTCCCTGTGACAGCATAGAGTGCATAACGGCGACACGTGTACCGTAACATGAACAGAAATAGCCGACAGTTTGCGGGGTAAGGGCTATTTCGGGGACAAGCACAATAACTTTTTTTCCGTCGGATATTACACGGTCAATCAGTTCTTTGATCACTCTGGTCTTTCCGCTCCCGGTTACTCCGTAAAGAAGCACAGCCCTCGCTTTTCCGGCGGAATAAATATTTTCGAGATTTTTGTAAGCGTTCCTTTGCGAAGGAGTAAGGGGTGGAACATTCTGTTTTTCATTGTTATCGTTCGTAAAAACTTTACGGTATATTTCATTTTTTTCGATTTTAAGAAATCCGCGGGATTCGAGCCGGTTAATAACATTTTTACCTGCTCCAGTGCGGCTTTTGAGATCCTCCAACTGAATCTCACTGCATCCTGCAAGCTCTCTCAGTACTGCACTCATCAGCGGAGCTTTTCTTGAAAAAGCAATGGAAAGTTCTTCAGCTTCTTCGGAATCGATTTTTAAAACTGCTGTTTCTTCAAATTTTTTTCCTATTTTGTCTATTAAAAGTTCTGTGTGTATCGCTCCGGTACGTTCAAGCGCAGAAAGTAAACGGAGCTGTTTCTGAGAAAACATTGACTGTAATACAGAACGTGTTATTTTTCCTTTTTTTGACGAAATTTCGGAAAGAATCTCCATGCGGATTTTATCGGTATCTGACAGACATTTCCGCGAACGCATATCGTCAAGACTTTCTTTTCCGTATTGAGTGATCGAATAGACGGTTTTAGCCTTTCCCAGAATAAAAGATGGGGCTATTGCGTGGACAGCGTCTCCATAGGAACAGATAATGTGTTCATGCATGTATTCACAAAGTGAAGTTTGTTCTTCTGACAGTGACATATCGGAGGGAAGAATTTCGGTAATCTCTTTCAGCTTTTTAATATCAAGCTCAGGCTTATCAGTTGTACATGAAATTACAAGCGCGAGATGCTGACGGTTTCCCGCACCAAATGGAACCCGCACAAAGTCTCCCCGCCTGATAATTCCCCTAAATTCACCGGGAACTTTATAATCAAAAAGCCGATCGAGGTGATACGGAATATCGATGAGACATACGCTTGAATATAATTCCGCATTGTCATAGATATCCGCACCGACCATTTGATCGGCATATTGCAAGTCATCATTTCCGGAGCGGATATTTGCGTTTTTTTTCTCTTTACTCATATCCGTATCATTTCCGCTTTCTCCTGTCTTCTTGATAATAAGCTGAGATTTATTCATTCATCATCAAGCTTGATTGAGCTGTCTACAATGCTGTATTCTCCGGAATAAAGACGTCTGATTGCACATTTTACGGCTTTTTCATCTCGGATTTCTTTCTTTATCATTGAAGCAATACTTCTTTCTGTTTCTTTATTCGCAATCTGACGCTCCGCATTTTCACGGCATTTGCAATATTCGTCAGTAACCATACGTGCACATTTTGCTGTAGCAGAAACGAGAACATATCGGTTGTATTTTCCTTTTGAGAGTTCTTCGGGAGTTGGATATAACATAATTGATACCAGGCCTTTCCTTTTGTATTCTATTTAATAAGGGCCAAAGCCCCGTCATTAGGTATTCTGAAAGTAGAACAAACCGCCACCGGAAAAAGTGGACAGCCCCCGCGCTTATAAAGGCGAACGTTTTTGTAATTGAACGTCTTTACAATCGAACATATTGCTGGGGAACGTTTTATAGACAAACTTCTTGCAGACGCGGACAATCTTCCTTGTAGTTATATAATTTTATAAAGTGAAAAATATGTATTTAAGGTCTCTTAAACATATAATATTCGGTTGTTTCAGCAATTAAAATAGTTTTCAATTAAATTTTTAATACCGGCTTGATCAGGAAGCGTTCCTTCCATTACCGCTGCGATTTTTTCTACGGTCTTTTTTGTACATCCTGTTTCATTTACAATGACACAATCGTATTTTGGCCAGCATTTAATTTCATCCTGAGCAATTTTCATTCGTTTTTCAATTTGTTCGGGAGTATTTGAGCCTCTTTTTTCTATACGCTTTCGCTGTTCGGAAGCTGACGGAGGCAGTATAAATATACTTCTGACGTCCGGATATAGCTTCATAACATTTTCTGCACCGTGAACATCTACATCTAAGATGAGCCTTGTACCTGAATTCAGTGCTTCTTCGACTTCGTATTTCGGAGTACCGTAGCAGTTATCACCATAGATGTTATATTCGAGGAGTTCTCCGTTTTTAAGCATATCGTCGAATTTTTTACGGGTTACGAACTTATAATCGCGTCCGTCAATTTCTCCCGGACGAATATTTCTTGTCGTCACGGAAACAGCCTTTCTGCAGCCAAATTGTTCAATAAGCATATCGATCACAGTTCCTTTTCCGCTTCCGGAAGGTCCGGAAATTATAAGAATCAGATCTTTAACTTTTTTGTTTGTGTTATTATAATTATCGCTCACTCAGTTCCTCCACAGATTACAGATGATTTTTTTGCTATGGTTTATCGTTTATCTGTGAGTCAGAATTCCTCGGCTGTATCTAATTCAGAGTCGTCATTGTCAAGACGTCCGGCGATTGTTTCCGTCTGTACTGCGGACAATATTATATGTTCGCTGTCTGTAACAATTACAGAACGTGTACGGCGACCGCAGGTTACGTCAATAACACGTCCTTCCTCTTTTGCATCCTGAACCATTCTTTTAATCGGCGAAGAGTCCAAATTTACAATTGTGACGACACGGTGTGCCGCAACCATATTTCCGAATCCTATATTAATAAATTTCATCTGACAAACTAAACTCCTGTCTTACGAAAAATTTTCTTATCTGACTGTATTGATTTTAATCCATACAGGCTTAAAAATGCCTTTATTGAAATTATTTCCGTGTTATATTGATTTTATGCTGTATGGCTAATATAGCTATTCAATATTCTGAATTTGTTCGCGGATACGTTCGAGCTCGCTTTTCATTTCGACCACAATTTCAGTCATCCTGATATCAGAAACTTTGGAGCCGATAGTATTTATTTCTCTTCCTATTTCCTGAAGCAGAAAATCTATTCTTCTTCCAACGGGTTCATCAGATGCGAAAGCTTTGTCAAGAGCCGAAAAATGACTTCTCAGTCTTACGGTTTCTTCATCTACGGCAACCTTATCTGTAAACAAGGCACACTCGGTAATAATTTTTGTTTCATCAATTTCATTGTATCCTTTTTGTTCAAGGACATTTTTGAGCTTTGCTTCGAGCCGTTCGCGGTATGCGGATACCATATTTGGCTCTTCTTTTTCAATTTCTCCGGTAAGTATCTCTAAGTGCTTTTTTTTGCCTGTAAGATCAGACAATATATTTCTTCCCTCGTTTTCACGCATTTCACAGAAGATATCCGTAGCTTTTGATAAGATCTTATTTATGTCGTTCCAATCCTGTTCCTCATCAGATTCTGGCTGATGAAAAGTAAAAATTTCGCGGTTGGAAGCCACATTCATTACGGTTATATCGTCTTTAAGTTTGTATTCATCCCTAAGTCGCGCGAGTACCTTAAGGTATTCATTTAAATAATTCTCATCCAGATCAATTTTTGCATCGCTTCCGTTTTCGGTTGTGATGCTGATATTTACATCAATTTTTCCGCGGAAGATCCCTCGGCTTTGAAGATAAGGCTTGATTCTGTCCTCAATATAGGAGTATGCGCGAGGGAGTTTTACCGAGCAGTCGAGAAAACGGTTGTTGACACTTTTAATTTCTATGGTAATATTTTTTCCGCCTTCAATACCGCTGCAGCGTCCGAATGCTGTCATACTTTTAATCATACTGAGTTACGCCTTTCCGAGAAATATTTTTATCAATAATATTATTTTACCTCTTTTTACACGGTTTGTCAACCTTATGAGTATTATTTAAAAAATAAAAAAGGTGTATAAGCCTGCAAATTGTAAATAGTGTTTTAAAAGACAAACTCGGTATATCATTGCTTAACGATATACCGAGTTTGTTTTTGGTGCTCCATCGGAGAGTCGAACTCCGGACACCTTGATTAAAAGTCAAGTGCTCTACCTTCTGAGCTAATGGGGCAAATGCAGTCGGCTGATTTTCCTGCCGACTACAATAGAATATCATAAAATCAGAGATTTGTCAAGTGCTTTTTGATATTTTTTCTTGTTATTAAAATTTTATTACTGAATAAAGATATACCGGAATATATGCGGCAGCTTCATCTTTATTTTACAGCGACAGCGCGGCGAAATCTGTTTGCCGGAACACCCCGTGACAGATTTTAAGTCTTTATACAATATAAAAAGGAAGATTTATATTTTGTCTTTATATTTGTCAACCATTTCAAAAACGAAATTCGGGTCGACTTTCGGAAGTTCAATCGGAGTCTTGTCGTTTACCCATGCGACTTCCCAGTTACCGAGTTCCTCATAAAATTTATCGGCATGCCATACTATTCGATTTTCAAATACTCGGAGCGTATCCTCGTATGCAGGGTAATCAAAGCCTTCATCGGCCTTTTCCTCAAGCATATCAAAGAATTTTTTCCACCTTGGTTTATGATAGCTTCCGATGAGTCCCGACCATTCTTTCCAAGCGTAATCAAAAAGAAGGCTGTTTTGCTCATTTCCCCATATTGTAATCTGAATTCTTGCGTTATATTCATAGAGATCTTTTTCTTCGGGAGTAGTACCAAGCGCGCGGGCATCGGAAATCCATTTCTGGATTGTCCATTCCGGACGTGATGCGAGCATTTTGTCAATATCATCAAGGAGTTCTAAGAATTCATCTTTGTACTTTTTAAATTCGTCAAAACGTTTTTCAATATAAGAAGATGAAACCTTGGCATAGAGTTTTTGAGCATAATTAGAAAGTAATTGACGGCAAAAATCGTTTATATCGTATGTAAGTCCTTCTGTTTCAGACGGAACAGAGCGGAGAAGGGCGATAACATCAAGTAAAATCCTGTTATCATAGTGAATTTCAAAAGAATCCTGAGGTCCCGTTCCGCGAAGTCTGAGACACGGACGCGTGCAGAGTACAGTTCCTCTTTCTGTATAATCGGTGTTGGGAACATAAACATGGTCAAGAAGAAGCTTCCATGCTTTTTTTGCATTTTCCGCTTGGCGTCCGGAAACTCCATAACGGCGTTCTATGTATTTTTCTACCCATTCATAGGGATTGACAGAGTCCGATCTGGTTAGCATTTCAAGGCTTAGATCATAGAACGCAGGATTCTGTCCGATTCCCTCCATAAACAGGCCCGTGCCGCATGCCGCCGGGGCATAATTTTTTGCTTTGTTGAATCCGTTGGATGCTGCAAGATGCATATCTCCGTGCAGGCTGCTCATACGAGCTCCGAAATTATGAAGCCGGCCGACAATATATTTATAACCCCAATAACCGTCATGCCATACGGGAAACTGACAGTCGAGGTCAAGTATCAGCAAATGTTCGGGAGAAACAGCCTTGACTATATCCTCTCTTATTGACCACGCCTGCATAACCCATGTGTATTTTTCGTCAAACGACGCATAAAGCTCTGAAATTGTTTTGCCCACATTATTCAGATATTCTGTTCCATCGACAGGAGGTTCTCCTTCGTGAAACGGATCGCACGCGTAGTAGCCATAAGTGCCGAAAATTTTTTTCTGGTTTCTCATAAAGGCGGTTCCGATTTTTTTGAAGAGGGGATCAAGCGGATCGATTTCTGTGGTTACGCCGATATTATTCCAGGTTTTCTTTGTTAAAAATTTACCCTCCGGGAATTTCTTCTTCATTAAATTAGGGACAAATCCTGAATATCCCTGCTGAATTGGTTTCATACCGAAAGCGAGTTCTCTTTCAAGTATTTTTTTACCCAGCTCTTCATGAGATTTAATCCAACTCATCGGAAGCGGTCCGCCGTGATGTTCAAGATTTGTCATAAGCTGCCACGCGAGAAATGCGGGGCCAGCAAGAAAATCGCGCGCTTCTTCGTCGGTGAATCCCAGATCGATAAGCGTAGCGTACCAAACAGATTCTGTTCCCGTAATAGCAAGAGGCATATTAATACCGTTCAGCGCCATCATATCTATTTCATATTCCCATCGGTCCCAATTCCACCAGGCGGCGCTGTAGGAATGGGTGCAGTAGTTCATATATACGCGGAACTCCTGTTCTATAACCCTCCGATATGGTTTTGGCATCGGAAGCTTTCCTTTTTCAAAAACGGGAATTCGCTTTCCGCACCATGAAATATTTGCGTTCATGGTATATTTAATATACCAGCCAAGTGCCGCGGAAACCGATCCCGCGTTATTTCCGCGCAGAATAATTTTTCCGTCTGACGCGTCCAGCTCGTATGTATCGTGACCATTTTCGGGCGGAATAGCCTCAATTATAAATTCGTTGCTATGTCCCGGAAGATAACGCTCGATAAGTTCGCGTACAATCTGCATTATTAATCTCCTTTTAATATGTGCGAATATGCAGTTTTTTAGTTAATTTTTCTGTCTAAGCAATTATATCATAGCTTGTAAAGTTTTTCAAGTCATTTTCTTTAGTTTCTTTTGGAAATCTTGTGTTGACTCAATACTGCTCGGTGTTGAAAGAGTGTCACGAAGGAGGTATTTATTTCATATACTGTCTTAGGAGAAGCGGCTTCATTGTCTGCTTATTTCCGGGAGAACAGTCGCCGGTGAGTCCTGATAAAAGAGTGGTAAAAGGCAGCCGTTGATAATCTGTTTATGGGGCAGGGAAGAACGATTCTGAGGAAATTCAGACAACGGGCGATAAAAGAAGGGAATGAAGTTAAATGAAAGAATACGGTGAAAAATGTATAATTGCGGTTGGCTCAATGACTTTTGCTTTAAAAGGTCAAAAGCTTTTCGGACAAAATAATATTGTGTCTTCCGTAACACATCTTGCTCCGTCTATGACAAGGCACGGATGCGCTTACGGAATTGTATTGGATTGCCGATATACAAAGGATGCTGTTGCTCTTCTCTCTGGAAACGGGATTCGTTATTCAGAGGTTATCAAAACGGGCGGTGAGAAGTATTGATATATTTTGATAATGCCGCTACAAGCTGGCCTAAGCCGCCGGAGGTTTACAGGGAGCTTTTAGGAATTGTTTCCGGTGAATATGGAAACCCGGGCCGCGGCAGTCATAGGATGGCGCTTGCGGCTTCGGAGAAAATATATGATTGCAGATGTGCTGTGGCGGAGATGTTCGGAAGCGATCATCCTGAAAATGTTGTTTTTACCTATAACGACACTTACGCACTTAATATAGCAATTAAAGCGTTTTCCCGCCCCGGATGCGGTATCCTTATTTCGAATATTGAGCATAATTCGGTACTGCGCCCCGTGGCGGCACTTTCAAAGAAGAATATACACTATGGAATATATAAATCCGGAGTAAGCGACGAGGAAGTAATTAGTGATATAAAAAGATTGATTACGCCGAAAACAAGAATTATAGTCGCAAACCATGGATCTAATATCTGCGGATTGAGACTTCCCATAGAAAAAATCGGAGCACTTGTAAAAGAGATCAATCACAGGCGCGGTTTTATCGGCAATTCTTCTGTTCACGGAAGAAATCCTCTTTATTTTGTTGTAGATTCGGCTCAGACAGCCGGATGCGCGGAAATTGATATTCAGAAATTTGGTATTGACGCGCTTTGTTCTGCTGGACATAAGGGCTTATATGGTCCTCAGGGAAGCGGTTTTGTTATATTCGGAGATAAAGCGGCTTCATCAGCTGATTTTCTTTCGACGATAATTGAAGGAGGAAGCGGAGTCGCATCGATTGATCTAAATATGCCGTCAACACTTCCCGAACGATTTGAGGCCGGAACGATGTCTACACCAGCTATTGGTGCTCTAAAAAAAGGGATTGATTTTGTAAAGATCCGCGGCGCAGAAGAGATATATGCACATGAATGCGTGCTTGGAAAAAGGCTTACCGAGATGCTTACAAGCGTTCGGAATACGAAGGTATATATGCCGGAAAAAATAGGCGGAACGGTACTTTTTAATTATGCTGATATGAGCTCTGAACAGCTGGCGGGAGAACTTGAAAAGGCCGGAATTTGTGTTCGGGCCGGACTGCACTGTGCGCCGCTTGCTCATAAGACACTTGGAACTCCGGAATATGGAGCTGTAAGGGTGAGCTTTAGTATCTTCAATACTAAGAATGAAGTTGATAATTTTTATCGTGTATATTCCAATATTGTCAAATGACAAATTGTATAATTTAGTATTGGTCTGAGCAATTAGAAAGTAAAAATGGGGTTGTCTTAATATGACACCCCATTTTGAGTTTATAAATTTAACACAAATTTATTAAAATATACTATTTAGCTGTGATCAGTTAAATTACTCGGATTCTGCAATGAGCTTCATTAAGCGGGCAATGTCTTTAGCGTTGACTGTACCGTCGCCGTTTACATCTGCATTTATACATTCCGGGTCATCGAATCCCTTATCATCGGCTATAAGTCTCATAAGACGGGAAAGATCGCGGGCATCCAAGGAATTGTCTCCATTTACGTCACCCGGTTTTTTGGATATATTTACTCCTCCGGCTGTTACTATAAAGTTTACGACCTTTGTGTTGAAGTTGCAGATATCTCCGTAAGAATATTGAACCGATACATCTGTAAAGCCTTCTGTGCTGTCAAGTACTTTAAACGTTAATATTAAGAATTCGCCGTTGTTTACATTGTCTGCGCTTGCAGCCCATACTGCTTTTACCCCGTATTTTACATTACCACTGAAAAGAGCGGTGTTGAACTTCATATCAATAAGTTCAAGTACCGAATCATCATATACGGGTTTTAATGCAGCCGCCATAATTCCCGGGTTATTTGAAAGTGATACAGATACTGTGACTGTATCTCCCGGAAAGCAATTCTCTGTCGATACAGTCATTGTGGGAGGATTCGGTTCGATTATATTTACTCCTCCGCTTACTACCTTATATTTTATATTTTCTTCCTTTCTGTTGCACACTGCTCCGTAGTTAAGATAACCATCTGTATTATCAATTGTTACTTCAGATATCCCTATTTTAGCATTGTCAAGTACTTTAAACGTCAATGTTAGGAATATTCCGTTGTTTACGTTGTCTGCACTTGCGCTCCATACCGCTTTTACTCCATATTTTACATTACCGCTGAAAAGGGCCGTGTTGAACTTCATTTCAACAAGTTCAAGTGCTGTTTTATCATATACTGGCTTTAATGCCGCTGCACACATTCCGGGATTTCCGGATACAATTACGTTGACTGTAACTGTCTGCCCTATGTTTGCTTCAACTGTTGAAACAGTCATTTGAGGTTTTTCTTCAGCTGATATGCCAAATGCGGATAACGTCGTCAACATAAGCGCGGCCATTAAAACTGAAAGAAATCTTTTCATTTTTCTCCTCTTTCTCTTTTTAATTGTTAAAATTAATTTTAACCTGAATGGTACAATATTGTTCTGTATTTATAATATCATAATATTTATAAAAATTCAATTTCTTGATTAATAAATGTGCAATGAAATTATTCTTTCTGACAAATAAACTGATAAATTCTTTTTGCCGTTAAAAATGTTATGCTGCTTTTTATGTATTATCAATTCATTTTTTTGTTGCTTGGGGAAATACGATAATTGAAATAATTCAAAAATTTGTGTAAATGTGTATTGAGAGCATAACTAAAAAGGTGCAATTTCTTTCGGAAATTGCACCCCAAAATTATATGAAAGTATTTATAAGCCCGTTATCTGAATAATGAAGTCTCTTAAATCTGATTTTTTTCGATAATCATAAGAATTTTATTCTGCGTCGGCAAGGTGTTTCATCAAACGGACTATATCCTTGGCGTTTGTTACTCCGTCGCCGTTTATATCTGTGCTTGCCGACACCTCAATGCCGTTTCCGTCGGCTGAAATATATTTCATTAAGCGAACAAGATCTTTCGAGTTTAGTTTTCCGTCACCGTTAAGATCATAGTTTACTGAAGTTTCATCCGCTCCGCTGAAAACATAATTCAAACGTCCGTACGGGGCAGCATCGCCGTCTTCATAGAATGTCCAGATGTCATCTTCCGTCTGATAGTTGTCTGCCCATTTGAACTGCAGATTTAAAGCGTTTACTTTGCCGTATTCCAACTCAAGTAATGTGCGAGGAACAGACAACATCAGTTTGTTATCTTCTACCTTCATGTCAACCAAAGCTACTCTTATCCAGTTTTCACCGTCGTACTTTTCAAGAACAGCTTTTCCGTTTTCGGGAGCTGTGCGGTTAAGCACATAATCATAGCCTTTCCAGTTTTCATGGTTTTCATTGCCGGTGTTTATAAATAGTGTCATCCAGTGTTCCGTAGGTTCGGTAATACTGTCTGCTGTATCTACATAGAAGTAAATATTGTTGGTATCCCTGGCAACCTTCATATTCTGAATATCATTGCGTCCGGTGTAATTTCTGTAAACTTTCAGTCCGAAGCCAACGGAGTTTCGGTATGCTGTGTCGCCGGAGTAATCCTTGTATTGCGCAGTAATATTATCACTGTTCCATTGATCGAAACTTCCGCTTATATCAATTGTATTGTTGCTTCCGATGTTAACTTTCGGATCCGTGCCTTTATACATACGGATATAATTAATCATCTGCATGTAATAATTGTCTCCGAATCCGTCCTTCATAGGCTCAGCATCACGGCTATTGTTTTCATTTGCGCAGTCTACAAATACAATAGGCTCGCCGGCGATGCCGTTCTGACGCTGCGCTACCCATTCGTTCCATCCGGTTATAAAAATCATCTGCGGATCTTTAGCTATGGCATATTCCCATTGCTCTGCAAAATTGTAACCCATGTTTACTGCACCGTCAGATGTGTCATTGGATCCGTTGTGCCAGCTTCTGCTGCGGTCGTTGGCTCCGTACCATGCTGTTGCGCTGAAACGTGTGGTACTGGAATGCTGGGCAATTGAAACATTCATTATTTCACGTATTCCGTTTAGACCGTAAACAGCGTTGTCTGTCAGAGAGCGACTGAATTCCATCCACGGGAATCCGTCGTCTTTTTTATCCTCATTCGGCCATTGATTAGCTTTTATCCTGAAAAAGGATTTGACTTCCGCGGTTGCAGCTGACTCATCTCCTATAATCATAGGTTTTCCGTCCCAGTTGAACCAAAGACCGCTGTATTCCGGATGTGCCTTATATATATCATTATATATTGCTGTCATAGTTTGCCGGGAATTGGAATTGGTATAAAACACAACCTGAGGAACATCCCATCCGTCTTTCTGATATTCGTCCAGAATACTCATCAGTTTCAGAGCTTGTTTTGCATATGTATAACCGTTAGTGGCGTCAAATACCAGAAAATCCACATCGGCGTCGGTCAGCATCTGGACATGCTTGCGCATAACCCATTCGTCATCGGAAGTGTAATATCCGAAAAGCGGTTCACCCCAGAAATGATGGCTACCGACAGCTCCGCCGCCGGCTTCAATCCATCCCGACTCGGAACTCAGAGCGCCTTCAATATTTTCAAGCTTACTGTTATCGTAAGGACCAGACGTTCCGTGCTGTCCCTGCCAGAGAAAATAGAATATTCCGACGTATCTCTCGCCTTCACGGCTATTTGGAACGGTATCATTCATCGGGAGAACTCTCCCCAAATCATCTACACCTGCCAGAGCTCCGTTTATTTCAGAATAGTTTGTGCTTGTAGATACGGCATTTTCTTTGCGTACCAGATTATTGATAGCCGAATATATCGCAAGAGCATATTCGTCTACTTCGTTTTGTTTATCTATTGTTTTTCCGTATTCAACCGAATTTTGCGCTTGTCTGAGTGCCGCTATACTTTCATCAGTATAGACAGTCAGATCTCCCGGAATTTTTGCTATCGCAGATTCTACATCCCAATAATCGGCGTCCCTCAGCTTTAATTCCATGAAAGCGTTTTCAACAGCTGAAATCTGCGTGTCAAGTCTGATCTGATCGGAGGTAGAAAGATTATATTCAATATTGGACAATGCTTCTTCAAAAACGGCAATGGTGTCGTCTGTATAATATGAATGATCCTGTACCTGTTCAAGAATCTCATATAGCTTACTGTAATCTGCCATTCTGATTACGCTGATATTCCGTTGACGTAATATTTGGTTATTAGAGTCCATAAGGCATATTTTGTAATCTCCGACAGGCAGATTATCTTCTTCTGAAATTAAAGTAAGAGATTTTACTTTTTCGGTAGCTACTGCATCAGCTCTTGCAACCGGTTTCGCCGAGGCAGGATCTGCGTCGGCGGCAAAGAGACCAAACCAATCTCCGGATGATGTATTCAGATAGGATATATCAATCTGATCTCCCAGATCATACACGTCTTTGGCGATTGCGAAATTAGCCCCCTTTATAAATTCATAAGCGTCAGCCTCTTCTTTTGTCTTAAAAAGAGCTATGTATCGAAGATCAAAAGTATCTCCGGCATTTGCGGTGTTCTTTATTGTATTCAATCTGAACATCAGTATATTTCCTGACCAGTATTTATTTGTGGATAAATCCGTTACTTCGGTATTCCAGTTTCCATCGCATGTCTTTGTAAAGCTTACGGATGTATCTCCTGACAGTCCTTTTTCGTCAGAACCCCAAAAATATAGGCTTGTCTTTCCTGTGCTGTTTGTTCTGTACATTAATTTTGCGTATTTGTATTCTGAACTGAAAGCCCGTGTTCCCAGAGTGCCCATAAAAAACGGATCATCCTTGCCGTCCGAATTTGTAAATTCATAGTAACAGCCGTCTTCTTCATTTTCCACAAATCGGAAAGTCTGATGTCCGGCTCCGTCGGTCGGGGCAGTCCAGAAAATGCCTTCCTCCGAATTTTCAGAGGTTTTCATTATTTCCTTTTCTGTAAAATCAAACAGCACATAATCATCCGTTAGCCCATATGCAGAAGTCTTAGCAGCTTCATCGCTGTTCTGTGATGATGCAAGAGCTGTCGGCGCTGGCACAATGCCTATTAATAAAGCCGGCGCAAGTCCGAGCGCCATAATTTTACGCATTTTTCGGAATCCTTTCATTGATTATCATTTCTTCCTTTCATTAGAATATATTTATTATGCTAATCTGCCTGTCCGATACTATACAAAAAAATACTTTGGCGTACAAAAATTACTTTATCATACCTCTGTCGAAACAGTAGCTGTCATTTATTTTTATCAGTATAACTATATTTTATCTTACTGAAATACATTTGTCAATACTTTTTCATGTTTTGTCATTTTTTTGACAATAAGAAAACCGACGTCGTTTTGCGGCGTCAGTTTAATGCATGAGTTGAGGACAGCAAACTTTTATATTCTTAACTCCGATTCGCTGTCGGATGGCAAAAAGCTGGTTTCTATAACACGGGGACAGCAGGGGGGAGAATACCTCCAGTAATCAATATGTGTTTCTGTCTTGTCATTTATGTAATAATGCATTTTTGGAATCTGGAGATCACCTTTGTATGAATCGATCAGGACAAGCTTAATTTTCATTCTTTCCGGAATTATACTTTTTATATATACGGCCGCAGTCTGACCGATTACTACGTCGTCACGATATTCGGACAGACCTGCAAGATTGGGAGTCAGTTCCACAAAAATTCCGTATTCTTCAATGCTCCGTATAATTCCCGATACCGTTTGTCCTGCCGAAAAAAGGTCGGCATTTTCCTGCCACGTTCCGAGGAGCTCTTTATGTGAAACATAAACACGTACGAGAGAGCCGTTACTATCATATTCCATACTTTTAATTATTGCTTTTATATTCATTCCGATGTAAAACCGGTCTTTGGGGTGGCAGATTCTTGAAACGGAAATACAGTCAATCGAAAGAAGCGATACTATACCGCAGCCGATATCGACAAACGCACCGAAGTGTTCGAGATGAGTCACTCTTGCCGGAATAATATCTCCCTCTTCAAGAGATGACAGATAACAGTTCAGACATTCTAGCTGGGCTGCACGTCTTGACAGTACGGCATACGGATGTCCGTTTTCATCCCGTTCAATAGCAAGAACCCGAAAACACACGGCTTTTCCAACCCTTGTAATTACAGCTATATCTTTAAGTTCATTTCCGTCCGGAATATATGCGGCCTCGGATTTGGGGATTATTCCTTTCATACATCCGAGATCCACAGTAAGAGTCATGTCTCCATCGCACATGACTGCAATTCCCTCAAGTATTTTTCCGCCTGCTGCGGCGCGTTCTATGCCTGTTTGTGATGACAGAAATTCGCGGTTTTCTTCAGTTCCGATAAGCATTCCTTCAGGTTTATAGATATTGACAAACATTTGTATTTGGCCTCCGTCCGATTTTTTATTATTAAAAAGTATTTTATGCTTGTTTCAATTTTTATGCGGACGAATTCAAATATATGAATTTGATGCAATAAAATATAGATAAGAAAAGGTATTGCCCGCCTCTGCAGGCGTGTTTTTTGTCTTTGATTGATATACAACCGCCGCGACACTGATTAAATAGAAATTCGAATCTTATCAATTCTTATCAATAAAAAAATTCAGCAATTTTTTAAAAGTTAATTTTGCCTGCGCGCCTGCGGCAAACAAAAAGTTCACCATCTGTTAGACGGTGAACTTTCTTTGTAGAGGATGACAGCACAGGGAAACGTCATAGAGCAACGATCGTATGGGATAAAGCGCAGATTTTACCGGTTTTACAACATCCCGTCAGTTTTTACTCCAGACCTATTATGCTTCCCACATTAGGGAAAATGTATTTTGGGCAATATGGGAAAAGATTGATGGTTTCGGGCGTAGTAACTCCGGATAATACGAGTACTGTATCGAGTCCGCTCTCAATACCCGCTATGATATCTGTATCCATGCGGTCTCCGATTATTACAGCATTCTTTGATTCACAATTTATTCTGCGAAGCGCATGGCGCATCATAAGAGGGTTTGGTTTTCCGATATAGTACGCAGCCTTTCCGGTAGTCATCTCGATAGGGGCAATTAATGCTCTGCATGCTGGAATGATTCCCTTTTCGGAAGGAGCGGTTAAATCCGTGTTTGTACCGATTAGCTTTGCGCCCTTTTGAACAAGTCTGGATGCATGTTCAATTTTTTCGTAGCTCAGAGAACGTGTTTCTCCGAATACAACATAATCAGGATTATAGTCGTTCATCGAAAGCCCGGCTTCATATATTGCATTTACCAGTCCCGGTTCGCCTATTACATACGCGCTTCCTCCCGGTTTTTGATTTTTCAGAAATGACGCAGTAGCGAGAGCGCTCGTATAAAAATGGTCTTCACTTACAGAAAGTCCCATTCGTTCAAGCTTTTGCGCGAGTTCACGAGGGGAACGTTCACTGCTGTTTGTAAGAAATAAAAACTTTTTGTTGTTATTCTGGAGCCAGCAAACAAATTCATGAACATTGGGCAGGAGCTTGTTTCCATGATATATAACTCCGTCCATATCGCATATAAACGCTTCTTTTTGCATTAATTCCTGATAATTACTGTTCATGTTTAAGACCATGCCTTTCTTGGCTTTTGAGAATAAGTATTTTATGAAATGTGGCCGAGTGGGATTTTTTAATAGTATTTTTTAATAGTTTTTATTCCCACATACTGTTAATCATTCTTATGGAAATCTCAGTGAGAAGCTCTCCGGCTTCGCAGGTTACCATACAGTTTGAAACCATTGCGGAATAACTCTTTGATGCGACCGCATTAGGAGTCGGCAAATATGCCGCACAGTCGTCTGTCAGCTCAGCTGTAAAGGTATGCTCGGCCTTTGAGCGTGCACGCATGCGAAGGCTGTATTCTATATAGAGCTCAAACGGATTTGTAACAAAAGCGCAGTCTCCGATTCTGAGTGCGTGTACCGGTGTATCATATATGGTACATTTTTGCTGCCTTTCGTAGCGTTTTATTATGCCGGCATGCCAGCTTGAATCCATTTTTGTTGCGGCGTCGGCATTTTGGAGGGCTTCGACTGTTCCGCCGACCTTTTCGAGAATTATATTGTAAGCTTTTTTTGCGTCATTGTATTCAGAGACCGTTACGGTGCGCATCGGAAGCTGAAGAACATCAAATTTATGACCAAACTCAGCCTCATGTACGATATGATTCTGCGCATGTTCTATATGTTCGAAGAAGCATACGCACAGGCGTCGGCCAAGCTCTATAGCTCCGGGAATTTCGTGCATATCCGGTTCTCCGCGGTTACGTCTGACAAGATCTCTCGGCGCAATATTGCCCGCATTACCTATTATCGCAAGGATCGGAAGTTCTCTGCCGAGCTTTTTTGCAAGCTGCATACGGAAATATCCTACAAAATCAGCTGAGAAATATTCATTCATTTCGAGAACCTGGGCGGGGCAGTGAAAGTTTACGACAGCTCCATTTAATTGATCATGATCATCGAAAACATACAGAAGCTCAACGCCGTTATCGTTGCAGCCTTCGAGGCAATCGAACCCGTAATCGTCAGTGTTTCCGTACATTACCGAGCTTCCGTCCCTGTAGGAAACACGTCTGGGGTGTCCCAAAACAGCATGTCCGAGTTCAGAAGCTACACCTGACGGCGAGAGTGAATTCAGTGCTTCTGTGCATGCGGCGGCAACTAACGGGACAAAGTATTTTAAACGGTATTCTTCGGGTGTCATACAGCCTTCCGGAGTTACGAGTTTAAATGCGTCGCCCCACATAAATTCCATTGCGTCGGAAAAAAGATGCGGTCCGGTATGAGTGTGAATTGTACTTATTATCAATTGTCCGCGCGTAAAATCCGGTACAGACTTGGCGATTTCAGCCGCAATTTCCTCGGTTGCTTCAACAAGTATTTCAACTATATCTACACTGCACCATACAATCGGTTTTTCTCCTTCGTTGCATACAGCGAACGCTGTGGCGTACAGAGGATCGTTAGTATGTGTGGGAATACGAAGATTAAATTGTCCCTGAAGCGGCGTTGGCTTTGGCGGAGTAATTTCACGCCTACCCCATCCGCAGTATATCTTTTTCTTTTCCATATATTATATCCACTTCCTTTTGGCTGTATTAAAAAGTTTATCTAATAATAAACTATTTCATAATATTTGTCAAGGATATGGCGCAATAATTCAATATATTTTTTGCATATGCTATTGAAAAGGACACGGGAAAGAGATATAATTAAAAACACGTGCTTTGCAACTATTGAAAAGGACTGATAGAAAATGAAATATAAGTTTGCTATATTTGACCTTGACGGAACCATACTTGATACGCTGGATGATTTAACCGATGCGCTGAACTATGCTCTTCGTAGCAGAGGTTACCCAGAGCGTTCAAAGGATGAGGTCAGACAGTTTGTCGGAAACGGAATACGTCGGCTGATTGAGCTTGGAGTGCCTGACTGTACACCGGAAGCGGAAATTAATAAGGTACATTCCTGTTTTACAGATTTTTACCGCTGTCACTGTGAAGATAAGACTAAAGCGTACGACGGAATAACAAACATGCTTGAACAGCTGAAAGGCATCGGAATGCACCTTGCTGTCGTTTCCAATAAGGCTGATTATGCGGTTGGAAGGCTTTGCGAAAAATATTTTTCCGGAATCTTTGACGCGGCGGTAGGTGAACGCGAAGGGATAAGAAGAAAGCCGGCTCCTGATTCGGTGAACGAACTTTTGCGGTCATTCGGGTACAGGCGTGAGGAATCGGTATATATTGGAGATTCAGATGTTGATATAATGACTGCGGAAAATGCCGGTGTGGACTGTATTTCTGTTGATTGGGGCTTTCGTTCACGTGATTTCCTCAGGAAAAGCGGCGCGGCTGCGATTGCTTCAAATTCGCTTCAGTTGTATTCGTTTATTACAGGAGAGCATAAAGATCACAGCAAGATAGCCGGAGACCTTTTTCTTGAAGGATATAATTGCAGTCAGTCTGTTTTTCTTGCTTTTAATGATATAATGGGCTTAGATAAGCATACTGCACTTAAGCTATCATCGTCTTTTGGCGGGGGCATGGGAAGACTTCGCGAAGTTTGCGGCGCTGTAAGCGGAATGTTTATGGCCGCGGGAGTGTTTTGGGGATATGACAGGCCCGGAGATTATGAGATAAAATGTTCGCATTATGCTCGTATTCAGTCCTTGGCCGAAGAATTTAAAAAGCTGCACGGCTCAATTGTGTGCCGGGATATTTTAAAAGGGATTGTCAGTGATTCTTCACCGATACCGACTAAACGGGACGAAGAATTTTATAAGAAGCGCCCGTGTCTTAGATGTATAGAAGATGCAGCGGCTGTACTTGATGCAATGCTTTCGTCTGACCCGAAGTCTGATTGATAAAGTTATATTTGTTAATTTTATCGTAGAATTGTATTTTAAATAATGAGCGATTTATAACTAAAAGCCGGACGTCCGCGCCCGTAAGACGTTTTCCTCTCAGGCGGTAGATTCCTCTTTCTTTTTCCGGCAGCGGTACAGCCCAATCAATTGGAGGAACGCCTTATGACGTGGATTTGTTCCTTATTTAATTGAGAAAAAGATATACATCTTTTGTCATGACATCTTGTGTTTAGTGGACAGACGTCAAGTTTCACTTGCTTTTTTGCTCCGGTATTAATTAACTGTATAAACATGTTTATAATGTTTTTTGTTTTATAATATAATGAAAAAGTTTCCGCCGTGTTATTGATATGTATCTCCAAAAGTTTTTCTGACCTTTGGGATTCATTTTATATTCGGCGGAAACTTTTATTTTTATATTATTGTATTATGTGTTTTTTTGTATTTTAAGCGGTCAAATTTATTTACCTGCATAAGGGTTTTGTTATATCGTTTAATATTTACTTAATTTTTTTTGCATAATAATCATATCCTGCAGTTTTATGCCGCATTCATATATTGGGTGATCATAATTATCGGTGAAGAAATTTTGAATAATGTGCGAGCGTGAAAAACCGCACTTTTCATAGAAGGGAATAGTCTGCGGACTATCGCCGGTTCCGACTTGTAAAACCGAATATTGTTTTTTATATTTCGCAGAAATAAAGTCAATCATTATCCTGCCGTATCCCTTTCCGCGATGCTCTGGAACGGTAGCGATATTCTTAATTTCAAGAATTCCGCCGCCTTCATTGGCAACAATACACTCGCATTTTAGTCCACCATGCTCCAGTATATACATTGTACCCTTTTCGATGTATCTGCCGATCATATCTTCTTGTTCGTCAGCCAATAATAACAGGGGGAGATAAAGTTTTTTATCACCTGTTACTTTTTTTATATTAATCTTAGCAAATGAAACAAACTTATGCATATTGTCAGTCGAGAGAGCGTCCCATAAGCACTCCCATTACAGACGCCATCATAAGCCCTCTTGTCCAGCCGCTGGAATCTCCGAGGCAATGAAGCCCTTCGATGCTTGTATTAAAATTCTGATCCATTTTTATACGGTTGCTGTAAAATTTGAGCTCCGGAGAATACAGAAGAGTTTCCGTAGAAGCAAATCCCGGAACTACCTGATCAAGCGCCTGAATAAAGCTGAGAATGTTGATCATGGCACGATAGGGCATCGCGGCGGTAATATCTCCTGCAACGGCGTCTTTTAAGGACGGACGCAGATTTGATTGAGCAAGTTCTTTCGGCCATGTGCGTTTGCCGTCGATTATGTCTCCGTAGCGTTGAACAAGAATATGTCCTGCGCCCAGCATGTTTGTAAGTTCTCCTACTTTCTGAGCGTATGAAATCGGCTGATTGAAGGGCTGGTTAAAATTATGGGATACAAGAATTGCGAGATTTGTATTATCGGTCTTAAAATCCTTATACGAGTGCCCGTTTACAACTGCAAGATCATTATCGTAGTTTTCCTGGCTGACAATTCCTCCGGGATTCTGACAAAAAGTGCGGACCTTGTTTTTAAACGGACGCGGATATCCTATAAGTTTGCTTTCATAGAGTACACGATTCACTTTTTCCATGATCTCATTTCTCACTTCTACCCGAACGCCGATGTCCACGGTTCCGGGCTGATGTGCGATATCGTGTTCAGCGCATATACGTTCAAGCCAATCGGCACCGCGGCGCCCTGTTGCCACGACGGTATGATTGGCACAGATTTCAAAATCATTGTTCTTATTGCGCACATATACGCCGAGGCACTTGCCGTCTGAAATTTTAAGATTTGTACATTCATGCTCAAACAGCATTTCGACACCATTTTTCAGAAGATACTGCTCAATTGCATAATAAATTTCGTGTGCGTGCTCGGTTCCCAAATGTCGTATCGGACAGTCTACAAGTTTTAGTCCTGCTACAATGGCTCTTTTTCTTATTTCTTTTACTTCGTCGCTGTTTCCTATTCCTTCGATTTTTGTATCGGCGCCGAATTCAAGATAGATTTTATCTGTATAATCAATTGTATTCTGTACAATATCCTCGCCAATAAGCTGCGGTAAATCTCCGCCTACCTCGCAGCTCAGAGATAGCTTTCCGTCTGAGAATGCCCCTGCACCGGAGAAACCGGTGGTAATATGGCAATGAGGTTTACAGCTTATGCATTTTTGAGTTTGACTTTTGGGACAGCGTCTTTTTTCGATCGGAAGTCCTTTTTCTACAATAACTATGTGTTTTTTCTTTTCACGGCGTATAAGCTCAAGCGCGGTGAAGATTCCGGCAGGTCCGGCGCCGACAATTATCAAATCGCAGTTAATTTTATTCAAGATACTCATGCTCCTTTTTGAATATGCCGCAGACATAGTTTGCAGGGAATTGTCGATGGCATGTACTTTTTGGTATTGTAATTTGAATGCTCTTTATGAGCTTGCAAAATAAGTAATAAGTATGGCAGGATTCAGCAAGTAACGTATAGCCGCGATTTTTTCACAGCTGCGTTCCCGGCAAAATCCTGCCAATATTATTTATATAAAGTGATTATGTCCGGGTTTTGTTCAGACATGATTTTTATTATAGCTGATTTATATCAAAAATCAGCCGATTTTTGACGTGCTGACTCTTATACCCGGTCCCATCGTAGAAGCAATTACACAGCTGCGGATATACTGACCCTTTGAAGCCGCCGGTTTAGCTTTGATTATAGCTCCGAGGAGGGCTTCAAAATTTTCACTCAGCTTTTCAGCCCCGAAAGAGGCTTTACCGATTATGCAGTGGATTATGTTGGTCTTGTCAAGACGGTACTCAATTTTTCCGGCTTTGGCATCGTTTACTGCGCGGGCAACGTCTGTTGTAACAGTTCCGGCTTTGGGATTAGGCATAAGTCCCTTAGGACCGAGAATTTTACCGAGACGGCCGATAACTCCCATCATGTCGGGGGTAGCTATAATGACGTCGAAGTCAAACCAGTTTTCTTTTTGAATTTTCTCGGCGTATTCTTCTGCTCCGACATAGTCGGCCCCTGCCGCCTGCGCTGCAGCTACGTTATCGCCCTTGCAGAATACGAGAACACGTACGTTTTTGCCGGTTCCGTTAGGGAGTACTACAGCTCCGCGCACCTGCTGGTCAGCATGACGTGAATCAACGCCGAGACGAACATGAATTTCAATTGTTTCATCGAATTTTGCACGGGCAGTTTTGCAGACGAGATCAAGAGCTTCTGCCGGCTCATATATAGTAGCTTTATCGATAAGCTTTGCGCTTTCGATATATTTTTTACCTTTATTCATTATCTTAATCCTCCTTCGCTTATTCCTCGACGGTAACGCCCATGCTGCGGGCTGTTCCGGCGATCATACTCATAGCTGCTTCAAGCGAAGCTGCATTAAGATCAGGCATTTTGGTTTCCGCTATCTGCTTGAGCTGTTCCTTTGTAAGCTTGGCAACCTTGTCAGCCTGAGGTCTTGCGGACGCTGTTTCAATACCGCATGCCTTTTTGATAAGAACAGGAGCGGGGGGAGTCTTTGTAATGAATGTGAATGAGCGGTCGGCATAAACCGTTATAACAACAGGGATAATGAGACCGATCTGATTTTTTGTGCGTTCATTGAATTCCTTTGTAAAGTTTGCAATGCTTACGCCGTACTGACCGAGGGCAGGACCGACAGGGGGCTGCGGAGTAGCTTTTCCGGCGTTAAGCTGGAGTTTTATATAACCTTGTACTTTTTTTGCCATTTTTAATTACACCTCCGAAATCGTGGTAAACCGCAAGAACGGTTTTGCGGCAGACGCCGCATATAAAACGGGAGATTAAAAATTTTCTCCCTCCCACGTGCCGAATCTCAATTGAGAGAAAACGGCGGCAACGCATTTATCTGCCGATTGCGGCAGGAAAGCGTACAGTTGACAACTGACAATCTGAATAATCCCGAATTAATTTTCAAGCGGAGCTACTTCATTGGAATCGAGCTCAACAGGAGTATCACGCCCGAACATCGAAGCGAGAACCTTAATTTTCTTTTTATCCTCGGAAATGTCTTCAACAACTCCGACGAAATCCTTGAGAAATCCCGAAATGATTTTTACACTGTCGCCGACTTTGTAATTCAGATTTATAACTGTTTTTTCTTCAAGCTCGCCGATTGCCAAAACTTCTTCTTCTGACAACGGCACCGGCTTTGAACCAGGGCCGACAAAACCGGTTACACCGCGTATATTACGCACTATATGCCATGTTTCATCGTTCATTATCATCTTGACAAACACATAACACGGGAAAATCTTTTCCTCGGTTATTTTTTTTGCGGGAGGAACCGCTTTTTCTGTATTATCTGCCTCAGCGTTTTCTTCGCTCGTTTCATCGCCTTCAAATTCAATATCTTCCGATAAGGCAGAAACGTCTTCCGGATCTTCTGAAATTATACGCACCGGAATTTTCACATCGACGATTACATTCTGCAGTCCTCTGTTCTCGATTATTTTTTCGAGATTTGCTTTAACCTTGTTCTCGTATCCTGAATAAGTATGAGCAATATACCATCTTATCTCAGGGGTTGAATCGCTGAAATCACTCATTGTTTGTCACCGATTATATAAGTGAGCCGAGCCACGTAATAAGATGTGAAAAACTGAAATCCACAACCGCAATCACTGCTGCGGAAACGATAATACTGACGAGAACAACTATTGTGCTGTGAAATGTCTGTTCACGGCTGTACCAGACGATCTTCTTCAGTTCACTTTTGTATTCGCGGAATGACTTAGCGATGCGTTTTCTTAGCGGAGTTTTTTTGACCTTTTCAGCTTTTTGTACGGACTTTTCAGACTTTTTATCTGCTTTTTCCGAAGCTGCAGCATTTTTGGTCTCTGATTCCTTTTTCTCGATATCAGACATCTGGAACCTCCTTACTTGGTTTCTTTGTGAACAGTATGCTTACGGCAAAAGCGGCAGTATTTACTGATCTCAATTCTGTCGGGATCGTTTTTCTTATTCTTTGCAGTGTCGTAATTGCGCTGTTTGCATTCGCTGCATGCGAGGGTAACTTTGACTCTCATATATCTTGTCCTTTCCTTTCCTCGCGGCACTCCGGAACCGTATGCGTGTTTGTCATTTACATAGCAAAGTCCCCGATGCCTTCGATAATAATATCTCCCTCGGACGCAGAAAGCCGCGACACAAAAAAGCGCACAACAAAAAAACCTCGCCGAGGTATCTATAATATACCATAAAAAAGAGATGTTGTCAAGCTTTTTCTTATTTTATATATCCTAAATTTAATAAGTATAAAGTCAAATTACAATGATTCAGGCTATATGCAAAAAAACTCACAATAGCTTAAAAAATATTATAAATTTGCGCAAAACTATTGATATTAAATCGAAAAAAATATATAATAAAAATTACAAATATTACAAGTGTAGTTGAAATCTCTATTGCATTTGTTTTTCTTGTTGATTTTACTTAAAGTAACTAATTGGTAAAAAATATAAAACATATATTTATTTATATGACCTAAATACATAATCAACGGTTTTGTTAAATAATACGGACACAGAGATATATACGGCATCTTATATAGGCTCATAACCTGTAAGATGAAATAGATATGCCTTAGGACACAAAATAAAAGGATGTTTTTTCAAGAAAAAACAAAGCTTAAGGTACTCGCGTTTTTCTTGTCTGCTGTTGTGCTGTCATTTCCTTTGGAGATAACAGCCCTTACGGAAATCACCGCATCGTCAGAGAGTGCCGTATTGTCTGATGAATACGAATCGGTGATTATGCCGATGAGCGCTATTTCTACTTATGATGTTGGACGAACTTATCGTCTAAGAAACCGAGGAAGCGGAATGTATCTTGATATTTCCGGAAACGGTACGACAAACGGAACGCCGGTGCAGCAATATCCGAAAGGAGAATATCCGTCGGAGCACTGGATGATATCTCACGACAGCGGAGGTATGTATGTGCTTCATACAGATCTTGTTTCTGCGGGTATATATTCAAGCGGCGATATGGTGCTTGACGGCAGAGCAAACTGTGTTGCCGGAGCTCAGGTGATAATATACAATTGGGCATATGCGACAGAACAGACATGGAGAATAAAGCGGCAGGAAAACGGAACTTATAAGCTGTCGCCGGCAAGAAATCTTAATCTTGCATTGAGCATTGAAAATTCTTCGACGTCAAGCAATGCAAGAGTTGTGCTTGCGTCAATTGGAAATTCTGCATTTCAAGAGTGGTATCTGGAACCGGTTCCTGAACAGATATTCAAGTTCCGAAATAAAGCAAACGGTCTATATATGACGGTTGAAAGCAGTCTTAACGTCAGTGGTCAGCAGATAAAACTAAAAGAAGAATACCAATCAAGTAATTCACAGCAATTCAGACTGGTCTATAATAGTTCAGGCAGATATTATACAGCTTCTCCTACATGCAGCTATAACGGCTATGGAATAGTTCTTGATGTTTGCGGCGGAATAGGGAACGGCAACCGCGTATGGACATATACTAATAACGGAGCGAGCGAAGAACGCCTTGTCTTTTATGCGTTTATGCGGTTTCGGAATATCATTCAAATACGGATCCGGACAGCGCGTACAAAATATCGTTCCGGGATAATCCGGGATATGTTATGGATTATTCGGGTGAAAATGTTGTGCTGAAACCGGATACGGGTGCGGAATCTCAGCAGTGGTATATTGAATACGACTATGATTATAATCGCGCGGAAGAATACTACCAGTCTCTTGGCTTTTCCTGGCCTGTAGGACCGAAAAGTGTATCGTCTGCATATGGCTACAGGGATCTTGGTTCATATTCTTTTCACAGTGCTATTGATATTCCGGCTCCAAATAGAACAGCCCTGTATTCTGCTTCGTCCGGACGATGCGTAAAACATAATTATGATCCGTCATTTGGATGCGGATATTATGCAGTGATTGAAACGGATGCGTATGTGTATAATTCGAATAATAAACTGCGGATTCTTTATCAACATTTGGCAGAAGATGTTGGAAATACGAATTCAAATTTAAATTCTATTACATATCAAATATCCAAAGGCGAATTGATTGGAAGAACAGGAGACAGCGGCTCGCCCGGATCATATCATCTTCATATGGCGCTGATAACCGACGGAAGTGATGTTTTTATCGGAAACAACCAATATTCCACACGTTATGCATGGAATACTTTTGATCCTCTTGCTCTTTACTGTGTAAACGATATTGGCTTAACCTTTATTCAATATTAAAAGTAGTAATAAAATTTAATTATTAATTTAACTATGCGAATTTGTCCGATAAAAATATCTGATTTTTAAGAAAGAATTTATTATGAAAAAGTATATTTTTGTTGCATTAGCGGCTATATGCTTATCTGTTCTTTTCTCGTGTTCATCTCGTGTCCCGGTTGTTAATAATAAAGATACCTATACAATTGATACGGCTGATAATATTGATACGAAAGAAACTTACCAAATTGATACGGAGGATAATCCTGTTACGGAAGATGTGTCTGTTAATGAAACAAATTTTGATACAGAAGCTTCTGCAGATCCAATAGATCCCAATGCAGTGGGCGGTGAAACTTTTGATCAGCTAAAGTTGAAGTTTTCACCTCCTTTAGGCGTGATCGGAGGGAAACCCGGAGACAGGAATTTCTATATTACTCGTATTGATGATGTCACAAGAGTTATCGCAAAGTTTGAAAAGGAATACCCCTATCCTATGCTTTGGTGTACGCCGGATGAACCTCCGCTTATGTATATCTTGATACACGAAATGCCGCTTACGCGTGAGGAAGTGGAGCTTTATTCTCGGGAGCATGATAATATGTATTCAGAAGAGATGATAGACGCGCTCTTTAATGACGATGTTGATGAAGCGATGCGCTCATTTTTAAGTCCGTATAATTTTTATTGTGACGGCGGCGTATACACGTTTTACCATTTTTATGAACTTGTGACCGATCCTGACAGTGGATATAAGGTTACAGATTTTGAAAATTATGAGGAAGTTCTTGCGAATGTGTACGAGTATATGTATTTAAACTACTCGGGAAAGCACCAATTTATTATGTATTATCCAACGGAAATGGTTGAATTTGTCGAACAATATATTCCCGAGGAAGATCACCGCTGGATAAGATACGAAACAGATAACCGTGGGTATCATTACCGTGCACCGGAGCCTGTTTCCGATGCGGTATCTTAAACTAATAAATCTTGCAATTGAATTTAAAATGCGTTTAATTGTAAAAAGTGGATGGAGGCATATTAAGGCCGGATATTAAGTCTGCTAAAATCCTGCAAGACATTTTTAAAAATTATTGTCTGAAAAAAATGTTTCTATTTAATTTAATAGTATAATCGGTTTAATAGTATAATCGGCATGTAAAAACAGCGGCTGCTGCATACGATTTCGATCATTTGCAGCAGCGTTTTGTTTACAGTTCTTTTCTAAGGCGTTCAATGATTTTCTTTTCCTCTCTTGAAACCTTAACCTGTGAAATTCCAAGAAGTTTTCCCGTCTGTTCCTGAGACATATTTTTATAGTATCTGAGAACAATGATTCTGCGTTCCATCGGAGGAAGCGTGCCGATTGCCTCGGACAGTGCGATGTGATCGGCGGCATTTGATATCAAATCAGTCGGATCGGCTATAGTTCCTTCAAGTGTCAATCCGTCATCATCTCCAACCGGTGCGTTGAGAGAAGAGATGCATGCGCACGCCTCCAATGCTTCTGATGCGTCTTCTACAGTCATGCCGCATTTTTCGGCAAGTTCTGAAATTCTCGGCTCTTTACCGTATTGATTTATGAAGCGTTCACGCTCACGCATCAGATTTGTACCGGCCTGTTTCAGACCGCGGCTTATTTTGATCGGTCCGGTATCGCGCAGATGCCGTTTGATTTCGCCGATTATCAGCGGTACTGCATAGGTCGAGAAAACTGTGCCATAAGAAAAATCGAAGCTTGAAATTGCTTTTAACATTCCTACGGTGCCGATTTGAACAAGATCCTCGTAATCTGTTCCTCTGCCTGTAAATCTTAGTGCGATATTTTTAACAAGACCCAAATTTGTTCTTACAAGCTCATCGCTTGCAGATTTATCTCCGCTTTTTATCAGCCTGAGAAGTCTTTCATTTTCGGATTTTCTGTTGTTTTCTTCGGTGAATATTTCATTTTCTCGTTCTCCGGATACGGATTCTTCATTTTTTTGTTCGGGCAAAGCTGTTATATTTTTTTCTGATACCATATCGGAGCTTCTCACCATTTGAGACGTTTCATCAGGGTGACAGTGGTACCCTGATTTTCCTTTGACGTTACTTTCATTTTATTTGTGAAGCTTTCCATAATTGAGAATCCCATTCCGCCGCGTTCACCCGAAGGATCTGATGTATAGAGAGGCTCTCTCGCTTTTTCTATATCTTTTATTCCGCATCCTTTATCCTTTATTCTTATTTTTATATGTCTGTCTGAATAAAGCATGACAGTAACTGTAATTTTACCTTTTGTGCCGCGATAGCCATGAATTATGCAATTTGTTACGGCCTCCGAGACTGCTGTCCGTATTTCCGAGAGCTCTGTGATTGTTGGATCAAGTCTCGCCGCGAAGTTGCTTACAGTGCTGCGTGCGAAACTTTCGTTTTTTGAGTCGGAGTCGAATTCAAGCTTCAACGTATTTGTGATTTTAGCATTCATAACTTGTTTTACATTCCTTTCTGATATTAATTACTGTTTTGTTTTTGCAGTTCAACCGAGACAAGTTTTTCAACTCCCGCCATTTTTATAATTCTAAGTATTTCATTTGAAGGATTTTTTACTGTAAGTGTACCTCCGGCGTCGTTCATTTTTGTATATCTGCCGAGAATTAATCCGAGTCCTGCGCTGTCCATGAATTCTACTTCCGACAGGTCGAGAATTAGTTTTTTTGCGCCTGTGTCGGTTATTGCCTTATCCGCTGTCTCCCGTGCTTCTCTTGCGGTATGGTGGTCTATGGCGCCGCCGATGTGAACTGTCAGAGTTCCATTGGAGAATTCCGTATTGCATGTAATTTCATCCATTTTTATTACCGTCCTTTCAATTATTCAAATATCATTCTGTTTTTGCGTCTTTACCCAAATGTAGTTGTAGTTAGACTTACTTTCCGCGGGTTTTTTGCAGGCAATATGATTTTTACACCAATTGCATTTTTCTTTTTATCATTATAGTACATATACATTAAGAATTCTGTCAAAATATAGAAAGTATAAAAAATATTATTTTTTCTAATCTGAAATTTTACGAGTACTCTTTAATAATTAATTCACACATTGTTCTCGTCATAAAAATAAGTTTAAGATATACTAATTCATTATAGTCAAAATTTGTTTATTTGAATAATTTAGTGGTATTTTTTAGATTTGTTTTTTATATTACGGATTGGAATTTAGGTATGGAAAAAAATTCGACGGCAGTAACCAAGACTCAGATTGCCGAACAGTACAGATACATGGAGCTTGTCAGAAATCTTTTTGCCGGACGGGAAAAATTTATATTTATGCAGACTTTTGGGTGTCAGCAAAATGAAGCGGACAGTGAAAGACTTTGCGGTATGGCGGAATTGATGGGTTATACTGTAACTGATGATCCTGATCAGGCTGATCTGATTATTGTAAATACCTGCGCAGTGAGAGAGCATGCCGAGCTGAAAACGCTGTCAATCGCAGGTCAGTATAAGCATATTAAGGAAAAAAATCCTGATTTGATTATAGGTATCTGTGGTTGTATGGTGTCTCAGGAGCATCGAACTCTGGATATAAAAAACAAATATCCTTATATAGATTTTCTTTTCGGTACGTATGATAATTACAGGTTTCCGGAGATACTTTATCAAACGCTTACATCCGGGAAAAGAATACTTCTCGGCAATGAGGGAGACGCATCGATTGCGGAAGGATTGCCGGTTCATCGTTTCAGCAGCTTTAAAGCATGGGTCAGTATTATGTACGGCTGCAATAACTTCTGTACTTACTGCATCGTTCCGTATGTACGGGGAAGGGAGCGAAGCAGACGCAGGGATGATATTCTTGCAGAGATTGAAGCTTTGGCTGCGTCAGGATACAGAGAGATAACTCTTTTAGGTCAAAATGTCAACTCATACGGGCGTGATACATCAGATGGCGGAAAATATGATTTTGCGGATTTGCTTTCAGATGTATGTGCTGTTCCGGGAGATTTTATCGTGCGTTTTATGACGAGTCATCCAAAAGATGTATCAAAGAAGCTTATTGAAACGATTGCTGCAAATCATAAAATTGCACGTCAGTTTCATCTTCCTCTTCAATCGGGCAGCGACCGGGTTTTACGCGCGATGAACCGCGGTTATACATTCGGAGATTATTATAGTACGGTAAGCTTTCTCCGTGAAAAAATTCCTGACATATCTATCAGTGCAGATATTATTGTCGGATTTCCCGGAGAGACTGAGGCTGAATTTGAGGAAACGCTGTCGGCCCTTAAACTGATACAGTTTGATTCGCTCTATTCGTTTATATATTCTCCGAGAAAGGGTACAAGAGCTTCTGAAATGGACTGTCAAATTGACGACAGTATAAAAAAAGAACGCTTTTCCAGGCTTTTGGATTTGCAGAACCAAATTTCATATGAAAAAAATCTTGCATATGAGGGGAAGATAATTGAGGTTCTTGTAGAGGGTATAAGTAAAACCGATAAGACTAAACTGACAGGAAGAAACGAGCGTAACAGGCTTGTACATTTTGAGGGCCCGGAATCACTTACGGGAGAAAAGGTTAATATATATATAGATAAAGCGGAAACTTATGCTCTTTACGGGCATATTTGCGACTGATTTTATATCTGAAAGTGATAAAAGTGGGATGTTCCCAGTCTGTAAAGGGTATTTGGATTTAAAGACGTTTATCTGTAATACGTTTATCTGTAATACGTTTATCTGTAATACGTTTATCTACAAGACGTTCAACTGCAAGATGTTCGTCTGCAAATACGTTCTTCTGTAATGATGTTCGTCTGCAAAGACATTCGCCTATGTAGGCGGCGGGTTTTATTCACTTTTTTTGGCTGTGCAATTTACAGCCGGAACGCCTTATGACTGGGGCTTTGCCCTTTATTGAAAAACAACATAGAAACGGAGATTTATTATGGAGATAATGGAACTTGCACGTGAACTTGGAAATATGCTGAAAAAGACTGATGTTATGAAACGCGCACAAGCAGCTGAAGCGGCATTTCAGGCGGATTCTGCTCTTCAGGCGGATATCAGCGAATATAATGCTCAGCAGCAGGCTATATCATCGACCGAAGACGAAGCATTCCGTACTGCGATAAAGGAACGAATTGACTCATTGTACGATAAAATAATCGGGTATCCGGCATATGTTGAATATCTGCGCGCAAATGAAGAGGTATCTCGTCTTATGAATGATGTCAATGAGGAAATTAATTTTGCAATTACCGGAGAACACTCTTCCTGCGGAGGAAATTGTTCTTCCTGCGGAGGATGCCACTGATTCCTGATACAGTTTTACTGTCCGGCTTTTCTGTCATCAAATATGTTGATTTAAATATTTTTCTATGTGTAAATAATAGATGAGTCGGCTTAAATAACAGACGATTTTGGAGGCTGTAAAACCTCACGGCTTTAAAATGCCTGATTTTGTCGACAGATTTAGCGGACGGCATTTACAGGTAAAATTAAATGGTAAAATAATCAAGGACAGAATTTATAAAGATAGAATTTAAAGTCAGCTTTAAAGTCAGCATTTTAGCTTTTTCCGGCAGATGTACCAGTATACTGTCGAAAACGCTTTGCGGAATGATGGGCTTTATTAAAAAAGGAGGTGGCGGTATGCCGGTTACGCCGATGATGGCGCAGTATCTCAGTGTCAAGGAAAAGTATAAAGATTCGATTCTTTTTTTCAGGCTCGGAGACTTTTATGAGATGTTTTTTGATGACGCGAAGCTTGTATCTCGTGAGCTAAACCTTGTACTTACCGGAAAGGACTGCGGCCTTGAAGAGCGTGCTCCTATGTGCGGAATCCCTTATCACAGCAGTGAAACGTATATAGGCAGGCTGGTAAATAAGGGGTACAAGGTTGTAATTTGTGAACAGACTGAGGATCCGGCTGCCGCTAAAGGGCTTGTAAAACGTGACGTAGTAAGAATCGTTACGCCGGGAACGCTTATTGAAACGGATTTACTTGACGAGGGCAAGAATAATTTTCTTTGCACTATTGCATTTGATGGAGATTCGGCAGGACTTTGTTTTGCGGACGTGTCCACAGCGGAAGCGAGGGGAACCGTTCTTTTCGGTGACGATATTTCTCAGCGGATTATAAATGAGCTGGCCGCGTATATGCCTCGTGAAGTTTTGATAAATATTCCTGCGGAAAATGTTCCTCAGCTTTCTGAATATATTTCGGTCCGAATCGGAGGAATGCTTGACGACCGCAGAATTGATTACTTTGACGTTACGTCTGCAAGCGATCTTATTTTTGACAGGTTCGGAAAAAGCGCGGGTGAAATGGGAGCCGAAAGTACAGCCGCCGTAAGTTCTTTCGGAGCGATGCTTCGTTATCTTGAGGAAACCTATCGTACGCAGATACCGAATATCAAGAATCTGAAATTTTATTCTGAAGATCAGTATCTTCAGATGGACGCAAGCTCAAGACGAAATCTTGAGCTGTGCGAGACGATTCGGGGCAGGGAAAAACGCGGAACGCTTCTTTGGGTTCTTGATCGCACAAGAACATCGATGGGAGCACGCTTGCTCAGGCGCTATATTGAAAAACCGCTCCGAAATGCATCTGCGATTTCCGCGAGGCTCGACGCAGTTGAACAGCTTTACGGAGACTTTATGCTCAGAAGTGAAATTTCCGAGACGCTTGCCGGAGTTCTTGACCTTGAACGCCTTATGGCAAAAGTTGCTTACGGGACGGCAAATGCGAAGGATCTTTTGGCAATCGGGAAAACGCTCTCAGTAATTCCGTATCTGAAACAGCTTTTAGCTGAATCCGGTGCGGACGAGCTGCAAAGAATCTGCAATCGTCTTTCTCCGGAGCAGGAGCTTTTTGAAACTCTTTTAAGGGCTGTTTCGGAGAATGCCTCCGCACTTGTAAGAGAGGGAGGAATGATAGCGGACGGGTACAGCGAAGAGGTTGATGAGCTGCGGAATATAATTAATAATTCCAAAGATTATAAGACGAAGATGGAAACGCGCGAGAGGGAACGCACAGGAATAAAAACGCTGAAAATCGGATACAACCGTGTGTTTGGATACTATATCGAAGTGTCAAAATCTTATGTGTCAATGGTTCCGGAAAACTATATACGGAAACAGACGCTTACTACCGGTGAGAGATATATAACGGATGAGCTTAAAAATATGGAAGCTACAATTCTCGGCGCTGTCGATAAGCTTAATGCTCTTGAATATGAGATTTTTTGCGGGCTCAGGGATATGGTTTCCGAAAAGGCGGATATTATCGCGGCAAATGCGGATTGCTTTGCTGTTCTTGATGTTTACTGTTCTTTGGCTTCCGTTGCTTTTGACGAAAATTATGTAAGGCCTGAAATTGAATACAGCGATGTGCTTGAAATTCATGACGGCAGACATCCGGTAGTTGAAAAGTTTGTACAGAGCGGCGGATTTGTTCCGAACGATACAGTACTTGATACGGATCACAACCGTCTGATGCTGATTACAGGTCCGAACATGGCTGGAAAATCTACATATATGCGTCAGGTCGCCCTAATTGCAATAATGGCGCAGATCGGTTCGTTTGTTCCGGCTTCATCGGCGAGGATCGGAATTGTTGACAGACTTTTTACGCGTGTGGGGGCGTCTGATGATCTTGCGTCGGGAACGTCGACATTTATGCTTGAAATGAATGAAGTTGCGTATATTCTTAAAAACGCGACAAAGCGCAGTTTGATTATATATGATGAAATAGGACGCGGTACGAGTACCTTTGACGGTATGAGTATTGCCCGTGCCGTTGCGGAATATACTGCCGGAAAGAAGCTCGGAGCGAGAACTTTATTTGCGACTCATTACCATGAACTTACGGCTTTGGCAGACGAGATTCCGGGTGTTGTAAATTATTCTATAGCTGCCAAGAAGAAAGGCGATGAGTTGATTTTTCTCCGGCGAATAGTAAAAGGGGCGGCGGACGACAGTTATGGAATTGAGGTTGCCAAGCTTGCAGGTGTTCCGGGAGAGGTGATTCGACGTGCTCGTGTAATTCTCGGTACTCTTGAAAAAAAGAGCGAAGCGGCAGACCGCCTTTTTGCTGACGACGGGCAGGAGGAACCGGATGAAAATGTAAGCTTTGAGGATATTGGTACGGAAGAGCTTAGGAGACGTATTTCCGAGCTTGATATGGATATGATAACGCCGCGGGATGCGCTTGAGCTTTTGTACGATTTAAAAAAACTTGTTTACTGATACAAATGCGGGATTGCTGAAGGAATATGGAAAATGTAATTAACGTACTTGATTTTAAGGTGGCAAATCTTATTGCTGCAGGAGAGGTGGTGGAGAGACCTGCCTCCGCTGTTAAAGAGCTTGTTGAAAATTCAATAGACGCCGGAGCTTCTCACATTACTGTGGAAATCAAAAACGGGGGAGTTTCCCTTATGCGAGTAACCGACGATGGCTGCGGTATGTCGCGGGGGGATGCCGCTTTGTGTATAAAACGTCATGCAACAAGCAAGATAAAAAACGCTTCTGATTTGAATTACATTATTACGCTCGGTTTCAGAGGAGAAGCTCTTGCTGCCATATCGTCGGTTGCAAATGTTCGTATCCTCACAAAACGGCGCGGGGACGAAACAGGTACTTTGATTGAATGTAACGGAGGAACAGCTCTTCCGCCGGAGGATGTCGGCTGCGCTGACGGTACTACTATTATTGCTGAAGAACTTTTTGCAAATGTACCGGCGCGCAGAAAATTTCTTAAAAAAGACGCGGCCGAGACAATGGCGGTTACTTCGGCAGTGGAAAAAGCCGCGCTTGGGCACTCGGAGCTTTCATTCAAACTGATTTGTGACGGTAAGCTTCGGTTTCAGACAGCCGGAGACGGTAATCTTAAAAGCGCGGTATATGCTACAATGGGACGAGAATATGCTTCGAAGCTGATAGCTGTAAGAGGAGAATCTGACGGCGTTGAGGTAAACGGATATATCGGTACGCCGGAGCTGATAAAAAAGAACCGCGGAGGTGAAAACTTTTTTATCAATGGTCGGTATATTAAGAGTATGACCGCGTCTTCTGCGTCAGAGGCGGCTTTTCAAACGTATATTCCTGCCGATAAGTTTCCGGTTTGCGTACTTCATTTAAAGATACATCCGTCTCTTGTGGATGTAAATGTTCATCCGTCAAAGCTTGAGGTGAAATTTTCAAATGAACGGGTAGTATTTGACGCAATTTTTTCTGCTGTCAGAGGGGCGCTGATACATAGTATTACAAGACCTGTTTTTGAAGTCAATAATGATAAAGGTAATGAAGATTCAAGCTATAACCGAAACGCGGACGAAGATGTCAGAAATTCCGGAAAAACCGGAAAAACCGGAGACGCGGAAGCTTCCGCCGGACCATCTTCGAGTGTTTTGAGCGTGGAGGCTAAAGCGGAGAATTTTACAAAGATATACCGCAGCACTCCTGACAGAAAAGATGAAAGACTGATGAACGCATTTGTTCCTCAGCCAGACCGCAGTGAAAAAATACGTCCAATTAGCCGAAGTCTTCTCGACATCGATTATGAAGAGCCTGAATCTAACAGCGATTCTGTACGTAGAGGACAAAGTGACACTTCGAATTTTAACATGGGTGAAAAAGCGTCTCAGGCTTCAGCGCAGGAACATATTTCCGAAATGACAATAACTGGCGCTGATTTAGAAAGCGAGGGGCCGGATTTTAATCGGGATTCGGCAGAAAAAATGAATCGGAATTCTGTAGACGGTGTTCTGCCGGATAAAGAATTTCAAAATTCATTTACTGAATTCGGAGAGTCTTTCACGTTGAATAAGGATTCGGCTGTGTGCGAGGCTCTTGAGGTATCGGAAAAAGGCAGTTCTGAAATATCTGCCGAGGACTGCAGAAATACAAATTACAGTATTATCGGTGTTGCCGCGGATGCGTACGTATTTGTCGAGCTTGAAGATAGAGTACTTGTTATAGACAAGCATGCGGCTCATGAACGTATTTTATTTGAAAAAATGAAAGCTAATATGTATGACGGCGTAAGCTGTTCTCAGGTTCTTTTGATACCGGAGAAGATAAGCCTGTCTGATGAGGAATACGCTGCCGCCGTGGAATATCGTGATGAAATTCTTCGTACAGGATTTTCGTTTGAACTTCACGATAATGAATGCTGCGCATTGATTACCCAGGTTCCCGCAGAACTTGACAATGCTTCCGCTTCCGATATGTTTTCAGAGATTTTAACGAGGCTTTCGGTTGGAGGAGGAGCAGAGACTTCTCGTAACAATATATATGAAAAGGCTTTGTTTCAGGCTTCCTGTAAAGCCGCGGTCAAGGCCGGACGTGCAGACGACGAGTCCCATATCAAGTGGATTGTCTCTGAGGTCGTTAGTAATCCGAAAATACGGTATTGTCCGCACGGAAGACCGGTTGCCTTTGAAATAACGAAGCATGATATAGAGCATAGATTTAAGAGAATATAAGAAATATTGAAAAATAGGAATTTATAAGAAAATGCGGAAATCTGCAAACCGCGGTGTACTTTTTTTCGCTTCTTTTTGTGTCTGCCGTTATAAATGCAAAGAAAGGCATGGTAATTAATATGTCATATGAAGTAAAGAAGACCGAGGGCAGAGCGCGCCGCGGTACAATGAATACGGTCCATGGCGTAATTGAAACGCCGGTATTTATGAATGTTGGAACAAGCGCGGCTGTTAAGGGCGGAATATCGACCTTTGATTTGCAGGAAATAGGCTGTCAGGTTGAGCTTTCGAATACGTATCATCTGCATATCAGGCCGGGAGACGGACTGATCCGTGATCTTGGAGGCATACATAAATTTTTTAATTGGAACAGGCCGGTGCTTACCGACAGCGGAGGCTTTCAGGTGTTTTCTCTTGCAAAGCTCAGGAGTATCAAAGAGGAAGGTGTATATTTTTCTTCCCATATCGACGGAAAGAAAATATTTATGGGACCGGAGGAAAGCATGAGGATTCAGTCAAATCTTGCCTCGACAATTGCGATGGCATTTGACGAATGCGTTGAAAATCCGGCTGATTATAATTATGCCAGAAGCTCCTGCGAGAGGACATACCGCTGGCTTGTGCGATGCGCGGAGGAGCACAAACGTCTCAATTCTCTTCCCGAAACAATTAATCCTAACCAGCTTCTTTTCGGAATAAATCAGGGATCTACATACGAAGATCTTAGAATTAACCATATGGAACAGATTGCCGGACTCGGACTCGACGGTTACGCAATAGGCGGGCTTGCTGTCGGAGAGGACACCGATGAGATGTACCGTATCATTGATGCGGTAGAGCCGCATATGCCGTATGATAAACCGAGATATCTGATGGGCGTCGGTACACCGGTAAATATTCTTGAAGCGGTTCATCTCGGAGTTGATTTTTTTGACTGTGTTATGCCGAGCAGAAATGCAAGGCATGGAAATCTTTTTACCTGGAAGGGCAAGCTTAATCTTTTGAATGAAAAATTTCAAAGAGATCCTGCGCCGATTGACGAGACCTGCGGATGCCCCGCATGCCGCAGATATTCTAAAGCATATATCCGTCACTTGTTCAAGGCCCGAGAAATTCTCGGCATGCGTCTTTGTGTTCTTCACAACCTTTATTTTTATAATGAATTAATGCAGAAAATTCGAGACGCACTTGACGGTGAATATTTTGAGGCTTTTTATAATAAATACAGAAGTATTTTAGGGGAAAGACTTTAATAGCGTATATTATAATTCTATTTACAAAAAAATAAAGTTGTGATATAATATAACTAATGGTATACGAATCTTAATATTAAAAAACCGTGCGGCAGAAACCGCCGGAATGGAGGTAATGAAAAATGTTAAAGGGTATTCCGTCTATTATTTCACCGGATCTTCTTAAGATACTCATGGAGATGGGACACGGAGATGAGCTTGTAATCGGAGACGGCAATTTTCCTGCCGCAAGGGTTGCGCAGAGACTTGTACGCGAAGACGGTCATACTGTTACGGATCTTCTTGAAGCTATTCTTAAGCTTTATCCGCTTGACACATATTCTGATCCGGTTTATATTATGCAGAAGGTTCCGGGAGATAATGTTGAAACGCCTATATGGGATGAATTTAAAGCAATTACCGGAAAGTATACAGATAAACCGATGACTCAGATTGAGCGTTTTGATTTCTATGAGCGTGCAAAAAATGCATATGCCGTTGTAACCTCAGGCGAAACGTCGCTTTACGCTAATATAATTATCAGAAAGGGCGTTGTAATAGAGTAATCGGACTAACTATTGCGGGAAAAAATTGCAGAATGTAAGACGGCCGTTTGCCAGAGTGTTCGAATGCTAAACCATTTTACTTTGGACTTTGGGGGACGCTTACTTTTTTTCGGAGCGGGATGGCCTGCTTCCGGGAAGTCTTATTTTAGCGGGAGGAAGTGTAATGAGAGAATTTATTTGCACTCGTCCCGCTTGTTTTGTTTTTGGCTGTTTTATTTTTTCTTCGTTTTGTTTATCAGCGTTCTTTATAATTTGTCCTGAAACAGCTTACCCGGCAGTGATTTATGCTTTAATTGCCGCTTTCCTCTCAGTTTCGGTATTTTTGTTTGTTTTTACGTGTCGAAAAAAGGGGAAAAGCGCGGACTTTCTTGAGATTTTCCGGATTAGAACGATTGCACTTTCGTTTGCGGCCGTTTCTTTGAGCATAATCATGCAGTATATATGCTTTGCAGCGGTGCCTAAGATAACGATTAAAAAATACGCCGGACAGAGCTCTGAGATAAAATATACAATTCAGGAATGTGTAAGCTTTAGTTCTTACAGTTCTATCTATAAAATACGAATCAATGAAATTAATGGGAATAGAACAATGCTGGGCGGACTTCTTATTTCTGATTTTGAAACTGATCTTTCTGTGGGCGAGACAGGCTATGTAACAGGTTTGATATCGGAAAATGACAGTATCGATGACTCCGCTGTATCTTTGATTTCTTTTGCGTCTGAGGGGCGTTATCTTAAGATAGAGGCGCAGGAGGGAAGCTTTGAGTGCAGGACTGACAGTCATTCTATAGGTTCGGTTATTGCCCGATTCAGACAGCGCCTGTCTTCTGTCGTGGATTTGCGTGTCGGTCAGAAAAATTCCGGGCTTGTGCGCGCGGTAATGCTCGGTGACAAGAGCGGACTGTCAGATTCATTGACCGAAAATTTTAGACGGCTTGGAGCGTCTCATTTACTTGCAGTAAGCGGAATGCATCTTTCTCTGATAATCGGATTTTTGGAATTGCTTATGTCAAGGACTGCCTTGTCAGTCCGGAAGCGGCGTTTTTTCATTGTACTTTCTTCGGTTCTCTTTGCTGCTCTCACGGGGTTTTCTCCGTCGATTCTTCGTGCGGCTTTTATGCTTATTATTTCAAAGGCAGCTTTTACATTTGGAAGAGAGGGGGATTCTGTTACTTCGCTCTTTACCGCGGTAGCTGTTTTGATAGTTATAAATCCATGGTCGTCTGCAGATATTGGTCTGATTCTTTCATTTGTAACGACTTTGGGAATACTTACCTTAGGCTCGGAGTTGAATGAAAAGGTAACATTATTGTGCGATGCGCTTAATTCAAAACCGACCAAAAATACTGCTACAGCATATATACGGGGTGTTTTTATCGGATCTTTCGAGTATTTCGGATCACTTGCAAATATGAGTATATCTGCAACGCTGTTTTCTCTTCCTGTAACGATCCTGATGTTTGGAAGCTTTTCGGTTTTTTCGGCAGCCGCAAATTTGCTTCTCGTGCCGCTTACGTCTGTGCTTCTTGCAGTGTCTCCGTTCGCTCTGCTGCCCGGATTTCTTTCTCCGATCGGCAGATTCTTTGCAGATTTAGTTTCTGTGCTGTCCGGTGTGGTAAGCTCACTTTCTTTCTGGCTCTCAGACAAAATCGGGACTTCGATTTCAATGAACAATGTATATTCTCCTGCAATATTTGGCGCGGGAGCTGCTTCTGTGGTAATTGTGCTGTCAGTATTTCTTTTATATGGCTGTGTGAAGAAACGAAAACCCGGTAAGCTTAAAATTATGTGCTGTATAATTTCTGTGTTTTTGGTTTCTTCGGCGACAGCTTCATTTCTTTTTTCGTTTCTGCTAAACAATTTATCTGAACTTGTGTACTTTGTTTCGGATGAAAATGAATGCTTTTTATTGCGTGACAAATCGGAGAGTGCGGTAATTGATGTATCTGACGGAAGCCGGGAACTGATTCTGAATGCCAGGGAAAAGCTCGTTTATGAAAGCGGAAGTGAGTCTCCTTCGGTTCTTATCCTTACGCATCTTCACAGGAGATATATTTCATCAATGCAGAAAGTTTTACCTTCAGGAGACTATTCTGTAATTTATCTGCCGGAACAGCTCAGTGACAGTGACCGCAGTTTTTCCGATGCCATTGCTCGTATTGCGGATACATACGGCGTAGATGTTGTTTATTACGAATGCGGTGATAGGATTAAAGTGGGAGGTTATATCTTTTCCGTGACGGAATATACTGTTTTGAGCAGATCTTCCGTGCCTGTTGTCTCGTTTGATATATATCCCGAAGAAGATAACGGAAAGAGCTTTTCATATATTGCCGGATCCGAGCGGGACTGTATAAGGACCGACGGACGCAAAAGTATTGACAGGCTGAAAAGCCCCAGCTATGCTGTTATAGGTTCATATTCTCCGGTCGCAAAGCAATCGGTAAGATTTAACGCGTCTGAAACGGAGCTGATTCTGTTCGGGACGGAGAAAATTGCTGAATTGAACCGTTATTCAGGAGGTGAAGATACAAAACATATCGAATTATGGAAAACGAGAACAGAAGATATTTTGTCTTATTGTATGAGACTAAGGTAAAGAAGGGATTTAAACTGTATCAGATATGATACAGTCTTAATAAAAAGCTTCCGCTGTAAAAATTATTTTATCGGCGGAAGCTTTTTATGTGAAGCTGAAGAATGCTGTATCAATTATTTTTCTTTTTCCTTGAACAGTGCTCCGATTATGAGACCGCTTACTATTGCGACGGTAATCCCTCCGGCTGTGCCTGTCAGTCCACCGATTATTGCACCTATAAGACCGCGTTCGTCAACCGCCTTTTGTACTCCTTTCGCAAGGCTGTAGCCGAAACCGGTAAGAGGAGTGGTTGCTCCGCATCCTGCAAGATTTACAAGCGGTTCATAAACTCCTACCGCGGTCAGTACTACTCCGAGACATACATACAGTACAAGAATTCTTGCCGGCGTAAGCTTTGTGTAGTCTATCAGAAGCTGCGCGATTACACATAGACCGCCTCCGATAAGAAAAGCCCATAGATATATCATTTTACATCTTCCTTTCAATTATTTATCAGCATGTTTGCTGGTTGTACAGCGTATTCTTTATTGTTCCTTGTTATTCAGAATAGTTGTATGTTATTTTTTTATTCTGACAAGATGTGCAATTCCCGGAATTGCCTGTCCCTGCTGAACACTCATCGGATTCATAAGAGCTCCTGTTCCTATAAAAAGTATATCGTTCAGCTCTCCGCATTTTATTCTTTCGAGCAAAGATGCGGCAAGAACAACCGCAGAGCATCCGCAGCCTGAGGCTCCGGCATGCATGTCCTGCTTTTCTATATCATATATCAGCATGCCGCAGTCATTATAATTTTCGCCCATATCATATCCTTCGTTTTTCATAAGCTCTGAAACAATACCATGTCCTTCAACTCCAAGATCTCCGGTTGCAATAAGGTCGTAGTCTGCAGGAGATGTTCCTGTCTGTGTGAAATACCTTGTCAGAGTATCTATTACCGCCGGAGCCATTGCCGCCCCCATATTATTAGCGTCATCAATTCCGCGTTCAACCGTTCTTCCCGGCATGACACCGGCAATGTGAGGTCCGTTTCCATCCGACATCAGAACATATGCTCCCGCGCCTGTTACAGTCCATTGAGCGGTGGGAGTTCGCTGCCCTCCGTATTCGAGCGGAAACCTGTATTGACGTTCCGCCGTACTGTTATGAGATGAAGCCGCTGCAATTGTACTTTCGTATATGCCAGATGATATAAGGAGCGATGAAAGTATAAGTCCTTCCGCAATGGTTGAACATGCTCCATACAATCCAAAAAACGGAATGTCATATGATAAAGTACCCTGTGCCGAACATATACATTGATTTATTAAATCTCCTGAAAAGAGCGCATCTATGTTTTTTGCATCGTTTTTTGCTTTTGACAGTGCTATATTGATTGCTTGGCGCTGCATTTCTGCTTCCGCTTGTTCCCATGTCTTTTGTCCGAAGCTTCCGTCGGGATCGTGCATATCAAAGAATTGTCCAAGCGGTCCTTCATATTCGTGCTTTCCTACAACCGATGCTGCCGATACTATAACCGGCGGTTTTTGTAATTCTATATATCCCTTCTGCATTGGTTAGACCATTCCTTTCATGTCTTAAAAAAGTTATGTTAGTTCTGTCTATCGGATATTTTTAGCAAAAACGGTGAATTTATTCAGAAAAATAAACCGGAATGTATTTTGTGTATTTGACCGTAAGGTAAAAGTACTGCAAAAGTTATAAATCTTGTTATAAAAGTGAAAGAATGGATAACAATATAACTAAAGAAAAAATATCCGACGCCTTTTAGGCGGTGGGATCAGCTTTCTTTTTCGGTAGCGTTACAATCCAAATCCACTGTTGGAACGCCTTATGACGAGGCTTTGTCTTATATTGAACTATAAACAGGTTTTATGATTATCGGAACAGCAACTGTTAAACTTTGGAGAACAATATTACCAGTACTTGATAAATTGAGGAACTGATGGTAAAATTAATATAATAAATTTAGTCACACAGTAGTCAGACGGGCTTTTGAGATTTACTTTGTATATGAGGGACGCATGTGGGGACACTTACAGACTTATGAGATATTTTCGGATATTTATTAAAATATAGAAAGGAAAATATAATATCGTGTCTGATAAAATAAAAATTACAAAATATAAAATTAAAGTAAACAAGAATCGGTTGTATTGCGGAGATAGGCGCCGACCGGTCAAAATCGCTATACTTAGCGATATGCACGGGAGGCCATATGACGATGTAATCAAGATTACTGAACTTTGCAGGCCTGATTTGATAGCGGCTCCCGGAGATATAATTGAGCATAAGCATAAAGGGTATGATCTTGGTGTTGACTTTCTCGCTGAAGCGGCTAAAATTGCTCCGGTATTTTTTTCCTGCGGAAACCATGAAAAGACACTTACGAAATCGGAAATAAAAAAGCTGATCGATTCCGGTGTTCATCTTGTGGATAATACGTATGAGGAAATTCGAATCGGAGACGCGCGTATATATGTTGGAGGACTTCCGTCGGCTCAGTACGTCGAAAGAAACTCAAAAACGTCTGATCTTTTTTATAAAATAAAAGGTATTGGAAATATTCCGTCAGAACTTTTATGTATTGACAATAAAAGCCTGAAAGCTTTTGCTTCTGCCGACGGTTTTAAAATCCTGCTTTGCCATAATCCGGAATATTATGATAAGTTTATAAGGAAGCTTGATATTGACATTACATGCAGCGGTCATGCGCACGGCGGGCAGATCAGGATTTTTGGACATGGAGTATTTGCTCCGGGGCAAGGTCTTTTTCCTAAATACACATCCGGTGTGTATGAAAATCGTCTTGTTATAGGCTGCGGACTTGCTAACCATTCGTTTATTCCGCGTATATGCAATCCGCGCGAAGTCGTTATACTGACGCTTTACAGCTGATTTGCGGTAGTTAAACAGAAATTCTATATAAAATTCAGAATTAGAGTTTCTTTTTGTTTATCTCTAAAATTATTGATAATTTTGCAGATATGTATTTGGCTCAAGCGAGTATGTATTGATTTTTTGATCTATTTATGATAAAATAAAAATTATACAGGATTTTCTATAAAATGACAGTGTGATAATAATTATATTTTTTTGAGCATACCAAACAGGGTATAGTGATAATAATGGCGGCTAATGTTATGTATAACAAAAATTCAGTGAGAAATGTGCTCGTAGCAATGAGCGGAGGGGTGGATTCAAGCGTTGCGGCTCTTATCCTTCGTAAAAAAGGATTTGAATGCTTGGGAGCAACGATGAATTTATACCGTGGCGATAAAGATTTTGATTCCGTTTCTGAAGATGTCATGGATGCAAAACGCATATCTGAACTTCTCGGAATGAAGCACATAACTTTGGATTTACATAACAGATTTTCCTCTTGTGTTATTGATAGATTTGTAAGGGCGTACGAAAACGGTATAACTCCGAATCCTTGTATTGACTGTAACAGAGAGTTGAAATTCGGCAGCTTGTTTGAAAGCGCCGGAAAATATGGATGTGATTATGTTGCAACCGGTCATTATGCAAAGGTTGAGTATGATTTTGAAAAGAAAAGATATTTACTGAAAAAGGCTGTTTCACTTGAGAAAGATCAGACTTATGTATTATACTCTATAACGCAGGAGCGTCTTTCCCGTGTTCTGTTTCCTCTCGGCGGGCTCTCAAAAACAGAAGTGAGACATTTAGCCGATGAGAGCGGCCTCTGCAATGCAAAGAAGAGCGAAAGTCAGGATATATGCTTTATTCCGGATGGAAAGTATACGGAGTTTATTGAAAAATATACCGGTAAAAAGTATCCTGAGGGAGATTTTGTTACAACTGAAGGCGAAGTGCTTGGCAGGCATAAGGGAATAATACATTATACGATAGGGCAGAGACGCGGTTTGGGACTTTCTCTTTTAGATCCTCTTTATGTCTGCGACATAGATCCTGTATCAAACCGGGTGATTCTTGGACGGGGAGAGTCGCTTTTCAGCCGGGAGCTTGAAGCGGATAATGTTAATCTTATTTCTGTAGAAAAAATAGATAAACCGATGAGAGTCAGAGCAAAAGTCAGGTATCGTCATGAAGAGCAGAATGCAGTCGTTACGCAGACCGGACCTGATCGTATTCATGTTGTTTTTGATGAGCCGCAGCGTGCAGTTACCCGTGGGCAGGCAGTTGTGCTTTATGACGGAGATACGGTGGTAGGCGGCGGGACAATTGTTTCGAGAAATTAGAGTATATACTTTTTTCGGCTGGAGTTAATGCGCGTCTGACATTGATTTTCTGAATTTTATCTAAAAAGAAAGGTATTTGGATTATGAAAAAATTTTGGGAAGATTTTAGAAAATTTGCTTCAAAGGGTAACATCATCGATATGGCTGTCGGCGTCGTAATAGGTACCGCGTTCGGAAAGATTGTGTCTTCGTTTGTTTCTGATGTAATTACTCCGCTCATAAGCCTTTTGACCGGCAGTGTTAACCTTACAGATTTGAAGCTTGTGATGCGGCATGCCGTACTCGATTCCGAAGGAAATATCTTAAAGGCAGAGGTTGCTCTTACATACGGCAATTTTATTCAAAGTATTATAGATTTTCTAATAATTGCTTTATCGATATTTTTGTTTCTTCGTATTGTTATGAATATGAAAAATAAATTTGAGGCTGCCAAGGCCAAAATTCTCCAGGAAGAAAAGGATAAGCAGGAAGATGAAGCCGAAAAAGAGGAAAATGAGGAACCGAAACCGTCGGACGAGATTTTGCTTCTTTCGGAAATCCGTGATTTGATCAAGCATCAGGCGGAAGAAAAAGAATAAGGGAATTTATTATGTACACCGATGAATATTGTGAAGCCTGCCGCGGAAAGATGGATGAGTCGTCAAACCGAATGCCTATAAAACGTGTGCTTGCTAAACTTGACGAGTATTTTTCACGGAATGACCTTGCAGGGGCAGAAAAATTTTTGATTTTCTGGGAAGGAGAAGCACGTCTCGGAGGAGTTCCGGAGGAGCTTATTGATATATTGAATGAGGAAATAGGATTTTTTCGCAGAACAGGAAATATCGACAGAGGTATGGCTGCAATTACAGAAGCTGTTGATATTATTGAGCGTGATAATATTGAAAAAAATTCTGCGATAGGTACAGTATATATCAATATTGCAACTACATTAAAAGCGTTTGGAGAGCCCGAAAAAGCCTTGCTTTACTATGAAAAGGCTTTTGATATTTATTCTGAAAGTCTTGGCTCGGATGATTACAATTTTGCCGCGCTGTATAACAATATGGCGCTCGCGTTTGAAGATATCGGTCTATTCGGCGAAGCGGAAAACAGTTATAAAACAGCCGTTAAAATTCTTCGTGCAGACGGTGAGCATGACGCTGAAATTGCCGTTAGTCTAATTAATCTTGCACATCTTTATGATAAAGCCGGCTGCAACGCGGGGGCAATTTATAAGCTGTTAGATGACGCATGGGAAATATTAAACAGCGATTGTCTCGAAAAGAACGGAAATTTTGCTTTTGTATGTTCAAAGTGTGCTCCTTCGTTTGAATATTTTGATCAGTCGGACAGGGGCAAATTTTTAAAATCAGAGGCAGACAGGATTTATGAAGGGAATTGAATTATCACGTGGATTCTATATTGAATACGGTATGCCTATGCTTAAAAAGAGCTTTCCGGAGCTGCTTGACAAAATTGCTGTCGGATTGGTAGGACATGGCTCCGAATGTTTTGGATTTGATGATGATATTTCAAAAGATCATGATTTTTCAGCGGGGTTTTGTATATGGCTTCCGGAGGAGTATGAGCATGAATACGGCTTTAAATTGTCGCGTGCATATTCTTCTCTTCCGAATGAATATATGGGAATTGTCAGATTACGTCAGAGCGGCGGTTATACCGGACGCGGTGTAATGACGATAGAAGATTTTTACCGGAGGTATACAGGGAATCCCGGAGTTCCGAATAGCATAAAGGATTGGCTGTATTTACCGGCACAGGCTCTTGCAGAAGCCGTGAACGGAGAGGTATTTTATGATCCGCTTGGAAAATTTACCGGAATACGCAATAAAATAAAGGCGGGCATGCCTGAGGATGTCAGGCTGAAAAGAATTGCTTCACTGCTTTTTGATACGGCGCAGTCAGGGCAGTATAACTTTAAGAGATGTTTGGCTCATGGTGAGTACGGAGCCGCAGTGATTGCGCTTTCGAAATTTATGGAAAGTTATGCATCGGTTGTTTGCTTAATTAATTCAGTATATCCGCCTTATTACAAATGGCTTATCCGTACTGCCTCGCTTCAGCCTTTGCTCGGCGCCGAATCAAACAGACTTAATACCCTCCAGTCGCTTTACGGCGAGTCTCCTGAAAAGTGTCAGACAGAGATTGAGCTTATCTGCAAGGCTCTGATTAATGTTCTTATCGAGCATGGGCTATGCCGTCCGATGGGAGATTTTCTTGAACCGTATTGCTATGCGGTTAATGATAAAATTCATACCGAGTGGCTGCGCAATATGCCGGTGATGCTGTAGGCAATCAGAATACAAACCGCTTGTGCTGATTCTATATATGTGATATCAGTCCATAAAAAAATACATACTGTTCATGAAAATCAATGTTTTTATATGTTATTATAATTATAAGTAAGCCGGCTCTTATTGAGAGGGCATTCCGCAGGGTATTAACTTATAAGATAAAGATTTTGCCTGCATATATTTTTCTATAGTGCGGAGATGAGCGCCTTATATAACTAAAAGTGAGATGTTCCCGTCTGTAAGCTGCTCGCATCTACAGACCGAGGTTATCATTCGATTTTTCGATGGTAATTTGATCCGCCGCCGGAACGACTTATGACAGAGCTATGCTTCTTATTGGAAATTGATATCAATTGTGAAAGGAATATACAGTGTAATGCTAATTGTTCAGCAGCTTTTTACAGGAGAAAGATCGCTTTTTGGAGCAAGAGATACAGAAATTGAATATTCTACATTTTCAGACGGTGAGTCACCGTTGAAAGAAAGCCATAACATAAAACTGTATAACTGTCTTTTTCGCTGGAAGTATCCGCTTTGGTACAGCAGCGATATTGAAATGTCGGAATGTACGTTATTTGACAATGCACGCGCGGGAATTTGGTATACCGACAATATAAGTATAAAAAACACAACTATAGAAGCACCTAAAACCTTCAGGCGGTCAAGTGGAATAAGTCTTGAACATGTGACGATTCCAAATGCCGCGGAGACATTGTGGAATTGCAGAAACATTAAGATGAATAATGTAGTGGTAAGAGGAGATTATTTTGCTATGAATAGTCAGGAAATCTCTGCATCTGATTTTGACCTTACAGGAAATTATTCATTTGACGGTTGCGCCGATGTTGAAATAAGCAATGCGAAAATTATATCAAAGGATTGCTTTTGGAACTGTGAAAACGTTACTGTCCGTGATTCTTTTATTTCGGGAGAATACGTAGGCTGGAATGCAAAAAACGTTACATTTGAAAATTGTACTATAGAGAGTCTTCAGGGACTGTGTTATATGGATGGGGTCGTATTAAAAGGCTGTCGGCTGGTAAATACTAATTTAGCATTTGAGTATTCTGTTGTTGATGCTGAAATAAAAGGAAGTATAGACAGTGTTTTTAATCCGAGCGCAGGGTATATTACAGCCGACCGAATCGATGAGCTTACGATGAATCCCGACCGAATCGATCCGGAAAGAACTGAAATTCAGTCCGAAATAGTGCGGACGGTTGATGATCCGTTTTAATTGTCATGGAGATGTATGATGAAATTTAATTTTGACAGGCTTACCGACCGAAGAGAAACGAATTCTTTAAAATGGAATGTATCTGACGGAGAGCTGCCGATGTGGGTAGCCGATATGGATTTTGAAACTGCTCCGGCAGTAAAAAGGGCAATAGAAGAGCGTGCTTCTCATGGCATATTTGGTTATTCAGATATACCTGACAAGTGGTATAATGCAGTTGGTAATTGGTGGAAAAGGCGTCATAATTTCAAGTTGGAAAAAAGCTGGCTTGTGTTTTGCTCAGGTGTTGTACCGGCTATTTCGAGTATTGTTCGTAAGCTTACTTCTCCCGCCGAAAAGGTGTTGATTCAGACTCCGGTTTACAATATCTTTTTCAATTGTATTGTAAACAACGGCAGAAATATAATAGAAAATACTCTCACATACAGTGGTGGTCAATATGAAATTGATTTTGACGATCTCGAAAATAAGCTTGCCGATCCGCAGACGAGACTTATGATTTTGTGCAATCCTCATAATCCTGTCGGGAAAATATGGAGCAGAGAAATATTGAGTCGTATAGGTGAGCTTTGTGCAAAATACGGTGTAACGGTAATATCTGATGAAATACACTGTGACATTACTGAACCGGGGAGCAGCTATATTCCTTTTGCATCTGTTTCGGATCTTTGTGCTAATATAAGTATAACATGTATAGCTCCTACAAAGGCTTTTAATATAGCCGGTCTTCAGACTTCCGCCGTTTCTGTAATAAATCCGCAGCTTCGGCACAGAGTTTGGAGAGCAATTAACACGGATGAGGTTGGCGAACCTAATGCATTTGCTGTTGACGCCGCTGTTGCTGCATTTACAGACGGAGATGAATGGCTTGATGAGCTTTGCCGATATATTAGTGAAGGAAAGCAGATTGTAAGAAGTTTTTTGGAAAAGGAATTGCCGGATATTTATCTTGTTCCTTCTCAGGCAACATATCTTTTGTGGCTTGACTGCAGGGATATTACGGATGACAGTACAGAACTGGCCGAATTTATCAGGGCGGAAACCGGATTATACTTATCTTCAGGTGCGCAATACGGTGAGTCGGGAAAAAACTTTTTGCGAATGAATATTGCGTGTCCTCACGAGCGTGTTTATGATGGACTTACTCGTTTAAAAACGGGTGTAAAACTCTATGTGGATAAGCTTTAGAGAATTAATTAAAGTTTTGATTGAAGCTTATTTTCTATAAACAGCAATAATTCTATTGCCGCAGCATGATTGAATTACTTGTCAGAGCATTATATTTGTAAATAAAAGTAAGGTACTCTTGTCTTTAAAGACACTTGTCTATGCATAAAGCGGATTTAACTTACTTTTCAGGGGATGGTACAATCCACCGCTCAGTGCTTTATGACCTTGATTTGCTTTTATTTAAAATCTTATTTGTGATTATAATGAAAATAAAAATTTGACGCATCTTTGTTGTATGACTTATTAAGCTTATTAATTTTTAATTTATCTATTGACAAATGGTTTTCATTGTGGTATAATAAAATCGTTGATGAAAGTTAAATTTGTTACAAGCTTGCCGGTGTGGCGGAATTGGCAGACGCCCGGGACTTAAAATCCCGTGTAACGAAAGTTACGTACCGGTTCGATCCCGGTCACCGGCACCATTTTGCCGGGTATATAATTGTTTCGTTATTTTATATCGAAAAGCAAATGGGTTTGTGTAAATAATTTGTTTGACTTTTCTCGCAGTTATTATACAATATAGATATCGCGGAGTAGAGCAGTTGGTAGCTCGTCGGGCTCATAACCCGGAGGCCGCAGGTTCAAGTCCTGTCTCCGCAACCAACAAGTAGCACCGAAAAAGATATCGGGGCTGAAAACCCAGAAAC
>CAJLCI010000006.1 GCA_905205065.1 uncultured Eubacteriales bacterium | reverse complement strand
AGAGACAGCGATCATTATTGGGGCAACGGAAAATTTGCATTTACCGATTTGGAATTGGACTCAAACGGAAATAAGGTAGAAGGAAGCGTTGGCTATAATACCGCGTATGACTGGGACTGCAAGGCTACATCGTATTTTTTGTGGGACGACGACAACATTTATATTGCTGTAAGAGTTATTGATACGGATGTCGGAGTAATTGACGATGCTCACTATGCAATGGCATGTGAGGATACTATAAACTGGGGTCCTTGGCTTCAGGATGGAGTAACTATAACATTAACACAAAAGGGTATGACATTCACTATTCGTGCTGACCGTGCAGGACGTTATGTTACTGTATACAGAGAGGATAACTATGGTGAACAGGTTTGGTGCGATCTTGCAAGTTGGTCGAGTCACGATTTGAACAGACAAGCGGGCTATTTTGCTACAACCGGAGATGCAGGAAGCTATACAGTTGAAATATGTATTCCGGTGAGTGAAGCTCAAAAATCTAAAGTCCTCAAAGACGGTGGAAATTTTAAATATGGAATCAGTGTTATAGATGCCGGGGCAAATTCTCCGTACGGATTAGATCAGGGACGTTTAGCTGACGGAGAAGAAGTTGAGGGTTATAATCTTGATGACTTCATGGTTCTTTCGGATTGTTTGAATTCTGTAGATAACAAGCCGGATCAAAAAATAGTCCTTTCTGAAAAGGCGCCTACAGCTCAGCCCGCGGAAAATGCGGGCCCTGGAAATAATACTGTTAATAACAGCGGAACTAACAGTAGTACTAATAATGGGACAAACGGTGGAACAGCTGCTAACAGCGGTTCTAATACTGATGTAACAAGCGGCTCCACAGTCGGTATCGGTACATCGAACGGAGCAGTCCAGACCGGGGATGTTGGTATTTCTGTTGCGGTAACTTCTCTTGTGGCAGCGGCGTGCTTTATTGCAATAAAAAAACGCAGGTAATAATAAATTATCAGTTTATAAATTTAATCTGCAATCTTGCGAAGTCTGAATTTCTATATATTTTATTGACACAATAAATATTTGACAGATTTATTTCAAAGTTTTTTGTATCCCGATTTTTAATTAAATATTTTATAGACGAATTCATAAAATATAAAACACTCTTTCGTATCTGTATAACAAAAATAGTGATAACAGATATTGAGAGAGTGTTTCTATATGACTCCTGTAAAAATCTGCGTACAGCAAATGTTTTTTATCAAGTAAATGTTTAAGTCTTTTCACATAGCTGTATTTAATATGTGTTGTAAAACAAAATACTATAAAAAATGAAGAAGGTCTGTCTTAATAAAATTATACTGTTGTCTTAGTTAATGCTTTTTGACGGCAATAACCATTATAATTGTGGGTAGAGCATTTGTAATTTATATATACAAGCGTTGTGAACCAATAAAAACAGATGCCCGGCTAAGCCGGGCATCTGTTTTTATTCAAAGTTAATTAGTAATTTGTGCACTCAAAGTCAATTATGCACTTGTATACTAAAGCTAATCATGAACTTGTATACTAAGGTCAATCATTCACTGTATACTTGTCAGTCATGCACTTGTATATTCAAAGCCAGTCAAAAACTTATATACTCATAGTAAGCCGATAATTTATATATTTCAAAGCAACCACAACCGTAAGATTATTTGCATTGAAATCCAATGCTTATGTTAATAAAAACTGAGAGCGAGAGTGTGCAGAATCTTAGACATTCAGCTTTTTGCCATACCTTTTTTCAAGAGCTTCACGGAGAACCGGGTAAAGACGTTCTGACATGAGGCGGAATCCGATATCGTTTGGATGCAGCATATCGATTGTGCATGCGAAACGGCCGATCTTACCGTAAGTTTCGCTTCCGTCTATAAAATATACGTTTTTATCTCCGTTTGCAATAGCATTTCTGTACGTTTGCCTTATTATATCGCGGCGTTCCATCATCTCATCCTTGTAGTCGTCATCGGCTTTTGACTGCATTATAATGGGAAGATCCGGCTGTGCTTCACGGACAATTTTAAAGAAAGGTTCGTGGGTCTTGCGGAGATGATCTGCGGAATCAGCATTATGATCATAGTCAAATACAAATGCGGACATTTTTTGTTTAGCAATAAATTTGGCCATTTCTGGTTCGCCGAAAGCTGATCCTGAGAAACCGAAATTTACAAAATCAGCATCTACCCATCTTGCGGTATATGCGACAAAGTTACATGAGGGATGTGTCGCGCTGCATCCTTCTGTAATAGAAGAACCGTAGTAAAGAACAGGGTCTTCAAATGTGTACGGCGTCGGAGGGAGAATTTCCGCATCGTCGTCAATAGCAATCTGAATGTCTTCAACCGCCTCATTTCTCGGCATATATATTGTAATATCTTCCATTGTACCCGGAAGTTTTATTTCACGCTCTGCCGTAAGAACTCCGAATGCGCGCGGAACAACGAATCCTACATACTCCGCTTCAATTCCGCGGCCTCTCAGAACGTCGCATGCAGCTGTTCCGACAATCGGAAAATTCACATCCGGAGTACATGACTGGAGAATTGATTTAATCCATAATTTTTTTGTATTGGTACGGAAGCGAATACGTCCGCCCGTTGCCCGTATCCCCATTATATCAATAAAATCACTGACTTTTCCGAAAAGCTCTTCTGGTACTTTCCACATATGTCCTTTATGATAGTTTGAAAGAAGTCCGTTTATGACTACAGGCTCTTTATATATAGATATATTTTTCATATTTTTATACCTTTCTTTTTGCCGATGCTGAATGTCAGCTTGACGTAAAATTTTATTTATCATCGCGCCGTCATGAGATGTTTTGGCAGCGGATTGTACTAATAAAGAGTAAATTGCTTACAGCTTATCTGTGCCAACGACAGAATTGTGCCTTTGACAGTCGGTACTTAAAAACAATTAATACTGTCATTCAATTATAAAAATTCTATTAGGTATTTTTGACCGGCGAATGTTTCAAAGCGAAGCATATTATTTTCGTCTATTGTATAGTCAATTTTAAATGAGCCTGATGATATTTTGCATTCCTGCATTTCTTTTAAGGCTATAGAACAAATGCCTCCGCAATTCGAAGTTACGAACGCACGGGTAAGTTTTCCGTCTGACCAATCGAAATCAATAATGAATCCTCCCCGGCAGTGGAATCCTTCGACATGACCATCTTTCCAGCTTTTCGGGCATGCCGCAAGCGGCTTTATAACGCCATTATAGGTTTGCATGAGCATTTCGGCGATTGCAGCAGTTCCACCAAAATTTCCGTCAATCTGAAATATGCTCGGATCGTGCATATCAAGAAGTGATACTGTTGCAAAGTCGCATATAAGCGCTCTGATATGTTCATTTGCTGATTCTGCATCGCCGAATCTTGCATACAAACCTGCAGTCCATGCTCTGCTCCATCCGGTATGTCCTCCGCCATGGCTCAGACGACGTTCAAGTGATACCTTGCAGGCATTGAAGATCTCCGGCATATTTTCTTCTGTTATTATATCTATCGGATATACCCCTATAAGATGTGAAAAATGACGGTGACCGGGATCTCTTTCGGTAAGCTCGTCCGACCATTCAAGCAGTTCTCCGTCCTTTCCTATACGGAGTCTGGGAAGTCTTTTTCTGATTTTAATCCATTTTTCACATTCCTTCCGATCAACTCCGAAAGTGTCAGATATATAAATAACCCAGTTAAAGACGGCACGGCAAAGTTGAATATCTATAGCTGACGAAACACATGCGGAAACAGACGGTGCGTTACCGGATTCTTCAAAGCTGTTTTCCGGAGATTGGGACGGTACTATTTGGAGCTTTCCTTTAGGATCCTCACAGAGAAAGTCTTCATAAAATTCTGCAATCAGTTTAAAAAACGGGTATGCTCGGTTGATAAGAAAATCGCGGTCCATTGAAAATTCCCAGTGCATCCAGTAGTGCGTGGCAAGCCATGCAGCTATCCCTACGAATATTTCACATCCGCACGGAGACACTACAGCGCGATTATGACAGTCTGCAACCAGAGGGAACAGTACTCCGCGGCATCCGAAATGCCTGTATGCAGCTTTTTTTCCTTCTTCAATCAGACCCTCGCATAAATTAAAAAGCGAATCTGTATATTTTGACAGACCGACCTTATCCGCCATCCAGTAATTCATCTGTAAATTGATGTCAAAGTGAAAATCGCAGTTCCACGGCGGAAGAAGCTGAGTGTTCCACTTTCCCTGTAAATTTGCCGGAAGCTCTCCGGATGAGGATATAAGAAGATATCTTCCGTAATTAAAATAGAGAATTGGAATTATATCTTCGTATTTTCCTTTTTTATATTCCCTCAGCAATTCATCTGTAAAAATTTTTTCGTGCTTTTCAGCCGAGCTGTTTTCACAGCGAATATCCACACGGCAATTATTAAATGACTCGCCGTAAAGCTTAGCATGCTCTTTAAAAACGGTTTCAAAATCGCACGTTTCGTAATTATATGCTTCGCTGTCAGGATTGTTTGATTTGTCGGTTGCTCCGATTGCTAAAAAGGCAGTCACGGTTTTTGCGTTTTTAATAAGCACCTCGGCTGAATCTTCTGAAAATTCCGGATTTCCGTCTGTCGAGGCAATGTGGACAGCTACCGTAAAATGACTGTCACCGACAAATTCTCCGTGAAGAACGATTCGTCTTTCAGTGCTGTCTGAAAATGCGGAAATATTGCAGTCCTTATCCTGAATTCGTGACAGCTGCAGCTTCCAACAGATAGGCTTGCCGGCACTTAATCTAATGCAGATATTTCCCAAACTGCCCTGAGAAGCAAAAAATTCTCGTTTTATATTTATCCCTTCGGAGATACGTGACACTGAAGCAATCGCTTTACTGAGATCAAGCTGCCGAGTGTATTCTTTATTGTCTTTCAGAATGTTTCCGAGGCTGTCCAGCTCTGTAATTGTTAAGTCACCCGCGGGTTGGTACGGATCTATAAGAAGTGTATTTTTCTCTGTAATTGTCGGATTCCGAAAATCTGCAAGTTCGGTAACATGATTTGTCGCTTCTTCATATTTGTGTTCAAAAAGCAGCTTTCTTACCTTTTCGAGGGATTCACGCGGGATTTCATCCGGTTCCCGATCTTTATAAATTCCTTTATAAAGCCATTCCTGATTGAGAGCGAGGCGTTCCTTTTCAGGTTCCAAGCCGCAGATAAGAGCGGCAATATGACCGTTTCCTATCGGAAGTCCTTCTATCCATGATTCGGCAGGCTTATTATATTTCATAATGAGAGTTTCCGGATAAGAAGAAATTCCCATACTTTCTTTTGCTGTCATATTCATTACTGTTCCTTTCAGTGAATATAAATATCCTAAACGAATAGGATATATCTTATATGTTCGTTATCAAGTCTGTAACAATTTATTCCTGAATTAAATACTATGTAATATATGTTAGCTGATAAAAATGTACGGATAAAAATATTTAATTTGTGCGAATTATTATTAAAGGCAAACACTTAAACTGTATGATCTGTAAAGGCAAAAATATGATATATTAATAAAATCTACCATATTAATATAATGCCGAAAATAATTAACGCTATTATAGCATGATTGACTATGTTTGTCAACCACGGAGGTACAATTAATTCTATATTTTATTAAGAATTATATTATTGAATATTAAAAATACATATGTGAAAATCGTACTATTATTACTCTATAAAAATAATAGAAAAAAGATATTTATAGTGATAGTATGAATTATGGTTTTTTGTATTCATTTTAGTGTATAAGTATACCAATATTAAATAGTATGTAACTGATTATCAGATTTGTTTTGCACAGGTGTGCAGATAAACTGTCGTATATTGTTTTTATTACATATTTAATAAGAGGCAAGCTTTGTCATCAGGCGTTCCGGCGGTGGATTGTACTGTCACTGAGGAAAATAAGTGAAATTCTCAGTCTATAGTATAGCACTGATTGCCTTTGCGGCCTAACATCTTTACAGTCGGACGATTTTGCAGCCGAACGTCTTACAGATGTAAGAATCTTGTTTTCAGCTGTAATTGTCTTAGTTAATTAAAAGTGACTTGGCAGTTGGATTTGACGAGCCTATGAAAGGGGATTTTTTTCAGCGATATGTATAACGGACTGGGAATGAATGCGGGAAGTCTTTCAAGGTTTTCCAATGCTAAAACAAGATCGATTTCTGCTGAGAACTTTACAGGAGAATCAGGAGGCGGAGCTAAAGCGATTCCGTCGGATGATAAATATACCGGATCCGGAGCAGCTAAAGAGCTTGGACTCGGATGGAAAGTATCCCCTTCTGTTTTAATTCAGCCGGGAGTGGTGTTTACCATTGCGGATATTGAAGGACCCGGCGCGATTCAGAGTATATGGTGTGCCGGAGATTTGAACTATGATCTTATAATTCGTATATACTGGGACGGACAGGAGAATCCGTCTGTCGAGGCTCCTCTGCCTGCTTTTTTTGCTCATGCTTACTGTTCAGAAAGTAACTGTAATGGGAGATATCCGACGCTTGATTCTGCGATTGTTATGGTTGCCCCGAAACGCGGATTCAGCTGCTTTTGGGAGATGCCTTTTCATAAGCATTGCCGTATTACCATTGAAAATTTGTCAACCAAAGGTAAATATTTTTATTATCAGATAAACTATACATTGACCGAGATTCCGGAAGACTGCGCATACTTTCATGCACAGTACCGCCAGCGCAGACCAGTCGGTTATATGGAGGAATTCGTCATTCTTGACGGAGTGAAAGGAAAAGGTCAGTATGTCGGAACCTCAATGGCCGTCGGGCTTAACGGCGCGAACGGTTGGTGGGGCGAGGGCGAAATGAAGTTTTATATGGACGGCGACAATGAATTTCCGACTATTTGCGGAACTGGGATTGAGGACTATTTTCTCGGAGCATGGGGCTGGGAATCGGAAGGAAAATTTGTACCATATTCCGGTCTCTATGCCGGGATGTATCAGGTTGACAGATGTGAAAACGTCTATACCTCGCAGCAGAGATTTCAGCTTTACCGCTGGCATGTTCCGGATCCGATCCGATTTGATCACGATTTAAAGGTTACAGTACAGGATCTCGGTTGGAGAAGCGAGGGACGGTATCTTCCGAGACGTGACGATTTTATGACTGTCGCATACTGGTATCAGACTCTTCCGACAGCGCCGTTCCCGGAGCTTCCTTCCGAGCGTGAGCTTGAAATAGTCTGATGAGCATAAAATGCATGATAAAATGGAGACGGTATAATGTATAACGGACTGGGAATGAATATCGGGACGCTGAGCAGACTTTCAAATGCGAAATCGCGTTCTATAAGCGCGGAGAATAAGGATGGTTCTGTGGGCGGAGGCGCGCGCGATGATCCTTTTGTCTGCTTGACTACCGGTGCAAACGCCGCACGTGAACTTGGCGTAGGATGGAAAGTGTCTCCGAGCATAACAGTGCCGGTAAATACTGAAATTACGATTGCGGATATTGAAGGACCGGGTGCCGTTCAGAGCATGTGGTTTGCAGGATATGTGGGACATAAGCTGATATTTCGTATTTATTGGGATGGTCAGGAGAATCCGTCTGTAGAAACTCCACTGCCGGCTTTTTTTGCCCATATATTTTGTGAGTGCAATAATAGCTCTACGGGAGAATATCCAACAATGAGCTCTTCCATGTGCATGGTTGCTCCCCGTCACGGACTCAGCTGTTATTGGGAGATGCCGTTTAGAAAACACTGTCGTATTACAATTGAAAATCTTTTGGATGGGCCGCAGCTTTTCTATTATCAGATTAACTATACTCTTACCGAAGTGCCGGAAGATTGCGCGTATTTTCATGCGCAGTATCGCCAGCGTAGGCCGATTGATCCAATGGAGGAGTATATTGTTTTAGACGGGATTAAAGGTAAAGGACAATATGTAGGTACCTCGCTTGCGGCAGGAGTCAATTCCGCCGGAGGCTGGTGGGGCGAGGGTGAGGTTAAATTTTACATAGACGGTGATTCAGAATATCCCACGGTGTGCGGAACCGGACTTGACGATTATTTTCTCGGCGCGCATCATTGGGAATCCGGAGGAAAGTACATAACATACTCAGGACATAATGCCGGAATGTTTCAGGTTATAAAGAACGAAAAAGATATGTTTAAACCGCAGAAGCGGTTTCAGCTTTACCGCTGGCATGTTCCGGATCCAATTCGGTTTGACCGATCCTTAAGGGTAACCATGCAGGATATCGGCCGTTGTACTGATGGAACATATTTTTCACGCCGGGATGATTTTATGACCGTTGCATATTGGTATCAGACTTTGCCGACTGCTCCGTTCCCAGACTTTCCTGCAACTTTCGAACTTGAAATACAATAATGCAGAAAACGGAATTAATATATTATAAATAATAAAAATATATATATTAAATGGAGGTATTTTTATGAAAAGAGTATTTAATCTTAGTACCGCTAAAAGAAAAGTTGCCGTTTTGATTGTGTTGGGATTGTTTATTTCACTTTTTGCTTCATGTGATTCGGATGATAAACAAAAGGAAACGAACTCTGTCGTTACATCCGGAGAGACCTCCCCGGCCGACGCAGAAGGCGAGGATACGGCGGCCTCACTTGCTGAATCTCTTTACGGAGATTATGATTTTAAGGGTGCAAAGCTTCGGATTCTTGCAATTGAAGCGGGAAATTTGTGGTATAGCAATATAAGTGATACTGCAAATGAGGTTTGGTTTGAGGAAAATTCTTCAGATGTTTTGGAAAGATCAATTTATGAGCGCAACAGGAAAACTGAGGAGCTTTTAAATGTTGAGATAACGCCGGTATGGGGAGGAGCCGCGGATAAGACGCGCGAAATGGTTGACGCCGCCGCTTTGACCGCTCAGGATGATTTTGATTTGGCTATGACCAGTTTGGCTGAGCTTATGACGTCGGCTTCCAACGGATATTTGCTCAATCTTAATGATATACAGGCGTTTGACTCTGACCACACATGGTGGAATGAAAATTTTGTAGACAATATTACGCTTTTCGGAACAGATCTGTATGTCATTGCGGGAGCTATAAACATATGGGATGATTGCTCAAACAATGTTCTTGTATTTAATAAGGACTATCTTGAGTCATATAACTGCGACGATCCTTATCAGCAGGTTTTTGACGGAACATGGACGATAGACAATCAGCGCGCTACGATGCAGAAAAGTACTCAGGATCTCAACGGAGACGGAGAAATGGATGATTCTGACGGCTGGGGCTGCGCCGGTATAGGAATTTTGCTTTACAACGGAATGTTCGGATGCGATACTACAATCACACATATGACATCAGAGGGAGTTCCGGAAATTGTTTGCAATACCGCGGATCATATAAATAAGGTACAGGCGTTTTTTGATACTGTTATGAACAGCGACGCATTTTACGAACAGGGAATTGCCGGAGAAACTTCATATTTGGAGCTTTTTGAAAAAGGCCAGTCCGGAATGATGTATGCAAACCTTGCAACTTTGTTTACTCTCAGAAACATGGAGGACGAGTACGGGGTTCTTCCTCTTGCAAAATACAATGAACAGCAGGAAAACTATGCAGGTTCGGTAAACGGTTCAATGTATACGGTTTACGGCATACCGAAAAACTGTACTGATCCTGAGATGGCTGCGGTTTGCCTTGAAACTATGAGCGCATATTCGGTTGGAACTCTTGACAAGAACCTTCATGAAATTCTCTTTGAAACTAAGCTTACAAGGGATAAAGAATCCCGTGAGGTACTCGAAATTTTAAAGGGAACGATATCATTTGACTGGTCATATGTCGGAGACTGGAGAGGAAATCTTGTCGGAATATATGATATAAAAAGCGGATGGCCGTTTACCCTTGCATCTAAAATTGAAGCTGAGTATGAATCGGCGAACGCGCGTCTTGACGAGATGATTGACAATTTCAGAAGGATCTCCGACAACTAAGTAAATGAGGTTGTATATTTATTTTGATAGCTTTCACCATAGTGTGATTCTATAAACTCATCGTTTTCAAAGCGATGTATTCGCTCAGCGGGAAATTATCTGTGCATTTTATTCGCGGCTGTGTTGATTAAGCTGTGACATGGTCAATTTCCGAATAATTAATATAGTGAGCAGAAAGGAAGGTCATATTAATGACAAATCAAAAATTGACTAAACTGATCTGTTTCGGTCTCGTTGCAATTATGTCGGTTACGGCTTTTGCTTCGTGTACGGATAGTGGGTCGGGAAAGGAAAAAGAAACTGACTCGTCTGTGACAACATCCGCAAAAGATGAAGAACAAAGCGATGCTGATGCTCTTGTCGAAAGTCTTTACGGTGACAGAAATTACAATGGTCAGAAGGTTCGTATTCTTGCGCTTCCCGCAGGCAGTACATGGTATACCTCCATTAGTGATACTGCAAACGAGGTATGGTTCGAGGACGCCGGATCCGATGTTCTTCAGAAAAGCGTATATGAACGCAACCGGAAGACGCAGGAATTGATTAACGTAGAGATTACGCCTGTATGGGGTGAAAGCTCCGGTCAGATATTGGAAAGAATTAATCAGGATGTTAATGCAGGCGTAGACGATTATGACGCGGCATTTCTTTCAATAAGCACTGCAATGACGGCAGCGCAGAACGGAAATACCCTTAACTTCAATGATGTAAGCTCTTTTGACGCCTCCCATGAGTGGTGGAATCAGAGGCTGCTGGAAGATTGTACATTTTTCGGAGAGGATGTTTACGCTGTAGCAGGCGCTCTGAACATTTGGGATGACTGTGCGACAAATGTATTGCTTTTTAACAAAAATCTTCTTGAGAAAAATAACTGCACAGTGCCTTATCAGGAGGTTTTCGACGGAACATGGACCGTTGATGCTCTTATGACACGTGCGAAGGCGGTAACGCAGGATCTTAACGGTGATACCGATTACGATGAAAACGACAGCTGGGGTATCGGTACATACGGAAGCGGAATAGTTGCTGCGCTTGAAGGATTTGACAGCGGAATTGCACGCATGGGCAGCGAAGGTACGCCGGAGATTATTGCAAATACTGAGGAAAATATTGAAAAATGCCAGTATTGGTTTGACAATGTTACAAATTCTGACTGCCTGTACAATCAGGGTGTAAACGGAGATGATTCTTACGAGGATATGTTTGAAAGAGGTCAGATAGGTTTTGCTATGACTAATCTTACTCACACCTTTGCGCTCCGCTCTATGGAAGATGACTACGGAATTCTTCCGATGCCTAAGTATAACGCAGGGCAGACTTCTTATACTTCTACAAGCAATACGGCTTTCTGTACAGCATATGTACTTCCCAAAAACTGTGCTGAACCGGATATGGTTGTTACATGTCTTGAGGCAATGAGCGGTTATTCTGTGAATACACTTGATTACAGCCTGCATGATATTTTGTTTGAATCCAAGCTTACGCGAGATAACGATTCAAGAGAAGTTCTTGAAATCGTAAAGAAGACAATATCTGTTGACTGGGCGGATTTGGGCGACTGGACAAGCGGACTTACAGTATGCTTTGATTTGAAGCAGGGTATGTCATTTACACTTGCTTCCCGTCTTGCATCTACTATTGATGCGGCTCAGGCAGGCCTTGACAGCATGATTGATCAGTTTGACAAATTAAGATCATAAAATTGCCTATTATTGACCAATAAGGGGAATACTTCTGAAATGAAAAATGATAAAAATAAAAATATAATAAAAATAGTTTCGCTTTTGCTTGTTTCGGTCATGACGGCTGCAATGTTATTTTCATGCGGAGGAAATGAAGAGAACAATCCGCAGGAGGGAACACAGACAGGCAATGGCACTTCGGAAACAGAACAGACCGAATCGGAGAAACTTGTCGAGGAACTTTATGGGGCAAGAAAATCAGATTATTCGGGAAGAAAGTTTCGTATTTATGCACTTGAGCCGGGTTCACACGGATACAGTGCAATAGGTGAAAGCGCTAATGAGGTTTGGTTTGAGGACGCCGGTTCCGACGTATTCCAGAAATCAATATTTGAACGTAACCGTTCAACGGAGGAGCTTCTCGGTATAGAAATAACTCCTGTTTGGGGAAAAACGTCTGAGGAGATTGCCGATAAAATCAATATGGATAAGGACGCCGGAACAGACGATTACGACGCGGCTCTCCTTTCACTCATGGAAGGCATGAACTGCGCACAGAATGACGCCGTTCTCAATCTCATGGATTATTCGGCGTTTGATGAAACACATTCGTGGTGGAACCAGACATTTGTAAAGCAGTGTACGCTTTTCGGCAATCAGATTTATACGATTGCGGGAGCGATTAACATATGGGATGACTGTTCAAACCGAATGATGGTATTCAACCAGGATATTCTTGACCGTTATAATTGCGAGAGTCCATATCAGCAGGTATTTGACGGTACATGGACAATCGAGAATATGATGGCGAGCGCTATGGCTTGTACTCAGGATCTCAACGGTGACCAAGAGTTCGACGAAAATGACTGCTGGGGAGTCGGATCGGGAGGAATGACGCTTTACGACAATATTACAGGGCTTGATACCGCTGTTTCAAAAATCGGCGATGAGGGATATCCTGTTCTTTACTGCAAGGATGAAGAGCATGTGCGTAAGGTAGAATACTTCTTCCAGAATATCATAAATACAGACTATATGTATTATGAGGGAGTTACCGGAAGCGATGATTATATGACTCTCTTCGGAAACAGTCAACTTGCATTTGGATATGTAATGCTCGCAAACTCATTTTCTCTCCGCGGAATGGAAGACTACTGCGGAGTTCTTCCGAATGCAAAGTATAACGAAGCGCAGGAGAATTATACTTCCGCAGCAAATCCCGCATGGTTTACGGCATATGTAGTTCCGAAAACCTGTACTGATCCTGATTTTGCAATTACATGTCTTGAGGTTATGAGCGCATATTCTGTTGACACACTTGATTACAACTTAAACGAAGTTGTGTTGCAGAGTAAGGTTGCGCGCGACCAAGACGCGAGAAGATGCTTTAATATAATAAAGGATACGCTCTCGTTCGACTGGTCATTTCTCGGAAGCTGGCGCGGAGATCTTTTGATGGCTTATGAGCTTAAATACGGCTATGCTTTCAATTTTGTATCAAGAATTGAATCAAGTTACGACGCGGCTCAGACAAATCTTGATGCTATGGTCGATTTTTACCGCGACAGATCGTTCTAAGATATTATTAAAGAGTACGAAGATTTAGCTTTTGTCCGGCACGGAATCTGCGGTTATGCGGTATCCGTATAACCGTTTCCGTGCCATTTTGTTTTTCTATTTGTGTTTTCAACGTTGTCTTGAAAATGCAACTAAAAAAATAAAGGATAAAAGACAAGCCATAAGGTCTGGCCGTATGTGCTGTGTTTATTTTGCCGGAGGATAACTGTGAGCAGTTTGTATTGTTTTGCTGTAGACTGACCGGTTTTGAAAGGAATGAGTTTTTGTGAAAAAGAATTACCTTGTTAAGGATAAGACAGCTGTGTCTGAAATTATTTGTGTTACCGGAGTTGAAAGAGATCCGAGCAATGCATTTGAAGCTGCCACAGCTCTTGCAGAGGTTATAAAAACCGCGACGGAATGTGATATTGAGATCAAGTCGCCTGACGCAAGAAAAGACGGTATGACAGAGATTTTTATTGCCGTTGCCGGAGACGGAGCGGATCCGTCCATGACGCTTAAGGGAGATGCCTTTTCTATCGTGATATCTGACGGTAAAGCAGAAATCAAGGTGGGGAATTCACGTGGCCTGTGGAATGCGATGGCTTACTTTATTTCGTCGTTCATAGGTTATGACGCACGCGGCGGAGGAGAACCCGAAAAAACGGAAACTATTTCTCTTCCTGAAAAATTTGAGTATTCTTTTGAAGGAACCCCTGCAGCCGTTCCTCTTATGAATGTAGAGCCTGAAGGAGCTTTTCCGTTTGCAGTTTGCGGTGATACATACTATGAGCAGTTGCTTCGTCATACAGCATACCGTTATAATGAAAACCCGATTCCTTGCCTTAACAGCGGAGATTATCATGAAAGCATGATCAGACAGGCTGTTGCCGAGCAGAGGCTTATATGGAATTCAACAGGTGAATGTCGCTGTGAGTATTGTCATCATCATGAGGACGAAACCGGAGAAAAAACATACGTTTTCTGCAAATGCCCCGAATGTACGGCGGCTGCCGAGAGAGAGGGAACTATATGCGGAGCGTATTTTGAGCTTGTCCGCGAGGCAGCCAAAAGACTGGCAGCCGTGGATCCAAGCGCGTATCTGACAATTGCTGCGACTTCGGTTACATTGGAACCTCCTAAGAATTATCTCGGTGATAATGTCCGTGTTATTGTTGCAGATCGTACGCTGTGTTCATCACATCCTGTCTGCGATGATTCATGTGATCGGAATTCTGCGTTTGCGAAGAAGCTCCGCGCTTGGAGAAAGCTTTGCGGAAGCTTATTCGTGATAGATTTTACTTCTGATTATTATTATTTTCCGGCTACATTCCCGAACTTTGATATTATCAGACAAAATGTTGCATTTTACAGTGAGATAGGCGTTGACGGTGTTCTTTTACAGTTTGATCGTATGCAGTCTGAACTTGAATTCAGCGACGTGCGTTTGGTCTTGGCGGAGGCTCTTCTTAAGCGTCCGCGTATGAGTGCGGAAGAATACAGCGAAAGAATGGACAACGCGCTTGTACATTTTTACGGTAAAGAAGCAGCTCCCGTTATCAGAGAGTATATTGACCGCTTTACGGAGCTTGCCTGCGACGGAAAGTGTTTTGATACGCACAGCCGCCCGCGGGACATACTTCCTGCAAAGAAGAAAGATGGTTCCGGTTATGATCTGTCGTTTGCACGTCAGGCCTATAGACTGTGGGAATCAATTCATCCGCACCATGTTGCTCTCGCACGCAACGAAATGTATCTCGCGCGAATGCTGTTTTCGGAGTACCAGGCAAATCCGGTAAATTATTCCAAAACTCAGTATTCTGAATGGCTTATGGATGCGGTAGATATGCTCGACAGAGGATGGGCTATAGAAGAGATTTTTAAAGATTAAGTAATTTCAGTATTTAATCTGTAAAACCGGCCATGCCGCTATTACAGCTATGACACGGAAATTTGTTTGCAGGAGTGCATAATTCATCGGAGTTCGGGTGGGCGGCTAAGAAATATCATTTTAAATATCTTTTAAAGGAATGGTGGTATAAATGGAAAATAAAAAGGAAAATACAATTATTTTGTTTCAGGGAGATTCTGTATCAGACGGAAACAGATATAAAGATCCGATAGCGCGGGATGATTTAAATCATCAGATCGGTCATACTTTTATATATATCATTGCGGGAACGATGGGACTTAAGTATGCGGACAAGCATATCTCGTTTATAAACAGGGGTGTTTCGGGAGACAACATTGAGCAGATTTATGACCGCCGTGAGGAGGATATTTTTGCTGAGCATCCGGATGTTTTCAGTATACTTGTCGGTATGAATGACTATTGGCTCTGGAAAGACGATCCTGAACATACGCAGGAGTTTGAAGAAATTTACAGACAGCTCCTTGACGAGGTTCTTGAGCATAATCCGGAGACAAAGCTGATTTTATGTGAGCCGTTTATTCTTCCTGTAAAGCTTGAGGAGGATGTCTATAAGGCACGTCATAAAATGGTCCGTGAGGAAATTGAGGCGCTTCACAGAATTTCAGATGATTATCACACTCTATATGTTCCGCTTGCAGACAAATTTGAAGAGATGTGTCAGGTACGAGAGCCCAGCTATTGGATATGGGACGGTATTCATCCGACCGAAGCAGGTCATGGAGTTATTGCGGATCAGTGGATGAGAATAGTGCTCGAAAGCGGTATTCTTGGATTTAAGGAGTAATTCTGAGTTAGCTTAATGTTTAACAGACAATACGGAGCAGCTTTTATGCCGCTCCGTATTTAAGTTATATTGATTCCGCATACATTTTTCCACATCAGAAGGGAATGGAAAAAATATGTATTCTTTAATTTTAGCGGTGATATACGCTGCATTTATCAGCTTAGGGCTTCCGGATGCTATTCTTGGAGCCGCATGGCCGTCAATGCAGCCGCAGATGGCGGTTCCTGTATCATTTGCAGGAATCATTTCGATGATTATTTCGATTGGAACGGTAGTATCAAGCTTGCTTTCAGACAGACTGAACAGAAAATTCGGTACGGGACCGGTAACAGCGGTAAGCGTATTTATGACAGCGGCGGCGCTTTTTGGTTTTTCGCTGTCCGGGGAATTTTGGATGCTTTGTATACTTGCAGTTCCATATGGCCTTGGCGCGGGTGCCGTAGATGCCGCTCTCAATAATTATGTTGCGCTGCATTATTCCTCTCGCCATATGAGTTGGCTTCACTGTTTTTGGGGAATAGGGGCTTCGGCGGGACCTTATATTATGGGACTTTGCCTTCGCAGCAGGCTCGGATGGCAATCGGGATACAGGACAATTGCCGTCGCGCAGTTTATTTTGACAGCCGCTCTTTTTTTCAGTCTTCCGCTTTGGAAAAAGGCTGACAAAAGTTTGAAAAGTAATAATGGAAGTTCCGGTGATAACGGAGCAGATAAGCCAGTCGGATTTATCAGCTCGGTTAAAATACGCGGTGTTCCGCTGATTATGCTTGCCTTTTTTTCCTACTGCGCGTTTGAATCTACCGCAGGATTATGGGCGAGCAGCTATTTTGTCTCCTGCCATGGTATTAATGAAGAGACGGCTGCAATGCTTGCATCGCTTTACTTTGCGGGCATTACAGCAGGCAGATTTTTCTCCGGCTTTATAGCTGACCGTTTAGGAGACAGGCGTATGATAAGATACGGTCTTTTGATTATATTTTTAGGACTGATTCTTATGATCATACCGGTTTCGTGGACGGCGGTTTCGTGTGCCGGTATTGTAATTGCCGGGTTAGGCTCGGCTCCGGTGTATCCGTCTGTTATTCACGAGACTCCGGCTAACTTTGGTTCTGAAAATTCTCAGTCGATTATCGGAATCCAAATGGCCAGCGCATATCTTGGAACTACTATTATGCCGCCGCTGTTTGGAGTTATATCCGAGAACACTACGCTTGCACTGTATCCCGTTTATCTTATTGTACTGGCTTCTGTTACGTTTGTGATGACGGAGCTTCTTAATAGGATTACCGCATCCGGTCATTGATGGGAATTTTTTATAGGATGCCGTGTTTTAAGATACTTATTCTGGAAAATTGCGTCTTAAAATACTGTTTTTTAGACTCTGAAATTTAACAAACGGTTTTTCGTTGTTATATCGTAAATCCTGCAGTATGAGTATTTTGCTGCGGGATTTATATATTTTGCGTTGGCGGTCAGAATTCTGCCGTAAAATCTGAGGACAAATCGGCTTTTGGAGTGCATATATTAACAAAAAAATAACTTTAAATTGTACAAAAGTAATTGTAATTTTTATCATGATGTGATAATATATAATGAATGGCTTATGTGTCAGATATACAGTTTGGGGATTGCCGTGTATTCGGTTTCCGCTGAGGAAAGGAATGGTCTGCAGGTGAATGTAATCAGCGATCTGTTCGGGAATTTTTTGAGTCTGATTTCCTCTATTCAGATAAAGGATATAGTTGATATTGCAGTTGTTGCAATAATGTTTTACTATGTTTTCAAGTTCCTCCGGGACAGACGTGCCGGAAAGCTTGCATTCGGAGTAGTGTTTCTTTTTGCGCTTCAGGTGATAAGCAATTTGTTTGGCTTTGTTGCGTTAAGCTTTTTGATGAAAAATGTATTTCAAATAGGCCTGATTGCGCTTGTTATTCTGTTTCAGCCGGAACTGCGCAGCGCGCTTGAAAAGGTTGGCGGTGGTTCGATCAGAAATATAATAGGAATGACCGGAGATCATACCAGAGAGACGAGAGAGAGTACAATAGAGGCAATAAGCGAGGCAGTCTGCGACATGTCTAAGGATAAAACCGGCGCGCTTATTGTAATTGAACGGGGGACAAAGCTCGGTGACATCGTAAGCAGTGGTGTAACGGTAAACGCCAACGTGACTACTTTTCTTATTAAAAATATATTCTTTAATAAGGCGCCGCTTCATGACGGCGCGATGATTATACGGGATTTTCGTATATACGCGGCAGGCTGTTTTCTTCCGCTTTCCGCAAACGACGATATAATTAAGGACCTTGGGACCAGACATCGTGCTGCAATCGGAATGAGTGAAAACAGCGATGCGGTTGTTATTGTGGTTTCAGAAGAGACGGGAACAATTTCGGTGGCGTTTGAAGGCAAGCTCAGACGTAATCTTGACTACAGTTCGCTTTTAGATATTCTCGGTGAGTACCTGCCTTCGGACAGCGTGAGAAGTACGGTGATTGAAAAAATCCGTTCGAGAAAAAGAGGGGAATGAAAGGCTGTGAGAAAATTGAATGGGAAATTTTCGTGGCGGAATTTGTTTGCCTTTACTGGAAAGCTAAGCGAAAAATCTGATGATGGCACGGCTGATAACGTAAATGTTGCCGGGGACGGAGCCGATGATAAAAAAGAAACTGACAAAAACAACGATTATAAAAAACATTTAGAGCAGAAAAACGGCGATTACAGCGTTAGATATACCAAATTTTTTAATATATTTGCAAGGGTAGCCGCGGTTGTAATTGCATTTGGAATTTGGGTATATGCAACTGAGAACGATACGGTCGTAAGCAGTACGACAGTTTCCGGAATTCCGGTTCAGCTGATTGAATCCTCGGATACAGTTCTGTCTGTTATATCGGGGTACAATAATACGGTAGATGTCGTATTGGAGGGAAAAAAGGGAACGATACGTTCGATTACGGCTGATGATATTAAAGCGACGGCGGATGTCTCGGCTATTACAACGTCGGGGCGCCATACCGTGGCGGTAAATATAACGGCTCCGGACGGAACAAATGTAGTTTCGCAGAGCTTGTCATCTATTTTTGTATATTTGGACAGCACAACTTCTGTTTCTGTACCGGTTAGGGTACGCTACAGCACATACATGCTTGACGACGGCTATGAGCTTGGAGACGCTGTTCCGAGCGCAAGTCAGATTACGGTATCCGGACCCGAAGACGTTCTTAAAACCGTGGAAGCCGCGGAGGTATCACTTGATCTTGGGCATATTTCCGGTTCTGTTTCCGTTACGGGAAACATCGTTCTTGTCGGCAAGGACGGCGAGGAAATTACAAATCCTTATCTTAAGTTACAAACGTCGTCCGTTCAGGTATCGGTGCCGGTGTATATAACGAAAACGCTTCCGCTGACCGTAGGATTCAAATACGGTTATCTTGACGATTCAAATTCAAAAGTCAGTATTACTCCTTCTCAGATTACAGTAAAGGGTGAAGCGTCAGTACTAAATAAGCTTACAGAGCTGTCTGTGGCTACAATTGATGAAAAGCATGTCCAAAGTGACAGTATGGTTTATGAAATTGTTCCGCCGGACGGTGTATACCTGTCATCGGCAGACCAAACCGCGACAGTGAGTATTGAGCATATCGGGACGGAGCTTAAAAGTATTGTTATAGATAATTTTACCGTTGAAAATCCCAACGGACTTAAATATGAGCTTCAGAATAAATCTATAACGGTTACAATTCGCGGTCCGAGCTTTATTCTGACTTATATAACGGCGGATTCTATTACTGCCACAGTACGCCTCAACTTTGACAAGGCTGTCAGCGGAACGTCTACTGTTCCGGTCGAAATAGCGATTAATAATACACTTGGAGGAGTAGTTTACGAGGTCGGTGAGTATACAATGCCTGTTAGGATTAGTTAGATTTGAGAAAATTTCGGTTATTAAGCTGTCCGGGCAGAGCGGCGGACAATTCGGGGGTTTTTATGACGACAGATTTCGGTACTTCTATTGAACAGAAAAGGGTTTTGATCCGCGGAATAAGCCTGCCGTTTACAGCTGATCCGCGTGAAGCCCTGAGAATTGCGGAACACCGAATCTGTCGATATATTCCGGTAAGCTGTATTCTCTCCTCGGAAATATATAAGAGATCGGTTGATGCAAGGCATAATAACGATATAAGATTTATTTACACAGTCGCGGTAAGTATCAGTAAAGACGTATCTCTTTCAGGCGCGGAGGCAGAGCGGGACATAAAGATCCTGGATGAACGCGAGAAGCCTCTTGAGCGGGGAGATGAGCTCCTTTCTGCGCGGCCGGTTGTGATCGGTTTCGGACCGGCCGGGATATTTGCATCATTAATGCTTGCTGAATACGGCTATCGTCCGCTTGTTCTTGAGCGCGGTGCGTCTGTTGACAAACGTCAGGACGACGTGGAAAGGTTTTACAGGGAAGGAGTGCTGAATGTCTGTTCAAATATTCAGTTCGGGGCCGGTGGCGCCGGAACCTTCTCGGACGGAAAGCTGACGACGAGAATAGGAGACGAAAGGTGCCGCCGTGTGCTTCGCATTCTTCATGAGCTTGGCGCTCCGGAAGATATTATGACGAATGCAAAGCCTCATATCGGGACAGAAAATCTGCGTATTGTGGTGAAAAATGCCGAAAAATATATTATCAGCCGAGGCGGAGAGATAAGATACGGAGTAACGGCTAAAAAGCTTCCTGACTGCGGCAGGAGGGTTAATTATATTTCCACAAATATGGGAGATATACCCTGCGGCGCGGTTATTCTTGCTATAGGGCACAGCGCACGGGATACATATATGTCTCTTATCCGCAGCGGGTATACGCTTTTTCCGAAACCGTTTTCAATGGGAGTCCGTGTAGAGCACCTGCAGTCTGATATTGATTCCGCCCTTTACGGAAAGCACGCAGGAGATAAGAGGCTTCCTCCGGCTGAATATAACGTCAGCCGCCGTTTTGGAAACAGAGCGGTTTACACTTTCTGCATGTGTCCGGGAGGAGAGGTTGTAGCGGCGGCCTCGGAGGAGAGCGGACTTGTGGTAAACGGCATGAGTAATTATCTCAGAAACGGGAGAAATGCCAATTCGGCGGTTGCGCTGTCTCTTGAGCCGCTTAGTTCTCCGGAGGCGCAGATAGCCTTGCAGAGGAGGTTTGAGAGGGAGGCTTTCAAGGCGGGAGGATGTGATTATCGTGCTCCGATTCAGACGATGGGAGATTTTCTCTCAGGCGGCTGTAAAACTGAACCGACAAGAGTTCAGCCTACATATATGAGAGGTACTCCGTCGGATCCTAAAACAAAGGTATGTGATCTCTCCGTGCTGATTTCAGGTGTTCTTGGAGATAGTGCCGTATCGATGTTAAGAGAAGGTTTTGGCTTTTTTGGAAAACATATCTGCGGGTTTGATATGCCTGAGGCAGTTCTGACAGGAGTGGAAAGCCGCACATCGGCTCCTGTTCGTATTTTGCGCGGCGAGACCTTGACCGCGCGCGGGTCTGATAATTTGTATCCCTGCGGAGAGGGCGCCGGTTATGCCGGTGGAATTATGAGCGCGGCGGTAGACGGAATCAGATGCGCATCGGCGGTAATTGAGCGTTATTCGCCGGAATACCGCGGTTAAAGCAAAAAATTATAAAAAATTATAGGGAGGGGATTATATGTCTGTAAACAAAAGATGGATTGTAAAGAATGTAAGGACAAGTCATGCCGCGGAAATTTCTGAAATAGCCAGATCTCTTGACATATCCTCTCTCACAGCGTCTCTGCTTTACGGCAGGGGATTTGACACTCCGGAAAAAGCGCGCTCATTTTTGCAGCGGGATGAAGAATGCTTTTTCGATCCTTTTCTGCTTACGGATATGGACAAGGCTGTCAGCCGAATTATATATGCGCTTGAGAGGCATGAAAAAATAACTGTTTACGGTGATTATGATGTTGACGGTGTGACTGCAACATCAATGCTTTTTCTTTATCTGCGTTCAAAAGGCGCCGATGTAAATTACTATATACCCGACCGTCTTACAGACGGGTATGGGGTGAATACGGCGGCGATTGATGAAATATCAGAGTCGGGTTCATCTTTGATTATAACGGTCGATACCGGTATAACCGCCATAGCTGAAACAGATTATGCTTCCGGACTTGGTACTGATTTAGTCGTGACGGATCATCACTGCTGCGGAGCGGAGCTTCCGAGAGCCTGCGCTGTTGTGAATCCTCACAGAGCTGACAGTGTATATCCTTTTAAAGATCTTGCCGGAGTAGGTGTGGCGTTCAAGCTTGTCTGCGCGCTTGAAAAGACATTTTCTCCTGATGAGAAATATATACACCGAGTATGTGCCGATTACGGAGATTTGGCTGCGGTTGGTACAATTGCCGATGTTATGCCACTGTTCGGGGAAAACAGGCTTATTGTCAGCATCGGGCTGAAGCTGATCGAGGAGGGAAGAAATTTCGGATTTGAAGCTCTCTGCGCGGCTGCCGACAATAATGCAAAAGCATCTGAGCAAAATCGAAGACAGAAAAAACGAAAGGTTAATTCTACATATATAGGGTATACCATTGCTCCGAGAATAAATGCCGCGGGAAGAATCCGCAATGCGTCGGTGGCAGTGGAACTGTTAACAACAGAGAATAAATGCCGGGCAAGAGAGATTGCCGGCACTCTGTGTGATATAAACCGTGAACGTCAGGAATATGAAAATACCATAATTGAAGAGGCGTGCGATATTATAGAACGTACCCATGATTTTTCTCATGACAGGGTAATTGTAATATCGTCGGAAGACTGGCATCATGGTGTAATCGGAATAGCTGCGTCGCGCATAACGGAGCGATATGGGCTTCCTTCTGTTTTGATATCCTTTGACGGCGGACATACTGAAAGTGAAGCCTCTGATGAAGATATCGGCAGGGGATCATGCAGGTCTGTTAAAGGACTGAATCTTGCTGATGCGCTTACAAGCTGTGAACACTATCTTTTAAAACACGGCGGTCACGAGATGGCTGCCGGACTTTCTTTGAAGCGGAGCGAGCTTGAAGATTTCAGACGTGCGATTAATGAGTACGCCTTAAAAAATATGTCTGAAGAAGCTTTGATTCCGGCAATTGAGGCGGACGCGGAGGTTGAACTTTCAGAGCTTTCAATGAACGCTGTTTCGGAACTTTCTGTACTTGAGCCTTATGGTACCGCAAATCCGGTTCCGGTTTTTGTGCTTCGAGGCGCAAGGATAATCGGACTTTCCGAAATGGGCGGAGGCAAGCATACACGTTTTCAGATTGTATGCGGCGGAATAAATGCTTCAGCGGTTATGTTTGGAACAGCGCCTTCAGAGCTGTCGGTATTCGAGGACGATGTGGCGGATCTGATGTTTACTCCTGATATAAATGAGTTTCGCGGAATCAGAAGTGTTCAGCTGATAGTACGCGATGTTAAGGTATGCCGCCGCACCGTAACGGAGCGTAAAGCAATGATAGAGGGATATTCAAAGGTTGCTGATGATCCGTCTGTTTCCATTTCCAAGGATCTGCTCCCTATCCGAGGTGATTTTAAAAAGGTTTATTTGTATATCAAGCACGAGCTTGACTGCACGGACGGAAAACCGATTAATATTTATAGAATAATGAAGCATGTGACGGGAGAATCGGTCACAGACTATATCAAGCTTCGTTTTATTCTGGCGATACTTGTTCAGACTGGAATCGTTTCGTATAACGATATTCCGGATTATACTGCCGGCGGCGGTTCGCTTCCGATTGTATTGAACGATATGAACGGCAAGGTTGACTTGCAGTCATCTGAAATCTATCAATCCCTTTTGTCAAGAACTGCTTCGGCATAAATGCAAAAGCAGGTTAAACAGTGAATAATACAGATTTTAGTTTTCAGCGATATTTATTTTCAGCAATGTTCAGTTCAATAAGGAATAGAGATCTGTTATAAGGCGTTTCGGCGGAGGATTAAACTACCGACGGAAAATGTGAGTGCATGCTTTCTGTATATGCAAACGTCTTTGCATGTGTTTGCCTTCACATGCAACATCTATAACACGAACGCATGTACACACAGACGTCTTTATAAGTAAACGTCTTTACATATGACGTTTTTCGGACGTAAAAATCTTGCTTTAAAAATCTTACTTTTAATTATATTTGCAGCTTTATTTTAAGAATCGAGGAATAAGGTTTGAGTATAAAGGATACCGGATTTATACCGGAAGGAATTGAGCCTGAGTATAAGGATATAGAAAATCTCCTTAGGGCTATATCCGCTACAGGTAAAAAATATAATATTGATAAAATAAAAAAGGCGTATCTGTTTGCAGATGAGCTCCATGAGGGACAGTTCCGGGTAAGCGGAGAGAAATATATATATCATCCGATTGCCGTTGCTGAGATTGTTGTTTCTCTCGGTCTTGATACCGATTCTATCTGCGCTGCTCTTCTGCACGATACTGTTGAGGACTGCGGTACAAAGGTCAATCTCGAACAGATACGTTCGGATTTTGGCGAAGATGTTTCGATGCTTGTTGACGGGCTTACCAAGCTTGTTCATATTCCTTTTGAGGATAAAGAAGAAAAGCATATTGAAAATCTCCGTAAAATGTTTCTTGCCATGTCGCGCGATATTCGTGTTATTTTCATCAAGCTTTGCGATCGCCTGCATAATATGCGCACACTGGAGGCTAAGCCCGAGGCAAAGCGGAGAATGACCGCACTTGAAACCATGCAGGTTTATGCGCCTCTTGCTCACCGTCTCGGTATGCAGAGAATGAAACAGGAGCTTGAGATTCTGTCGCTGAAATATCTTGATCCTATCGGATATAAACAGATCGAAAACCATATAGAGGAAAAGTATGGCCAAAACAGAGATTTCATTGAGCGTGCAAGACTTCAGATTGCCGATAAGCTTACTGAATGCGGCGTTAAGTTTTCACTTGACGGACGTGTTAAGACGGTTTACAGCATATACCGCAAAATGTTTGAGCAGAATAAGAGCTTTAATGAAATTTATGATTTCTACGCGCTGCGTGTAATTGTAGATACCGAGCTTGAATGTTATACTGTTCTCGGAATAATTCACGACATGTTCCATTCAATTCCCGGGCGTTTTAAAGATTATATATCTACTCCAAAGCCTAATATGTACCGATCTCTCCACACTACCGTCATCGGACGCGGCGGAATTCCGTTTGAAGTACAAATTCGTACATGGGAAATGCATCGGATTGCAGAATACGGAGTTGCCGCTCACTGGAAATATAAATCCGGTGAAGAAAGCTCGGCGGATATTGACGATAAGCTGACGTGGATACGCAAGCTTATCGAGACAGAGGATGATACGCGCGATCCGGATGAGTTTATGCGCGCGCTCAAAATTGATATTTTTCATGATGAAACTTTTGTTTTCACTCCGAAAGGGGACGTTATAACTCTGCCGCAGGGAGCTACCGTGATTGATTTTGCATATGCAATTCATTCCGGGGTTGGAAACAAAATGATCGGAGCAAAAATAAACGGCATGATTGTTCCGATTGAACGTGTTCCTCAGAACGGGGAGATTGTTGAGATACTTACCTCGTCCGCGTCGAAGGGTCCGAGCAGAGATTGGCTGAAAATTGTCAAGACCGGTGAAGCGAGGAATAAAATCCGCCAATGGTTCAAAAAAGAGCAGCGGCCGGAAAATATTGTTATGGGCAAGGCTGAGATAGACCGTCAGTTCCGACATATGGGAGGCGGCTGTACTGAACAGCAGAAAAATCAGATTGTGCTTTCCGTTGCGAATCGTATAGGAATTCGTACCGCTGAAGATTTATACAACACACTTGGCTACGGTGGAATAACGATATCGAAGCTTTTGCCAAAGCTACGCGATGAATTGGAACGGGTGATAAAAACCGCGCATGATGAAGAGCCGTCAGACGATGTTTCACGCGTTCAGACGGTTTCGGCGAACAATTCACACAAGCGTACATCGGGGATAATCGTAGACGGAGTTGAAGGCTGTACGGTTAAACTGGCAAAATGCTGCAATCCGCTTCCGGGAGACAGTCTTATAGGATTTATCACGCGCGGATATGGTATATCAATTCATAAAAAGGACTGCCCGAACGTGGCTCTTTCAAAGGCAAAGGCTGAGACGGCTGACCGTTGGGTTTCCGCATATTGGGATAAGGACGATCGTGCAGATAATACCCGGAATCTGTTTGAGTCTGCCATCACTATATGCGCGGAGGACCGTATTTCCTTGATCGCCGATATTACAGCGGCTCTCGCAGAAATGAAAGTGTCTATCTATCAGATAAGCTCACGAAATAAAAGCAACGGAGATGTGATAATAAGCATTGTTATAGGAGCTAAGAATCTCGAACATGTAAAGTCAATTGTGTCGAGACTTAAATCCGTGCGAAGCGTGATAGATGTTACGCGCGGATACAATGCATCACGGTAATGAGTCCGGATGGAGCGGAAGAACGGAAAATTATATTTATGAAACTTTATATAGACGGAGACATCGGGAGATACTATGTCCAGACGCTGTGTCTTATATTCTTTCCCGGAGCAAAATTTCCGGAGAATGAGGCGGCCGGCCCGGAGACGGATGTCGTTTCTTTAAAGCTTGAGACGGGAGCTGAATTTTATAAGGCTTATGCAGACATATACTCCGGCGGCAGACACAGCAGTGCCGCGGCTTTTGAGCCTCGCGGTGGAATTGATACGGACGAACGGGTAAAGAAGCGCGCTGTCGGAAAAGCGGTTTATGAGGCGGGCTCCGAGCTTTTTGCCGCCCGTCCGGAGTGGGGAATACTCACCGGTGTCAGGCCTGCAAAGCTTGCGGATGAGCTGATGAGTAAGGCCGCCCGGGCATTAAACCGTGAATGCGGTGATTTCGGCGTCAGATCTTCCTGCAGTGAAACAGGCGTATTTCCGGAGTATTTGGATGTGAAAAATGCGGTCGAGGAAATATTGGTACGTGACTATTGCACATCTGCCGAAAAAGCAAGACTTCTTACGGATGTCGCCAAAAATGAAAAATCACTTATACAGTCGGTTGAAAAAGATACGTGCAGTCTTTACATTTCAATTCCGTTTTGTCCTACGAGGTGTGCGTACTGTTCGTTTGTTTCGTACTCGACGGAAAGGCTTCTTACTCTAATTCCGGATTATACAGAGAGGCTTTGCAGAGATATCGAATATGTCGGAAATTTAATAAAGTCTGTCGGCCAGAAGGTCAGTACCGTTTATATAGGAGGCGGAACGCCTACGATATTGGAGGTTCGTGATCTGACTCGTATACTTGAGGCGGTGGAAAAAAATATCGATCTTTCCGGTGTCAGAGAGTTTACCGTTGAGGCGGGCAGACCGGATACTATTACAGCGGATAAGCTCAGGACATTGAAGTGCGGCGGAGTATCAAGAATCAGTATAAACCCGCAGACAACAAACAATGAGATTCTGCATAAAATCGGACGTCTCCATACGGCGGAGGATTTTCTTCGGGCGTATGAAATGGCTGACCGTATTGGATTTTCCTGCATAAATACCGATCTTATTGCCGGGCTTCCCGGAGAAAGCGCGGACAGCTTCAGACGCAGCTTTGATACGATTTTGGAACTGGAGCCTGAAAATATTACGGTACACACTTTTTGCGTCAAAAAAGCCGCTGACTTCGCAGAACAAAAGTCATTGTATTCCCGCAGCGACAAAGATACCGGAGAGAGTATTTCATACTCTCAGAAAAGGTCTGCCCAGGCTGATTATATACCGTATTATATGTATAAACAGAAAAATGCAGTCGGAGGCTATGAAAACGTCGGATTTTCAAAAAAAGGCTGTGAGGGCATTTACAATATATTAATAATGGATGAAGTTCACAGTATTTTTGCCTCCGGGGCGGGTGCGGTTACAAAGCTCGTTTCAAAGGACAGGAAAAACATTGAGCGGATATTTACGCCTAAATACCCGTATGAATATCTTAAATGCGAACTATCCGACGGGAAAGAGACATATTATAATAAGGTGATGCGTTTTTATACCGAAGTTTATGACGCCCGTAAAATAAGTTCTTAGAAAGGGTATGTATGAAATTTTATGTCATGCAAAAATGAAAACATAAAAATATATAATGACAGCTGCGTGGAGAGCGGCGGCAGAGAGTATGTGCTTGAATGCGAGGCTGAATTTGAAGAACAGCTTGACAGCGCCGTAAAGGATATAGCCGATCGTTTAAACGCTGTTCCGGATACGAGAATTATAACGCTTTCCGGCCCGACATGCTCCGGAAAAACTACTACGGCGGGGAAAATTATATCTGAGCTTCGCGGATTGGGAATACGCATATTTGTTATTTCACTCGATGATTTTTTCAAGACGGTGGAATGCGATATAAACAGCTATTCGGAATCAAACAGTAAGCTTGATCTTGATAGTGTGGAGGCCATCGATATCGTATACCTCCGCAGATTTATCTCCGGAATTTTTAAATGCGAAAATGTCTACCTTCCGCATTTTGATTTTAAAAAACAGCGGTGTATAAGCTATCGGCTGCTTGAGAGCGGCAGGTACGACGTGTTTTTACTTGAGGGTATTCAGGCGATGTATCCCGATGTCCGTGCCCTGCTCGACGGCCGGCCATATATCTCGGTTTTTACAAACGCGGCCAGCGGAATCCGGGTTGGAGACGTATTTTTTGATTGCCGCGAAGTAAGGCTTATGCGCCGCATACTACGCGACAATCTGTTCAGATCAGCTTCAGTTGAATTTACAATGCAGATTTGGAGGAATGTTATAGCAAACGAGGAAGAAAGTATTTTTCCGAATGAAAAATATGCAGATATAATACTTGACTCGACGCTTGCATATGAGCCGAGCGTAATAAAAGCTCCGCTTCTCGGACTTCTGCATAAAGTTTCTCTTGACTTTCCGCTCTATTCCGAAATTGAAAATCTTATTAAAAAGCTTGAACGTATTCCGGATCTTTCCGAATCGTTTGTACCTGAAAAGTCGGTTTTTCGTGAGTTTATCGGAAAAAGAAAGGATGGGTAATTTATCTTGAAGATTTTATTTGAAAATGCTGAAATTATTGATTTGGGGACAGCAAACGTAGTCACCGACGGAAAGTATATTTCGTATATAGGAAAAGAAGCCTGTAACGAAGAATATGACCGTGTGATAAACTGCAAAAATAAATTGCTCATGCCGGGGCTTTACAATTGTCATACGCATGCCGCAATGACTCTTTTCAGAGGGTACGGAGAGGATATGCCCCTGATGGAATGGCTTAACGACCGTATTTTTCCGGCCGAGGATTTGCTGACGGATCACGCGGTATATACTGCGTCTAAATTTGCTGTCGCCGAAATGCTTCGCGGAGGTATAGTATCTTTTTCCGATATGTATTTCTTCTGTGACGAAACAGCGAGAGCTGTCTCCGAAACAGGAATTAAGGCGAATTTAAGCCGTGCTGTTACTTCTTTTGACGAAAATATAGATATGAACGCCGACGTTCGTTTTGCGGAAGCAAAATCTCTTTATGAAAGATGGAATAACAGCTCGGACGGAAGAATAAAAATAGATATGGCTATACACGCTGAATATACTAATGTGGAAAAAGCCTGCCGTGCTGTGGCGGAGTATGCCGCTGAAAAAAATGCCGGATTTCACATCCATTTGTCGGAAACAGAAAACGAGCATATAGAATGTATCAAAAGACACGGAAAAACTCCCGCCCGCTTTTTTGCTGACTGCGGATGCTTTGATGTTCCTGTAAACGCCGCTCACTGCGTCTGGGTTGATGATGCTGATATTGATCTCATGGCGGATAAACATGTAACGGCAGTTTATAATCCCGTCAGCAATCTAAAGCTTGGAAGCGGAGTTATGCCGATGAAAAAGCTTCTTGAAAAAGGGGTACGTGTTGCGCTTGGTACCGACGGAGCCGCTTCGAACAATACTCTTAACATTTTTAAGGAGATGCATATCGGAGCGATTCTTCAAAAGGGTATCAGCAGAGATCCGTCGGGAATTAAAGCGTGCCATTTGATTGAAGCCGCGACGGTCAGCGGAGCGGCGGCTCAGCGGCGAGAAAAATGCGGCGCTCTTTCCGTCGGATGCTGCGCGGATTTGATTTTAGTCGATCTTGATACGCTAAACAATATTCCTTGTTATGATTTGCGCCATACGGCAGTTTACAGCGCATGCGCCGATAACGTAGTGCTGACAATGATTGACGGCAGTATTCTCTATGAAAACGGAGAGTTTACTACAATTGATGAAGAAAAACTTAAATATGATATGAGGAACGAATGTGGCGGTTACTTCAAAAATAAAAAACAATAAAAACCTGTTTTTTTCAGGAGTTGTGGTGCTTACATTCACCAATATCCTGAATAAGGTTCTCGGTCTTTTCTTCCGAATTCCGATTGGAAATCTGCTCGGAGATTCCGGAATGGCTTATTTTACCTCGGCATATCACATATATACCTGGTTTTATATGATTTCTACCGGGGGACTTCCGCTTGCGGTCTCAATGCTTGTGTCGGAGGCGCGCTTCAGCGGAAATAAAAAAGAAATAAACAAAATTTATAAAGTAACAATGTCTTTATTTCTGATTGTAGGCGCGGTCGGAACACTTCTGATGATAGTCTTTTCAAAAGCGTTTGCATTTATGAACGGAGTCGAAGGTTCTTATATTTCTATTATTGTTATAGCTCCGACGCTGTTTTTCGTCTGCGTTGCAAGCGCTATGCGCGGTTATTTTCAGGGATTTCAGGAGATGAGACCGACGGCGGTATCGCAGGTTATGGAATCCGCCGGGAAACTGATAATCGGCGTTCTTTTTGCCAATTATGCGATGAGGCAGGGATACGGGCTTCCGGTTGTTGCCGCTTTTGCAATTTCCGGTCTTACTATAGGAACAGCCTTCGGAATGCTTTTTCTTATGATTTCTAAGCTCCGCTTTAATGAGGATATGTATTGCGCTGAGTTTGAATCAAACGGAACAAAGCTTTCAAATGAATCGCGCAGTTCTGTCCGGAGTATAGTAAAGAGAATTCTTTACATAGCAATTCCGATTACTATAAGCGCGTCTATCATGAGCCTGACAACAATGGTTGACGATATGATTATTAACTGGCGCCTGATGTCCATCGGATATACTCAGGATATCGCAAATGCGCTTTACGGAAATTACACCGGTTTTGCGGTACCGGTTGCCGACCTTCCGCCTGCGCTTATATATCCTATTTCTTATTCTCTTATTCCTCTTTTAAAGGGGACGCTTACAATAGGCGACAGAAAGCGGTCGGTGCAGATATGCAAACGGTCGCTTAAGGTGACTGCGATGATTGCTATACCCTGCACCGTCGGTGTGTGTGTATTTTCTGAACCGATTCTCAAGCTTATATTTAAGTCGGAAAGCAGTGCGGAGCTTGCGGCTCCGAAGCTGTCCATTTTATCAATTTCGATATTTTTCATTTGTGTCCTTTCAATCTCGAATGCCGTATTGCAGGCGCACGGAAAGCAAAAGCTTCCGATCATATCTTTGGTGGCCGGCTCTGTTGCTAAACTGATTCTTGGATTTGTTTTGATAGGTATTCCTCAGATAGGGATTTACGGGGCGCCGATTTCTACAGTCGTTTGTTATATGATTGCGACTTCCTTTAACATATATTTTATGGCTAAATACGCGGATGTTAAGCCTGCGGTGTTTCGTACGTTTTGGAAACCGCTGATAGCATCTGTTGCAGGCGCGGGAGCCTCGTTTGCCGCGCTTGTGGGAATGAACTCGTTTCTGCCGTCAAAGGTTGCGACGGTTGCCGCAATTTTGATTACCGCCGTTGTGTATTTTATTGTTCTTTTCCTGATTCACGGTATAGAGGAGGACGATATACGTATGCTTCCGAAGGGAGACAAGATTTTTGAGGTTATGCAGAGGATGAGACTTTTTAAAATTAATTAATTTATAGAATAGTTTTTAATTACTGCGGAGAGTATAAAGAATGGATTCGAAAAAAAAACAGATTGTTGAAAAATATAAGAGTGAAGAAAAAATGCTTATCTCCGATTTACGGACTATAACCGAACTTCTTCGCGCCCCTGACGGATGTCCTTGGGACAGAGAACAGACTCATGAGAGTATTCGGGAAAACTTTATTGAGGAGACGTATGAAGTAGCCGAAGCTATTGATATATCGGATACCGGACTTCTTGAAGAGGAGCTTGGAGACGTACTTCTTCAGGTGGTATTTCATGCGTGCATTGAGGAGGAAAACGGAGGATTTGACTTTGACGATGTTACAAACGGAATTTGTCGTAAATTAGTTCTTCGCCATCCTCATGTTTTTGGGAATGTAAGTGCGGACACAACCGAACAGGTTCTTTCAAACTGGGATAAGATAAAACAAGAATCAAAACATCAGACGACTGTTGCCGAGACGCTCAGAAGTGTTGCAAAATCACTTCCCGCTTTGATGAGAGCTGAAAAATTGATCGGGCGCGCCGCAAAGGCGGGATATCTTGACGAGGCTGTTCCGCAGAACGGCAGCTCAATAGGTGAAAAAATGCTCAGGCTTGTGCTGGAGGCCAGAGAGGCAGGACTTGACGCCGAGCATGAGCTTTACAAGGCGTGCGACGAGCTTATTTCGCGTGTTGAAATCTCAGAGAATTCAAAGAGCTCAAAGAGCTGATGTCTTTTCGATTTTATAGATTGTTGTTCAAAATTTAGATATTGGTGATTAACGCATATTAAAGATTAATAACTCATATTAAATATAAAAATACTTGTAATATATATTTTCAGATGATATAATAGTCGCTGAGAGAACGCCTTTTAATTGGCAAGTTTCGTTTCACTGCAAATAACAGTGCTTTGCAGAGCAAAGCTATGAAACACTGCGGTTTGGCTGCAATTATATATTTAATAAAAATTATATTATAAAATCCTAAGAGGAGAAATTTATTTAATGACTAAATCAAATATTATAGATGAGCTCGCAAAGCGTACCGGAATTAAAAAAAAGGATGCTGAGTTGGCAGTAGACACGGTGTTTGACATAATTGAAGAATCACTTGCTTCGGGAGAAAAGGTTCAGATCTCCGGATTCGGAACATTTGAGCTGAGAGAGCGCGGTTCACGCAATGGGCGCAATCCTTTTACGGGCCAGCCGATGGTCATAGGTCCTACCCGTCATGTCTCGTTTAATATCGGGAAAACGCTTAAAGAAAGAATTAAGTGATTTTTTGACGGCGCGAAATGGACAGGCTTTACATCAATGAGTGCTTTTCATTTTGCTTTGGCTTAAGAGTTACAAGCATCTGGATGCAGAGAACAGGGGGTATACTCGTGAAAAAGAAGATATGGATACCGATTGCCGCAGTTATACTCCTTGCCGTCCTTTTTGTACCGATTCCAACCGGTCATTATAAAGATGGCGGTACAAAAGAATATACGGCATTGACCTATAAAATTGTGAACTGGAAACGTATAACCGGAGACAGCGTCTACGATAAGACCAGAGTGTATTTTTTTCCTGATAATTTTAAATCTGTTAACAGCTTGTGGCATATGGAAGAAGACAAAGTAGAGTCTTCTTTTGTTGCTACGGTTATTGAGATTAACGGCACCTCGGTTTTGGTAGAGCCGGTTGAAGGCGAAGACGAACTCCGCAGCAGCGATAAGATTTATTTCAGCACAGAAAAATTTGACGATATCGGCGCAGAGATTGGAAGCGTAGTGCAGATAACCTATACCGGCGAAATAATGGAATCCTATCCGGCACAGATAAATGCAAAATCCTGGTCGCTGTCAAAAGACCTGCGCCATTTGGAATATACCGGGCAATGGCTTGATAAAGAAACGGCGAAAAAATACGATAACGATATTTTCAGCGACATAATTATTACGGAGATCTACTCCGATTGTTTCTTTGCAACGACTGTCATACCTATGCCGTTTCAAATTAAGTTGAACGGTCAGCTCTCGGATGAGTGGTGTGTCGGAGATCAGATAATCTGCACTTATGAGAATGTCTACTGTGACAAGGAAAATGATCGTATTGAAGCAGATATGCTGACGTTGAAGGCAAGCAATTGGCAGCCTGATCCCAATGTTGCCTATAAGCCTGTTATATATATCTATCCGGAAAAAGAAACTGAAGTATCTGTCAGCCTTGACTTTGACGGTAAACTGACTTGTACCTATCCGGCTTATAATAACGGTTGGACGGTTACAGCTTCGGCGGACGGTAAGCTGACTGATGCGGGTGGACAGACTTATAACTATCTTTACTGGGAGGGTGAAACTTTTGTACAGTATGATCTTTCCGAAGGCTTTTGCGTAAAGGGAGCTGACACGGCGGAATTTCTTGAGGATATGCTTGCCGAGCTTGGACTTACACGGCGGGAAGCGAACGAGTTTATTGTGTATTGGCTGCCTCTGATGCAGCAGAACCCATATAATATCATTTCTTTCCAGACTGGTACTTACACCGATGCAGTACAGCTTGATGTATATCCTGTACCGGATACTCTTATTCGTGTCTTTATGGCATGGCAGGCTGTCGACTCTTATGTGGATTTGCCTGAGCAGAAAATTATTACACCTGAGCGCAAAGGTTTTGCGGTAGTTGAATGGGGCGGCACCGAAATAAAATAATCAAAAGGGGACAATTATAAATGAGAATCGATAAATTTTTAAAGGTGTCAAGAATAATAAAGCGGCGTACTGTCGCCAATGAGGCATGCGATTCATCCCATATCATAGTGAACGGTAAGCCGGTAAAGGCATCTTATGATGTGAAGGAAGGCGACGAAATTACAGTGACATTTGGAGAACGTTCTCTGAAAGTTCGCGTCAAGGATGTGCGCGAACATGCGCTAAAAGCTGACGCGGCTTCAATGTATGAGGTGATTTCATAAGCTTTTTGCTTATTTGTTCCGCCTGCTATGAATACATCCGATTATTTGATCATATCATATTTCTGAAAGATTTTTGATAAAAATTTTGATAGAAATACTGAAATTGACAAGTGGGGTTGTGAAATGGCAGACAGAAACAGATTGTCAGACAGACAAACCGGTCATACGATAACGATGAAAGGCAGAAAATCATTAAAAATCAGCGGTGTAGAGGATGTTCTTTCATTTGATGAGGACAGCATTATTATGCAGACGTGTATGGGAACACTGTCTGTAGACGGTGATACTCTTCATATTGTAAGTTTTAACTCGCCGCAGAATTCTGAAAATTTTTCTGCGCGTCAGTCACAGGACAGTCAGGGCGGGGAAACCCATCGTATGTCGCTGTACTATGATGATTCCGACGGAGACGCAGACATTCCGCTTCAGACCGGATGCATTGTTATTGACGGAAATATTAACGGACTTATTTATACTGATGATGAAAAACCGGATGAGAGGGGAGGTCTTTTTGGACTTTTCCGAAAACGCTAAGGCGTCTGTACCGATAGAAATAATTCAAACGGCAGCGTGTAGCCGTATCGTACGACGTCGGGTATTTTTCATTGGATAATGCTGAAAACGCAGTAAGTTTGTACATAAGGAATGGTCATAATAATGGAACATGTTTCGCAGTCTGCGCTGATATCTCTTGCACTGTATGGTGCTGCGGTTGGTGTACTGCTCGGAATTATATATGATGTATTCAGAATTCTGAGGATAGCTGTCGAACCATCAAATCGGTTACGGCTCCTTAGTACTGTTACAGGCAGTGAAACGGCGGACGGAAAAAAGCCGCATGGTGAAACGGTCCGAACTGTTGTTATCGCAATTGAGGATATAATATATTCTGTTATTTGCGCCGTCATCATTTCTGTGATGATATTTCATATTAATTCCGGACATCCGAGATGGTTTATTCTTCTTGGTACGGCGTTAGGCTTTTTTGTTTACTATTTTACCATAGGAAAAATAGTAATGCTTTTTTCATCTTATATAATTCTGTTTGTAAGAACGGTTTTTATGTTTGTAATGAAACTTACATTGTTTCCGCTGTTAAAGCTGTTTCGCTGGCTTTTCGGTATTGCCGCAGGTTTTATGCGTCGTCTGATTCGCGCTATGGCAGGAAAAATTCTGTACAGCAGAGAATTAAAAGCGGCTGAGAGAGGTTACGGTATGGCGGATTCAGTGATAAGAGAACTTTCAGCGCAGAAAGAATCTGAAAATATATAAAATGTAATCTTAATTTATATATGCAATTTATTAAGAATCTTTTTTATAATTAAATTCTATATCGGTATTTTACGTGAGGTGCAGGGGGAAGTTAAAAATGAGCAACCGTTATATTATGCCTGAAAAACGTCTCAGTATATTTGTCAAGGCGGCTATTATTACATTTATTTGCTTTTGTATTGCTTCTATTGTAGGACAGCAGTTTACATATAACAATTGCTGTCAGGAGCAGCTCATGCTTCAAAATGAGCTTGATGACAAAACGGAAGAACTTGAAGAACTTCAGGAGCTTCTTGAGGGTGAGCTCGATGACGATTACGTGAAAAAAATCGCCCGCAAAAGTCTTGGATATCATATGCCCGATGAAGTAATTTATTACAATAATCTGACAAAATAAAATTAAAAGATTATGAAGATTAAGTTTAAAAAGAAAAGGATTTTGAACAGCCGAATTTTGATATTTTCATTGTCTGCGGCGGCTGTTATTTTAATCGCGGCAAACATTGTTTTTGTCGTTTTGTATTTGTCTGAGAGAAAATCGGATGTGACTGATTCAGAAGCGGCTTTTGCACCGTCGGATGATGCTGATGTTCTGCGCGGTGAGCTTGAGGCCGCTGTTTCAGAAAGGGATGAGCTTCAAAAGCGGCTGTCTGAATACGAAAACTCAGATACGAGTGATTATTCTGATCTTATTTCAAAAATTGATGAAAAGAATTCCTATATAAGCCGGCTTGAAGAGAATATTGAATTGCTGCAGGGAACATACGCTGCCGACGCGAAAAATCAGGCAAGGCTGTTTTCCGAGTTGTCAGATCTTGTTGCAAATCCGGTATTGATTGAAGAAGAAATTGAAAAATCGGTGAAAACAGATAATGGATTTGTCACGGCATCTGTTACAGAGAGCAGAATGCCTAAGCTGTCGCTCTGCTATCTTGATTTGGAAAGCGGATATACTTTCTCTTTTAACGGAGATCTTCAGTTCGATTCGGCAAGCGTTGTTAAAGCTCCGTACATACTTTCAATTCTTAAGGCGGCGTCCGCTGAATGTTCGGAAAGACAGCAAAAGCTTGCGGACGGTGTTTCGGAGGAAGATCTTGGAGCACCATACTATGACTTCACAAAATCTATTGTTTACTCGGAGGGGGAATATTACCAGCCGGGAACAGGAGTAATTGCTTCACGGGGAGATGGTATTTCATATACGTTTTCTGATTTGATCGGATATACTTTGTCTGACAGCGACAATGTTGCGTTTCATGTTCTGACGGCAGAATACGGGCACACTTTACTTCGTTCGCTGGTACGCGAAGAAGGATGGACATCGATGTATGATACGACGATAAACATGTCTGCAAGGGACGGATGCAGCATTATGAAGTCAATATATGAATTTACCGAAAGCGGTGCAGAGTATTCTTCACTTATGAAAAATTCGCTTATCGGCAGCGCGCAGCCCAATTTAACTATGACTATCGGTGGAGGCCGTGATGTTGCTCACAAATATGGCTGGGATGACGGTTCATATCACGATATAGGTATTGTATATGATGAACATCCTTACGCCGTGGCGATTTTTTCGGATTATGACGGATTTAATTCTGATCATGTATCATATATGCAGAAACTTCTTCGTCTTGTAGATGAACTTCATGCCGCATACTATGATGGTATTGGCTGAGTGCGGAGACTGAGGATGTTTCAGAATAGTATTATAAAAGAGACTTACGATAGAAATAGCACTGTCGTAGGTCTTTTATCATTTAATTGTTTATATAACTGTTAAATATATGTAAACAAAGCAAAAAAACCTTGATTTTAATGTAAATGGTGTGTATAATAGTAAACAGTGATTGGCACTCAAGATAGAAGAGTGCTAATCGTATATAAAAAAAGAAATGAGTATAAGTATTCAGGAGGGATTGTTATGAAACTTAAACCGCTTGCCGACAGAGTTGTCATTAAGATGGTTGAAGCTGAAGAAACTACGAAAAGTGGTATTATCCTTGCAGGAAGTGCAAAAGAAAAACCGCAGGTTGCGGAAATTATAGCTGTAGGTCCCGGAGGCGTTGTTGACGGTAAAGATGTAGTAATGACTGTTGAGGTTGGCCAAAAGGTTATTACCAGCAAATACTCCGGAACAGAAGTGAAGTGCGACGGCACTGAGTACATGATTGTACGCCAGAGTGATATTCTTGCAATCGTTGAATAATACTTGGTAATTTATATTAGCAGATATATTTCTTAATGAAGAAACAGGAGGCATTAATTATGTCAAAAGAACTTATGTATGGAATCGAAGCGAGAAATGCTTTGCTTCGCGGTATTGACAAGCTTGCAGATACAGTAAAGATAACTCTCGGACCTAAGGGAAGAAACGTAGTTCTCGAGAAAAAGTACGGAGCTCCTCTTATTATCAATGACGGAGTAACAATTGCTAAAGAAATTGAGCTTGATGATGCAATGGAGAATATGGGAGCTCAGCTTATCAAAGAGGTTGCCACAAAGACAAATGATGCGGCAGGAGACGGAACAACTACAGCTACTGTTCTTGCTCAGGTTCTTATTCGTGAGGGAATGAAAAATGTTACAGCCGGCGCTAACCCGATGGTACTTCGTAAGGGTATTTCCAAGGCGGTTGACAAGGCGGTCGAAGAGCTTAAGAAAATGAGCAAGAAGGTCAACGGTTCTGAAGATATAGAGAGAGTCGGAACAATTTCCGCTGATGATCCGGTAATCGGACGCCTTATCGCAGACGCCATGGAAAAGGTTTCAGCTGACGGTGTTATTACTGTAGAGGAATCAAAATCGGCTGATACTTACTGCGAGGTTGTAGAGGGAATGCAGTTTGACCGCGGTTATCTTTCACCCTACATGGCAACAGATACAGATAAGATGGAGGCAGTTATCGACGACGCCCTTATTCTTATTACAGATAAGAAAATCTCCAATATTCAGGAAATCCTTCCTCTTCTTGAACAGATTGTTCAGGCAGGCAAGAAGCTTCTTATTATTGCTGAGGATGTCGAAGGAGAGGCTCTTACAACACTCGTACTCAATAAGCTTCGCGGAACATTTACATGCGTAGCTGTTAAGGCGCCCGGATTTGGAGACCGTCGCAAAGAAATGCTTCGCGATATCGCAATTCTGACAGGCGGTGAAGTCATTTCCGATGAGCTTGGTCTTGAGCTTAAGGATACTCAGATGTCTCAGCTCGGACGTGCAAGACAGGTTAAGGTTAATAAAGAAAATACAATTATTGTCGGAGGCGCCGGTAATTCGGACGAAATCAAGGGACGCGTATCACAGATTCGTTCTGAAATTGATACAACTACATCCGATTTCGACCGTGAAAAGCTTCAGGAGCGTCTTGCTAAGCTGGCAGGCGGTGTTGCTGTTATCAAAGTTGGTGCTGCTACCGAGACAGAGATGAAAGAGAAGAAGCTTCGCATAGAAGACGCTTTGAATGCAACAAGGGCCGCAGTTGAGGAAGGTATTGTCGCAGGAGGCGGAACAGCGTTTGTTAATATTATCCCCGCGGTTGCAGATGTCGCTAATTCACTTGACGGTGATGAAAAGACAGGTGCAAAGCTTGTTGTCCGTGCTCTTGAAGAACCGCTTCGCCAGATTGTTAATAACGCAGGTCATGAGGCTTCCGTTGTAGTCGATAAGGTTATAAACAGTGGCAAGGCAGGATATGGCTTTGATGCGGCTAATGAAAAATATCTCGATATGGTTGATGCGGGAATTGTAGATCCTACTAAGGTTTCACGTTCTGCTCTCCAGAATGCTGCTTCTATTGCTTCAATTGTCCTTACTACCGAGGCACTTGTTGCAGATAAGAAGGAACCTGCCGCAGCTGCTCCCGCAGCACCCGGCATGGATGGCGGTATGGGCGGTATGTATTAATATCTCTTTTCGTATAGAATTATTGTTAAAAAAGAAGATGTTCTCCACTTTTGATGTGGTGAACATCTTCTTTTGACTTGGAAATTCAAATTTGCCATAGAATTATTCAAATAGGGGGAAAGCGATGTAATAAGGCGTTCCGGTAATTGTACCTCGATTGTACTACCCATGAAAAAGTGAGTGGAAAACCTCTGCCTATATAGTCAAACGTCTTTACGCCAGAACACCTTTATATTCGAACGCATTTACACCCGAACAGATGTCTTTATACCCGAACGTTTTTACATACGAGTACCTATACACCCAAACGCTTTTAAATCCGAACGTCTTTACGCTTATGCCTTTACAGACTGAATGCCTTTATAATCGAGCATTCCTGCAGTCGAACGACTTACAAACGCAAATATCACGCTTTTGGCTATAATGGATTATAAGATATAAAATAACTGAGTATGTAGCAGTTGAATCAGAAACAACTATTGCGTCATTGAATTATATTTGCTGATTTATTATAATGTAGAGTAGATAAATATAAAGGAGAGTAGCAATGTTGTTTTTATCCGAAAATTTAAAAAGGTATCGTATGCTGAAAAACTTATCGCAAGAGAATATCTGTATTACTTGAAAACTGTGAAAAGCGACAAGGAGAAGCAAATCTCAATGTCGCCGAAAAATCATTCATTTTTATCAATTACAAGATCACATACAAGTTCTAATACCGCAAACAGAACGCCAGCTATTGGCCATACTATCCAAGTAATATGCCAGTCATTTGTAAAAAAACTCCAGCCGAGATAAACTGCGGTCGCGATTAACCAATATGCCCTTCCTATTGCTTCGGTGATCTTATTCTTTCTTTTTCCTCTGTCGGAGAACTCACCCTCCCTCAGAAGCTTTTGCATACTTGCCCATCTGACACCTGCAACGATGAAGAATGTCACACCAATTGCCACAATGAACAACGTCACGCAAAGCATAAGCATAACCCAAAGCTCATTTTCAGCAAGTGCCGCACAAATAAGCGGAAGCGGAGATAAAATGCAGGCGCAAGCTCCAATGACGTTATACTTAACATAGGTAGGACGATAGCTTTTCTGTTTTTCTCTTGCAAGTCCAATAACGCCGTATTCTGTTTCAAAAGGCTCTTTATCCATAAATTCATAAGGGGCATTTTTGAAACCGATACGAATAAAAACAGTAACAGCAATTGTTACAAGCAAAAATAAAGTAACCAAGCCAATACCAACGGCCAAATTAGATGTAATCGGTGCGTTGGTTTGTTCACTGAAAGCAATCAGAAGGAACATTGGGATCACTGAAAAAATACATAGGAACGTAGCTCCTGCAATTTTGGTCGAAGCGTCCTTTCTACCTTCTAAATATTCGTTTGCCTGTTCCAAATTGATTTTACGCATCGGCGTATCATCTGAGTCATTTGTAAATTCCTCGTCTTCAAGTTCGTCTTTCAATAAGTAATCGGTTGTTACACCAAACAGATTGCCGAGTTGAAGTATCTTTTCCAAATCGGGCGTGGTCTGTGCCGCTTCCCATTTGGAAACAGCTTGACGGGAAACATTCATCTTTTCTGCAAGCTCTTCCTGAGACCAGCCGTTTTTCTTTCTTAGGCGAATAATTTTATTTGCCAAAATCATATTATTACCTCCAAGGTGATTTTGTACCGTCATTATAGTTCATGTGACGGTTACATACCACCAAACAATACATTGCAATATGTCAACCGAGGGTTGCAAATTTCTGATTTAATACATTATATCACAAAAATGTGACTTTTTTTATTCATATAGAAACCGGTGGAAAGAAAAATACATATTCTTTCCACCGGTGCATGCATAATAATGCTGCTACATTTTAACAGCTTAACAGCACACAATGAATTCAATTTTTAGAATATTATTGTATTAAATCATCGCTCTGATTATTTACTTGCAAAAAGAATATTCGTATATAATTATTGACCAAAAGTACCGAATGTTTACCATGCTGATTTACCAAAAATATATTTTGTGAAATCAGCACATTCGGATTCATATTGAAAAATTTCAGCGCTGACACCAAGGCGGAGTGTATGAGTTTTTTCGCCTTCTCCGGTTTAAATATTTGTCAATCGGAAAATCGTCAAAAAGTTTGTCGTCGAGTGTAAATTTAAAAATGTGCTCTAAAACCACAAAAAGCCCTTGAAAATCAAGGGCTTTTCAGGTGGGTTTCATATCATAGAACAAAGATGGCGCACCCTGGGGGATTCGAACCCTCGACCTACTGCTTAGAAGGCAGTTGCTCTATCCAACTGAGCTAAGGGTACAGCTGATATATGCAAATATATATTCTAAAACTATGATATATATTATAACATAAAACTTTATAAATGTCAATACAAAAGTTATATCTTAATTTTCCACTTAATTTTCCAAATATATGTTATGATTTTGCCGCAATTAAACTTTTAAATGGGATTATAATTATTTTCTGCGATAGAGAGTAATTTACAAATTTTTTGTTGCAAATAGATTATAGATGTGTTATATTAATAGATATAATATATGGTTTATTTTAATATTTACATAATAAGTCTTTTTATTGAAAGGCGTTTATTTTATATGAAATACTCAAGAAATGAAGTAATGCAGTTTATAACTGAAGAAGACGTCAAATTCATAAGGCTTGCCTTTTGTGACATATACGGAAAACAGAAGAATATTTCCATAATGCCCGGCGAGCTCGAACGCGCTTTTAATTACGGTATTGCGTTTGACGCGTCTGCGGTTGACGGATTTGGAGGAGATGTTCACTCAGATTTGATGCTTCGGCCGGATCCTTCAACTCTGTCTCTGCTTCCATGGAGACCTGATCACGGGCGCGTTGTCCGTATGTTCTGCGATGTGCTTTACCCGGATGGTACGCCGTTTGAATGCGACGTGAGAAGTATACTCCGCAAAGCGGTAGACAGTGCAAAAAAAGAGGGACTTTCATTTGCGTTCGGAAATGAAATGGAGTTTTATCTTTTTAAAACGGATGACGACGGCAGGGTTCTGAATGAACCGTATGATGAAGCCGGATATATGGATATTGCTCCGGAGGATAAAGGCGAAAATGTGCGGCGTGAAATATGTTTGACTCTTGAACAGATGGGAATCATTCCTGAAAGCTCACATCATGAGGAGGGACCCGGACAGAACGAAATAGATTTCAGATATTCGTTTCCGCTGACTGCCGCGGACGATGCCGTTACCTTTAAATCTGTTGTAAAAACTGTCGCCGCAAGAAATGGGCTTTATGCGGATTTTTCTCCTAAACCTCTTGAAGGAAAACCCGGCAGCGGAATGCATATAAATATTTCAGTAAAGGGGGGAGATGAGAATCTTCTTCCGTATGTCATTTCGGGAATTCTTGACAAAATCTCAGAAATGACAGTGTTTCTTAATCCGTCAGAGCAGTCTTTTAAACGCTTCGGCAGCCAGAAGGCTCCATTTTATGTGACATGGTCAAGTGAAAACCGATCACAGCTTATAAGGATTCCAGCTGCTTTCGGAGAGTATGTTCGCGCTGAACTTCGTTCTCCGGATCCGGGTGCTAACCCTTATATTGCGTATACCCTGTTAATATACGCCGGTCTTATGGGAGTAAAAGAGCGCAAAATGCTTCCTCCTCCCGCCGACATAAATCTGTATAATGCTTCGGAAGAACAACTTAAAATGTATAATACGCTTCCCCGTACGCTTTCGGAGTCCCGTGATGCGGCTTTAAAAAGTGAATTTATCTCAAATTATTTACCTGATACGCTTATTAAATCATACTGCGGATTAAATTAATATAAGTAATTAAATTTGATATAAGAAAAAGAGGTTTTTTCATATCTGCAGGCACCTTTTACCTCGTTTTTAAAAGGCAGAATGCACCTTCGCGGGATATCGTAAATTATTATAAAACATAGTATCATATATCATTCGAGGGGCCTGTACCTTTTTTTAAATAACTTTCGGGGGGTGAGAAGTACGGTTTTTGACAGTTATACATACAGTGTTCTTATTGTATCTTCTTCTGAAAAATTTAATAGTTCAATTAAACCGCTCCTTCCTGTTTCTGATTATTATCCAATAGATACCGTTAATAATGAAGGCGCCGCAAGAAGGATTATTCTTGAAAGAACGTATGACCTTGTAGTGATTAATTCTCCGCTTCCGGATGATTTTGGTATCAGCCTTGCGGCCGATGCTTGCAGGGACGGCGGCGGAGCGGTGCTTTTATTTGTAAAAAGCGAGCTTTATTCGGAGATTACCGATAAAGTAAATAAATACGGTGTTTTTGTTCTTTCAAAGCCGACTTCTCCGCAGGCGGTATCTCAGGCCTTTGACTGGATGAAGGCGATGCGCAACAGACTTTCCGGACTTGAAAAGAAAGCTGTTTCACTGGAAGACAAGATGAAGGAGATAAGACTTATAAACAGAGCAAAGTGGATTCTTATAGAGCAGCTGAAAATGACTGAGTCCGACGCCCATCGGTACATAGAAAAGCAGGCGATGGACAGGTGTGTGACAAGAACTGAAATTGCTGAAACGATTATAAGAACCTATAACTGAATGAAGATGTTTGCGAGACGGTTCGTAATACCGGGTCCTGATATTTTCATTTGTGATTTACAATTATGCAGTGAGACAGGGTGAGTATTATATTAAAGGAAAACTACTGGCTGTGTCCTGTTTGCCGGAAAAGCTTAAGGGCAAACGGAAACAGCTGTTTGTGTGAAAATAGGCATTGTTTTGATATCGCGAAAAGCGGGTATGTAAATTTAATTCTTTCAAACAAAAGTCTCCATGGAGACGATAAAGAAATGATTACGGCGCGCCGGACATTTCTGAATTCCGGTCATTATAAGATCCTGTGCGACGCGCTTTGTGACTCGGTAAAATCTGTTTCGGAAATGCGGACGGTAATTCTTGATGCCGGATGCGGAGAATGCTATTATACTTCGGAGATTTCCAAATCATGTCCCGAAGCTGCCGTACTTGGCATAGATCTTTCGAAGGACGCTCTAAAGGCCGGCGGGAAAAGAAATGCGGGGCTTCTACTTGCGGCAGCAAGTGTTTATGATATTCCTCTTGCGGATGAAAGTGTGGACATTGTCGTGTCTGTTTTTGCTCCGATGGCAACGCGGGAATTTAGGCGTATTTTAAAAAATAACGGTATTTTAATTCGCGTTATACCCCTGGCAAAGCATTTATTTGGAATGAAGAAAATTCTTTATGAGAATCCGTATGAGAATGAGGAAGAGCGTGAAATTCCCGAGGGCTTTGAGATTTTGTCCGAACGTCAGATCCGTTCTGAAATACATCTTTTACATGATGAGATTATATCTCTTTTCAAAATGACCCCATACTTTTACAGGACAGACAAAAAGGGGCGGGAAAGACTTTACTCTTTTGATAGCCTTGATACAGAAATTGAATTTGGTATCCTGATGTTCAGGAAAATCTAAATGGTTCTGCATATGAATAATAGAAAAACGCAGGTTACGGAAATAACAGTGTAACCTGCGCTTTTATATTTTATCTTAAATTTGTATGTAAATATTTTCTGTATACATGTTACTTAATAAATTCCCGAAAAATCCGGAACGTATTCACTTCCGGCCGAATCAAGCTGTTGTATAAAGAGATTTTTAATACCGGCTGATTCCGCATATTCTACCGCGTTACTATACTCAGCCGCTGTAACCGGTCTTGACAGCTCCGGGTGAGCTTTTTCGATACCCGGTATCGGGGTGTACTGAGACATCAGACTGAATATAATCGAGTCGTGAGGAAGCATGGCCACACGGTCAATGACGCCTCTTGTATTTCTTCCTGCGCCGGGAAGTACCAAATGTCTTATTACCACACCGCTTTTTAGCAGTCCGTTTTTATCCAGTTCGTATCCTCCGGTTTGCCTTATCATCTCTAAAACTGCTGATTCCGCTTTTTTCGGATAGTCGGGGGCATGCGAGTATTCTTCTGCGAGCAGTGATGACGAATACTTAAAATCAGGCAGATATATCTGCACAAGACCTTCAAGCCGTTTTAGCGTTTCAACACGCTCGTAACCGCTTGTATTCCATATTACCGGTACGGGGAGACCGCCTTGCAGTGATTTTATAATGCTGTCTGTATAGTGAGTGGGAGTTACAAGATTAATATTATGAGCGCCTTGTTTTATAAGATCAAAATATATTTCTCTCAGCTTTTCCGGAGAAACCTCGCTTGCTTTCGCGTAATCTGCGAGTTTACAGCTTCCTCCCGAAATAGTGTAGTTTTGACAAAACACGCAGTGCATCGGACATCCGGAGAAAAAGATTGCTCCAGAACCGTTTGTACCGGAGATGCAGGGCTCTTCTCCGAAATGCAGGGCGGCCCGTGAAACTTTAACTTTATTTGTTTCTCCGCAAAATCCTCTTGCGCTGCTCCTGTCTGTCCCGCACTGTCTTGGACATAGTCTGCACCCGAAACCCTCCGCCGTTTTTCCTCTGAGTTCAGACTCAGGCAAATTCTGTTTCGTATTCATTGGATGAAAATCCTTCAGGAGGAGTGAAAGCTATTATGCTGTAGAAAAGCCTGAGCTGATTGTTGTATTCCCTTTCGGCCTTTGATTTTCCTTTTATGGCGGATACTGAAGACATTTTTCTTACGCAGATAAGGGTATCGTCCGGAAAGACGGACATGGCGGTAAAAAATTTTGAAAAATTGGTTTCGGATAGAAGAAGAGCGCAGTCATCATATGCATATTCGGGAATATTGTTTTCTCCGAAAAGCTCGGAAAGCGGAGCAAATCCGCCGGCTTTATATGCATTTTTATACTGTTCGGGATCAATAAGACAAATGACATATTCGCCGGAAAAAAGCTGCGTCGAAAAACTGGTTTTATTATTTTCAAGAGATTGGGGATTGTATACAAAAACAGAGCTGTTTTCTGCGGCTTCCGCCTCGGCCTTTGCAATTTGTTCTTTGGTCATAAGTGTAATTGCCTGCAAGGATGTGATTTTTTCTCCGTCACCGTTAAAGTCTTCAGGAAGGAGGGCATTAAACGCGTTTTCAATTTCCTTGGTCTGGTTCGCCGTCAGAACAGCGGGACCTCCGTACAGAATATTGCTGTCCGGATTTGTTTTTGTTATCATCTGGATTATAATAATTAAAAGTGTTACGGTAAAAAATGCCGTTACAAGGGTTACCCATTTATAGTGGTACCAGAAATTATCGAGCCACTTAAATATTTTTCTCAGCATTGCTATATAATATTCCTTTGTGTTAGTATGACATCCTCGTGCAGCTGAATTAAACTGTAAAGTAATTTATCAGTTTATTGGATTTTTATAAATCCGCATTAAGTTTTTCAGCTACATGTTTCTTTATGGCATCGAAGGATATATCGCTGATATCGTGTTCGATTTTGCACGCATCTTCCGCAGCCGTTTTCTCGTCTACGCCGAGCATGACAAGGCATTTAGTCAGAATTGTATGCCTTTCATATATTTTTGACGCGATTTCCAGTCCCGAATCTGTAAGAGAGATGTGACCGGAATTATCTACAGAAATATATCCTCCGTTTTTGAGCAGTCCTACAGCCCGGCTTATACTTGGTTTTTTATATCCGATTTGTTCAGCTATATCGATAGAGCGAACGGCTTTTCCTTTTTGCATAAGGATATATATTGTTTCAAGATACATTTCACCTGATTCAAGTAAATGCATAACAAAAATTCTCCTTTTATTTTGTCTATTCAACAAAACTTTTTATAAAAATTATATCATAGAAATATTAAAATTTCTATATGTAAAAATTAAGACCGGCTTTTTGAAAGGTTGTTTTATATAGATAATAGTGAGAATACAAGTATAATTTAACTTCTGTTTAAGAATTCAATTGACAAATATGATATACTTGTAACGTAAGCATGAAAAGGAAGGTGAAGGCATGACGGTTCGCAGGAGTTTGTTTTTGTCCAATATTCTGATGATTTTTGTTCCGGTCATTGCTGCGGCGCTGACAGGACTATTCTGCGTAGGTGTTATATGGCTTTCTGTTGTCGGCGGCGCAGGATTGGATTTGCATGACGCGGATGATTTTAATCGTGTATGTCTTGCTGTTACTGAAATAATAGAGCATAATTTGGATTCCAAAGCAACCCTGACGTCTCTGAATGTTCTGTTGGACAACAACGGTATGAGGGCGCAGGTTTTATGCGGAGAAACTGAAATTTATTCCTACGGAACGGCAGACGAAAACGATGGGGCTCTGAAATTGGCGGCGGCGGGACTGACAGGAAATTCCGTGGTGTCGCAGAATGGGCGAAGCCTCTACAAAACATATGAATCGATTAGAGGCGAGGATTATATTATTTATCTCCTTGGCGGTAATCACAGTGAAAGCGTCTATGCGAATCTCAAGGTATCTATTGCCGTTTCCGTCATTTTAATTGTGTTTACAATTTTTCTTTCTATTCTTCTGACAAATCGTTTCCTTACGAAATTTGTTTTCAGAAGAGTTGAAGAACCGTTAAATATTCTTACAAACGGCGTTCGTGAGATACGGGACGGAAATTTGGACTATAGAATCCGGTATGACCGTCCTGATGAGTTTCGGCCGATCTGTGAAGATTTCAATCAGATGGCTGCGTGTCTTAAGGAATCCATCGCTAAAATACAGCAGCAGGAACGGAGCCGAAAAGAGCTTCTTGCCGGTATTTCTCACGATATTCGCTCTCCGCTGACGTCTATTAAGGCTTATGTAGAGGGATTGTTGGACGGTGTGGCAAAGACACCTGAGTCTCAAAAAAATTACCTTATGACTGTTAAAACGAAGGCGGAAGATTTGGATCAGATGATTTCCCAGCTATTCCTTTTTTCAAAGATGGAGCTTGGAGAATACTCAGATAATATGTGTTCTCTTAAGCTGGATGAAAAAGTGGAAGCGCTGGTATCCGACATCAGAAAGGAATATGAGAATAAAGGTCTTCACATTGACACAAAGCTGACGCCGATAACCATAACGGCAGATCCGATTCAACTCGATCGTGTAATTGTCAATATTATGGAAAACAGTCTGAAATACAAGAAAAATGAAACCGGTACACTTCGTATTACACTCACAAAAACAAAGAATTTCTGCGTATTGTCATTTGACGACGACGGTCCCGGTGTGCCGGAAGAGGCTCTGCCGCATCTGTTTGAAGTGTTTTACCGAAGTGATCCTGCCCGACGGAATCCACAGAATGGCAGCGGGCTTGGACTTGCCATCGTAGAGAGTATCGTTTCTCACATGGGTGGGAGTGCTTTGGCAGGGAAAAGTGAGCTGGGCGGGCTGAAAATTGAAATTTGTCTTCCATATCTGACATGTCCGTCGCATGAGGAAGGGGTGAAAGTGGATGGCGAGAATACTAATTATTGAAGACGATGAATCCATTGCTGCCATTGAACGTGATTATCTGGAAATTAACGGTTTTGAGGCAGATATTGCGGAGAACGGAAAAACCGGTCTGACAAAAGGATGTACCGGCAGCTATGACCTGATTCTTCTCGATCTTATGCTGCCGGTAATTGATGGATTTGAGGTTTGTAGAAAGCTGCGTGAAAAAATAAATATTCCGATTCTGATGGTAACGGCAAGGCGTGAGGATATCGACAAAATTCGCGGACTCGGTCTCGGTGCGGACGATTATATTGAGAAGCCGTTTTCTCCAGGTGTTTTGGTTGCCCGGGTAAAGGCAAATCTGTCGCAGTATCAGCGGCTTACAGGCAAAAGGCCTGCGCCATCGGAAATTATCTTGGGAGATGTTCGTGTTAATACGGGTACACACCGGGTGTTTGTAGAAAACAGAGAAATTGAGCTGAAAAACAAAGAATATGAGCTGCTTCTCTATCTAATGCTCAATGTGGATTTGGTTTTTGACCGTGAAACGCTTTATGAAAAAGTCTGGGGACTGGATGCTATGGGCGATAATGCTACCGTTGCCGTACATATTAACCGTTTGCGTGAGAAAATTGAAAAGGATCCGTCAAAGCCCCGATATATTGAAACCGTGTGGGGAGCCGGATATAGGTTTAAAGGGGTAAGCCGAAGGCATACGGATTATTGAGTCAGATTTTATGCCTGTGCTTTTTTCGAATTTTATTTTTTGTTTCGGAAACAGTTATCCTAAAAATTCGTTGCGTATCTTGCGGCCGTCATTGCTGTAAGGCCGTCATTGCTGTAAAGTCGTCATTGCTGTAAGGCTGTCGTTGCTGTAAGGCTGTCATTGCTGTAAAGCTGTCATTGCTGTAAAGCTGTCGTTGCTGTAAGGCTGTCGTTGTTGTAAGGCTGTCATTGTTGTAAGGCTGTCATTGTTGTAAGACTGTCGTTGTTGTAAGGTCGTCATTGTTGCAAAGCCGTCATTGTTGCAAGACCGTTTTGATGATTGTCTCACTGTCTGAATAAAACCAGATTGTGTAAACGTCTTTTAGCGTATGCTATATTTTTAAAAAAAGCATACGCTTTTTTGTATATTTTATCTTCAGTTTATCTTTGGGTTAATCAGAGTTTAAGCCTTGCTTTTATACTAAAAACAATATAAGAGCAAGGAGGGATTTTTTATGAATAAGATAAAGAATAAGATGATGAAAATGAACTTTTCGAAATTCTTTCGGCATTTCGCCTCAGTTTCTGTAATCACTGTTCTTTTTGGTGCTGCAGCGAGTGCTGTATTTCGCACGCATATCAGTGAAATAATATCTTATGAGAGGTCCGTGAAAATGAATGAGCGGAAGTACAGTTATTACGCAAATGATTTGCCGTGTCCATAGTCCGGGCAGCTTGAAGAGCTTGAGTACGCCGGACATAAAGGTCACCGGGCCAAATAAGTAAATATGCCGCTTACAGCACTGGCTGCCGATGAAATGATTGCGCTCGGTATTTTCTGTTTGATTTACCTTTTTATTGTTTGGAATCTACTGGCTGATAACTTCTGAGTGGCTGTATCAGGCGGCGGTAAGATCCGGATTTCATGGACTTTTGTGGTTTACGCTTGCATTGATCTCTAATTTGCCTGCAGTCATTCTATTCCTGTCGACGCGCAGCTTTCTGTATGTCACATGAGAAAGCCGCGACAGAGACCATAGCCGAAGGAATAAGTACTGTGTATTCTGAGGAACAAAGACGGATGATACTTGTCACGCGTGCGAGATTATATACGGATACGGGCATAGTGAACTTTACTGCAGCGGCTTCGATAAAAACTAACCGATATAAGAAAAAAGAAGACTAATACGGAGGGACGTTTCATGGCTGACATGGTGTATAATACAAAGCTAAAAGAAGAAAAACAAAAAACGGCGGTGTCGTCGGGCATTCGTTTTTTGCAGGGGACACTGATAGGTTTGGGGGCAGTTTTGCCGGGGATTTCAGGCGGGGTTTTGTGTGTAGTCTTCGGTGTTTACCAGACTATTATGGAGATTCTCTCTCATCCTCTGCGATCAATCAAAAAACACTTCCACACACTTCTTCCGCTGATTTTGGGCGGAGGCTTCGGTTTTGTCATAGTAGCGAAATTGTTGGGATTTCTGCTGGATAAATATCCGGCTCCTTCTGTGTGTTTGTTTGTTGGATTGATTATTGGAATGATTCCTTCGCTCTTTCGGGAGGCCGGAGCGGCAGGACGAAGCAGAGGTTCCTTAATCTCTCTCGGAATTTGTTTCACAGTCGTACTGGGATTGCTTCTGAGCTTAAATTTTATACGGGCGGAAATTACGCCGAATTTTGGATGGTATTTGTTCTGCGGTTTTTGTATTGCTTTGAGTGTTATTGCGCCGGGACTGAGCTTTTCGACACTGCTGATGCCGATAGGGCTCTACACACCTTTGGTAACGGAAATCGGAAACTTCAATTTCAATGTTCTGATCCCAGTCGGCGCAGGTGCCCTGATGACTGTCGTTTTGCTGGCAAAGGCTGTAGATCGACTGGTGAAAAGACATTACAGTATTGTATTTCACGGAATTATAGGTGTTGTTATCGCCGCGACTATTGTAATTATTCCGTTCCAGAGCTTTGCTGTAAGTATTGCTTCCTGCTGTGTCAATCTGATTTGTATTATACTTGGAAGCATTATCGCTCTGGTGATTGACAAATTTAATCAAAAGGTGGAAGTACCGGATGTATGACATAGCCCGCGGAAAGGAGAATGAAAACAGAAATGGAATTAAAAATTCTTGATTGGATACAGATAATTCATGTGTCTTGGCTTGACAAACTAATGGTCGGCATAACCACATTAGGAAACGGGGGTATTATATGGATTGTTTCCGCTGCAGCATTGCTTATTATTCCTAAAATGCGGAAGGCAGGCACGGCAATGGCTGTAAGTCTTGCTTTGGAAGTATTATGCTGCAATGTGATATTAAAACCGTTGATAGCAAGAATCAGGCCTTGCGATGTAAACGCGGCAGTGCATCTTCTTATCAGGCGTCCGGCAGATTTTTCATTTCCTTCAGGGCATACCGGCGCGGCTTTTGCGGCCGCGGCCGCACTGTACTTTGGAAAAAATAAGCTCTGGATTCCGGCATGTGTACTTGCGGTATTGATGGGATTTTCCCGTCTGTACCTCTATGTGCATTATCCAAGCGACGTACTGGCTGCAGCAATGATTGGTATTATGCTCGGCTGGTTTGGAAATTTTTTGGCAAACGGACTCTGGAAAAAGGCAATACGGCATGGAAAAAGCCTTTATAACTAAAAGCGGGATGTCCGCATCTGCAGGACGTTTGTCTTTATAGGCAGAGATAATTACGGGTATGAATTTCCTTATTTTTTGTGCTATTCTTCAAGGCCTAAGGTATCTTCTATCGGGAGCGAAATTACAATACCCTGGGCCGGAGAATTGAAGCCGTGTTTTTTGCTGATTGCGGTCATAACATCATATTTTTTGTCTTTGGGAACAATTATGGCAAGAGCCTCCTGCTCCTCCTGAAGAGAAATTCCCCAAAACTGCATGGGAGCATCAAGTCCGCACCGTCTGCCCTTAATGACTGTTCCGCCTCTTGCTCCGGCGGATCTGGCTGTATCAACAACTTCATCGCTGTATCCTTGATTTACGGTTGCTATTATCATAGAGTATGCGGTTTCACCTGCCATTTTATTTTCCTCCTGTTTGATTTCATCTGTAAGACCGTTTTTTTGTTCTGTTATGAAACGAGCCACATTTACCTGTACACCTCGAAGAGGAACACTGACGGCAATTCCTCGTCCTCGTTTTTTCAGGCTTAGTGTCTCATTCATTTTGGAGAAAAGCCGGTGTACCATATTTTTGGGCAGTATCCAAAGTGTTAAAATACGGTCGCTTTCTCCGAGTCCGCATACCTGAAGTACTTCGGAGCTTGCAGTGCCCAAACCGCGGAATTGAAAACGCATCGGGATACCGGCTTCGTCTAAGAGGGTATGAAGCTTTAGCTCCGTCTTGGTATCTGTAATTGCCAGTATCATTCGCAGAGAGAGACTTTTTAATTTTTCCTGCATAATTAATCTTCCTCCAATTCCAGAATATCATTGTCATCGTCGTGAGTTTTATTTCCAGATATATTGACATTTTGATGTTTCAATCTGATTTTATACAAAAGTCCCATGATTTGAACTGCAATAAGAGGTGCTAATGCGACCAGTGCGACAACGCCGAACGCGTCTGTAACTACATTTCCGCCGGCCGCACTACAAGCTCCCATTGCAAGAGGTAATAAGAATGTTGAAGTCATCGGTCCGCTGGCTACTCCGCCGGAGTCAAACGCAATGCCGACAAAGATTGACGGTACAAAATGCGACATAATCAGCGCGGCAAGATATCCGGGTATAATAATGAAATATATACTTATGCCTGTAAGTACACGCAGCATAGCAAGTGCAACAGCGGCTGCAATACTGACCGAAAGGCATGTATTCATCGATTTGCAGGAAATTGTTCCGTTTGTAATGCTTTCCACCTGGTGATTCAATACCTGTACGGCAGGTTCAGCCTTAACGATATAATAACCGATCAGTATACCTATAGGGATCAGCAGCCATTTGAAAGCTCCTTCTCCCATTCCTGCTCCGATTAGACTTCCGACAGGCGCGAATCCTACATTTACTCCGGTTAAAAATAAAATTAATCCTATAATTGTATAGAGAAAGCCTACGACCATTTTCAATAATTGGTGTTTATGATAACGCCTGCATGTAAGCTGGAATATAAGAAATACTCCGAGAACCGGTGACATTGAGAGCATAACTTCCCGTGCGTAGTGCGGAAGCTGAACCGCAAGTTCTCTCACAACATCGCGCATAGTGTTAATTTGGGGAATTTCCGTGACAGTATACGAAGCGTCGGAAGGATTATAGAAGATGCCTAAAAGCATGACCATTAAAATCGGACCGATACTGCACAGCGCAATAAGCCCGAAACTGTCCCCGGCTCCGTCTTTGTCACTTCTGGCAGAAGAAAGACCTATACCCAAAGCCATTATAAACGGAACTGTGATAGGACCTGTTGTTACTCCGCCGGCGTCGAATGCCACCGATAAAAAATTTGCGGGTACAAATGCAGAGATAACAAAAATAAGTATATACATTATAGACAGAATTACCGAAAGCGGAATTTTGAATAACACGCGAAGTACAGCAATTGTTGTGAATATGCCTACTCCGAGTGCGACCGTCCAGATTAATACCTGATTGGGAATTGACGGAACCTGTTCGGCAAGTACCTGCAAATCCGGTTCTGCTACAGTGATAATAGCGCCCATAAAAAAGCAAATTACAATAATTATTATAATTTTTTTGCTCTTAAACATTTGGCCGCCGATGCCTTCGCCGAGAGGGGTCATAGCTGTTTCCGCACCAAGCTGAAAAAAACCCATGCCGATAATAAGCAAAAGCGCGCCTCCCATGAAAAGCGCAATAGTGCCGGTTTCGAGCGGAACGACGAATATGCTGAGAAGCAACACAATTATGGTGATTGGAAGAACGGCCGAGAGCGCCTCCTTGGTTTTTTCCTTTAATTTTTCATTCAAATTTCATACTCCTTTCTAAAATTTATTTGTATTAAAAATTACAAACTATATTTATTTTATTATATCTTATTATTTATAATATTTGAGTAAGCTCTTTTATCTGTTTAGCGGCTTCCTCCGCCGAAATATCAGAAACGTTTATTTTATATGTATTTAACTTTTCGTACAGCGGTGCTCTTTGTATGCTTCTATCGATTACGTCCGACTTGCGTATTTCAGCGCGCACATCTTTGTATAGCCTTTCACGCAGTTTTTCTTCTCTGCATACAAGTGAAACGGATATAGTTTTTACACCTGTCAAATTTAATTTTGACATTATAGTGTCGATGATACTTTGTTCATGCAGAACCCAGCAGAATATGATATTTTCAAATATACTGCACTTAATAAAATTATTCAGAACATAACATATGTTATCAAGAACCATTTTCTTTGTTTCATCGGTAACGGAAAACGGATTCATATCCCAGCACCAATCTCCGTCCAGAAACGCGCTGTTTTTAAGCTGATTTTTTAAAATCCGGCATGTTGTGGTTTTTCCTACTCCCATTGTTCCGCCGATTATATAAAGATTTTTCAATGACATTTAACGCTCTTTCTGATAATCCATTACTTGAACAATACATGCTTTGCAATAAGATTTTATTTATCACATAAATTAAGATGCTGTTTTTCTATCCAAAGCTTAATATCGTTCCATACCGCTTCTTTTCCGTTTTCATTCAGGATTTCATGACGCATTTCGGAATACAGCTTTTTTTCACAGTTTTTATATCCGCGTTCACTCATAAATGCGGCGGCTTGTTCAAACTCTTTGCGATTTACAATGCAAGGATCCTGTTCTCCGGCTATAAAAAGAATTGGAAGTGACGGTTTGTTCAATGTCCATCCTTTTTTCCTATATGTGCATATCATTAGTTTAAACAAGGCGGCAAAACCATTTAAGGTAAAAATAAATCCGCATCTGGAATCATTATCATATTCCCGAACAACCTCTTCGTTACTGCAAATCCAAGAATTTTCACTTGTTGGATTTTGTATATTGCGATTAAAAGCACCGAAAGCAATTTTTTGTACAAGCTTGCTTCGATAATACTCTCCCTTAATTATTCGCATTATGCTTACCAAAAACAAACCGAGTTTTGCCATAGCGTTGCGGCTCGGCGAACCGCAGACTATCAGTCCGTCAATATCTTTATCATATTTTCGGGTATAGCAGCGTACTACCATAGAACCCATACTGTGCCCAAGCAGTACGAGCGGCAGATCAGGAAAACGATTTTTAATGTAAAGTGTAATCTGATGAGCATCCTCAACAATTGCATAGGCGCCGTTTTTATAAAAATATCCATAATCATTCGGATGGATTACACTCTCTCCATGACCGCGGTGGTCGTGAATGACGGTTACATATCCAATCTGAGTAAAATACTCCATGATGTCATGATAACGTCCGCGGTGTTCGGACATGCCGTGCACAAATTGAATGATTCCTGTCGGAGACTGATCCGGAGTGCGAACGGTGATACCAAGAGGAAGATTATCATAAACGCTCTTTAATGATAATTCTTCTTTTTTCATAAATATCCGCTCCTTTTTCACATGTTAATAATTTATTCATCTTCGACAATTCTGATATGTTAGAAATTTATCAGTTAGGAAATATGTTTTTTATTTTAAACATATCTTTACAAATTTATCCCGGCATGACTGCAATGGCTTAAAATTTATTCTTATTTATTTTAACTTATTTACCATTACGGGACTGTTATTATACTTTGATTTCTATATTAATATTATGCGCAATTATTTTAGATAATTATATCATTAAAATTTATACAAATTAATTATGCGGAAAAAATTATTCGTTAATTTCTGTATCGGAAATTTTCGAGCATTGATTGTATCTTAGGATTAAAAATAAAAAACCTTGCAGGATTTCCCTGCAAGGTTTGATCTTTATATTCGATTTTGCCTTATTTTTTCAAATTGGCTTTTCTCAAAAACAAATATTTGTTCCCAGGCAAACCCTTTTAGCCTGCAAGGGGCAAACTTTTTTATCCTCTCTATTTCCGATTTTCTCACAATTTGACCCTCCGCTTTTTATCTCTTTTTCTCAAATTTTCTCTCCGTTTTTCTCATCATAGGGTCAAGTTTTTATGAGATTTTCGGACTTTAATTTGGGTCTAAAAAGTTCTCTTTCTTTCTCTTTTTCTTTCGGTTTTCCAGTGCAATTACAGACTTTAGGTGCGACTGAAACAGAAAGATAAAAAAAGAAAAAGTGTGATAAATAAAGGGATTAAGCGGGTTTTGAAGTGGGATAAAAGGAAGAACGCTGGGGTTTGCGAAGCTTTTTCAGCTTAAGCTTAAATAAATTAGTGCCGTGTTATACTTCTGGTGCAATGAGCAAGCTTCCAAGGATCGTAGTCTGAGAATATTTCCATATACTCATCATATCCCATATACTTTCAAACATGCGGTTGCATCATAAATCAGAAGCATAAATAAATCGCTTTTAATTAACTCACAAGCTGCAGGATCAAAAAAGATTTTGCGTGGGTTTCGTGGGATAGCGTTTAGTTATGCTCCGCACCTTCTTAAAATGCTTTTGGGGATAAAATAGTAAAGCGGAATATACTCCGAGTGGCGAAACGGCGTAACCGAGCCGTCCCGTCTTTTTAACATTAACGGCATTTTTGTTGCCTCCTTTCCAGAGGATAGTGTCCTCTATAAATTTAACGACGGAAGAAACATTAAATTGTTCCTGATTTCTGAAAATAATTATATCATATTTTACTGTCCTATAAAACTCCCTTACGAAAAATTATACGCTCAATTTATCGTGTTTTGAAATTTAGTAAATCATAATAAAGTAAATTTTAAAATAGGTATTGACTATTGCGCTGTTGTGAAGTATAATTAAGTAAATCGTAAAATACGAATTTTCTATATAGGGAGGTTCACCTATGTTCATAGGAAGAGAAAACGAGCTTAATACATTAAACAGGCTCTATAATTCCGATAAATTTGAGTTTGCTGTTATTTACGGTCGCCGCCGTGTGGGTAAAACTGCACTCATCAACGAATTTGTAAATGATAAGGATAATATTTTCTTTACCGGCGTTGAAACCAATGCAAAGCAGAATCTTGATAACTTTTCAAGCTGCATTATGGAATACAATACAGGTCTTGCAACCGGGGCTTCCTTTAATAATTTTCAAGCGGCACTTGAATACGTTTTCGAGCTTGCCAAGACCAAAAGGATTGTGCTTGTAATTGACGAATACCCTTATGTCGCCCGTGCGTCCAAGAGCCTTGCTTCTACACTTCAACTTTTGATTGATAAGAACAAAGACACATCAAAGCTGTTCTTAATTCTTTGCGGTTCTTCTATGTCCTACATGGAAGATCATGTTTTGGCATATAAAGCGCCCCTTTACGGAAGAAGAACGGCACAATTTAAAATCAAACCTTTTGAATTTTCAGAGGTTTGCCGTTATTTTAAAAATTTCTCTGACGAGGATAAGGCTTTGGCATACGGCATTATGGGCGGGACGCCCCAATATCTTATACAGCTTGACGATAAGCTTTCTATTGAAGAAAACATAAAAAATACGCACCTTAATCCATCCTCTTCTATATTTGAAGAACCAAACAATCTCTTAAAACAAGAGGTGCGTGAGCCTGCAATTTATAATGCGGTTATTACTGCTATTGCCACCGGTTCGTCCAAGATGAATGAAATTTCTAATAAGATTGATGAAGATACGAGCGTGTGCGCCACCTATATCAAAAACCTGATTACACTCGGCATTGTAAAAAAAGAATCGCCTTACGGTGAAAAATCCACTCGCAAGACGATTTACTCTATCGAGGATAATATGTTCCGTTTTTGGTATCGCTTTGTGCCGGAAAACACTTCGGTTATTTCCCGTGGAGCAACTGACTTGGCATACAGCCGCATCGCTCCCGAACTTTCCTCTTATATGGGCAGCGTTTTTGAGGATATTTGTAAACAGTACCTTTGGAAGCTGCTTCTTGAAGGCAAATGTGCGGTGAGTTTCACCGAGCTCGGTCGTTGGTGGGGAGCAAATTCCAAAACTAAAACCCAAGAAGAAATCGACATTATGGGAACGGATAAAGATTCAGCCTTATTCGGTGAGTGCAAGTGGACTAACGAAAAGGTTGACCTTGGCATTCTTGAAACCCTTGTGGAGCGCAGCACCCTGTTTAGCTACAAGAAAACGCATTTTTATCTCTTTGCAAAAACAGGCTTTACCAAAGGCTGTATCGACAGAGCAAATAAGATGGGCAATGTAACGCTCGTTACCTATGAGGATATATTAAAAGCGTAATAGCGTTATTATCCCGCAGTTATCTTTTCTTCAAGCCCATATCCATTAATGCTATCGGTGCGAAATTTGTATGTGTGTAATTAAAACGCTTATTACAGGAGAAACAGAATGTTCTATAAAATGATTGAAAACAAGTGCAACGAGTGGTACAACTCAGAGCAATGCACTGTTCATAATTTAATTGAATATATAGAGAAAACCGGACAAATGCGAGATGCTCAGATTGAAGCTATCAAAGTTTATCTGTTCCTTAAAATCAGTTGTGAATGTAAGCCGCTGGAGTTCTTGTTCAGATACGGCTCATTTAACTCTATCAATTTGAATGATATAGAGTTATCTACTGCAACCCGTGAGTACTTAGAAGATAATCCCGCCGCTACTGCTTTGTTTGAATATTCTCGTCTTACCAACGACAGAGGTGAACAAGTTTCCGAAAAGCTTGAAAAGCAAATCAAGAAAGATCCGTCAAGCATTAACTATGACAGTTTCTTCCGTAATGCTTTTTACGGCGTTTCATACACCGACTATCTGTTCAGTTTGCCTATGGGTGCAGGTAAAACCTATCTGATGGCAGCGTTTATCTATCTTGATTTGTACTTTGCTATTAACGAGCCGAAAAATCCTGCGTTCGCTCACAACTTTATCATTTTTGCTCCGTCGGGTTTAAAATCCTCTGTTGTTCCGAGTCTGAAAACAATTCAAAACTTTAACCCTTCGTGGATTATACCTGAACCTGCGGCAACCGACATTAAGCGCATTATCTCTTTTGAAGTGCTGGATCAGAGCAAAACCGCAAATAAGTCGAACAAAACCAAAAACCCTAACGTGCAGAAAATTGCCAATCACCAGCCGCTTTCTGAATTGTTTGGATTAGTTGCTGTTACCAATGCAGAAAAAGTCATTCTCGACAGAATTCAGGAAAAGAATGGTCAAATTAGTCTGTTCGAAGAAAGTGACGATGAAAAAGATAGACGAGCAAACGAACTTCGCAACCTTATCTGCAAATTGCCGTCCCTTTCCATTTTCATTGATGAAGTGCATCACGCAGTTAGTGACGAAATAAAACTTCGTGCCGTTGTTACAAAATGGGCACAGAATCATACTGTAAACTCTGTTATCGGCTTTTCCGGCACGCCTTATCTTGAAAAAACAGAGAAGTTCAAAGTCGTAGATTCTCTTTCTGTGGGTACGGCTGAGATCACAAATATCGTTTATTACTATCCTCTTATTGACGGCGTAGGTAATTTTCTAAAACGTCCTGTCGTTAAGATTGCAGATATCGCTGACAGTAGTTTGATTATTGAAAAAGGTGTTCGTGAGTTCCTTGATACATATAAGGATATCGTTTATGCCAATGGCTTGACAGCTAAGCTCGGTATTTATTGCGGTACTATCGAAAAGTTGGAGGAAAAAGTCTATCCGTTGGTATCTCGTATTGTTGCAGAATACGGTTTGGGAACAGATGTAATACTCAAATTTCACAAGGGGAATAAGCAGTATAAAATGCCTGCCGACAGCCAAATGCAGTTTGATATTCTGGACAAGTCCATTTCTAAGATTCGCATTGTCCTGCTCGTTCAAATCGGAAAAGAAGGCTGGGATTGCCGCAGTCTTACCGGTATTATCCTCTCTCAAGAGGGAGATTGCCCTACGAATATGGTTTTGCAAACCTCCTGCCGCTGTTTGCGTCAGATTATAAAAGGTATGCCCGAAACAGCGCTTATCTATCTGAACGAAAGTAATGCAGACAAGCTGAATATGCAGCTTGAACAGCAGCATCACATTTCTCTCAAAGAATTTTCTTCTGCTGATAATAGTAAAACACCGCTAAAAAGATATAACCGTATGTCTCGTTTAAAGTTGCCAAAGGTTGACTTTTATCAGCTTAAAATCAATTATGATACTCTAACCATAGAAAAGGCGGAACCTGCAAGTGCGATTGCAACTTCGGCTGACTCTGCACGCATTGCAGACAGCATTATCAAAACCACCGATTTATCAATGGACAAAAGCAAGACCAGTATCCATATTGATGACACAGAATACGGCACTGAACCGGCTACCTTTAATTCCTGGATATACAGAATTATGAAAGGCGGTTTTGGCTCTCCTGCTGTTCAAGAACTAATGCAGTATGCTGAGCAGTTAAATTCGGTATATCAAAAAATCACTTACGAAAAGAACGGCTCCCGTTATTACAGTTCGAAATACAATCGCAAGATGGTAGAAGCAAATATTCGTAAAGCTTTCTGCGACAAGATGGACTTTAATACAACCGAGGAACTGATTCCTGAAGAAGCAAATCTCTTGAACATTGCAAACTTCACACCCGAAGTTTATACCGACAAGCCGCAAGACTACTATCCCGACCAAAAGGTAGCGGATAATATCATCAAAGACGATAAGGGAAAACTCAAGCTCGATTCGAAAATGAAAGACACCATTCGATTCCTTGAAGAATCCGGCAATGCAGCTATGGCGGCAACACTTCGAGTACAGAATACATCTCATAAAAACAAAGATCGCTCATTCCATTATCTCCCCTATCATACAGATAGCAGCTTTGAGCAGACATTCTTAAAAGAAGTTCTGTCCTTTGAAGAAATCGAAAATCTCGACTTGGAGGTTTACTATAACGGCGACCGTGCTATGACTGAATTCAAAATCAAATGTTATAAGCAAAACGGCGGCAAGTGGAGCTATGTGGGCGTTTACACACCCGATTTTCTGATTATCAAGCGTAAGGACGGAAAGATTCATAAAATCATTGTCGTAGAAACGAAGGGCGAGATTTATGCTAACGATCCCACATTTAAGGATAAGAAAACCTTTATGGAAACCGAGTTTTCTAAACAGAATAACAAAGCTTTTGGATATGAACGCTTTGACTATCTGTATTTGGAAGATACATTGCCTGAAAAGGATAGATTGACATTAACTCATCAGAAAATTTGTGAGTTTTTTAAGGAGGGATAATTTTGGACTATATTGATTATAGAAAATCTTTAGGGTTATCTTTTACAGATAAAGATAAAAAAGAACTGTTCATTAAGCGAATTGGTGTTTATATGCAATCAGCAGAAAACTGTCCGTTTGAGGAACAAGATGAAATCAATTTCTCTTATATGATTGGTGAAGATTATTTACTTGCCAATATTGATATTTTCGAAATACATTTAGGAAATGATCCGATTGGCTTGCAAAGGGCATGGCTGTATCTTTCTAAACGCACAAAATCCTTTGAAGATTTTTTGTCCTGTATCGTTGCTCTGATAAATACTTACGGAGGTAAAGCTACAGATAAAAAATCAATTTTATCCGCAGTACAAAAAGCACTCAAAGAAAGCCATATAGAGTTCGAACTGGTGGAAGATAAAGACGGTGTTTTCATCTTTCCTAAGGGTGCTAAAGAACTCGATGATGCCCTTGTGTCTGAACCTCTTGAATGGCTGAGAGAATATCCTCAAGCACATAAAACCTATTGCATAGCTTTGAAGCAATATTCTGACGGAATCTATATTCGAGATGTTGCAGATAATCTTAGAAAAACATTGGAAACTTTTCTTCAGGAATTCCTTGGTAATACAAAAAATCTTGAAACAAATAAAAACGAAATTTGTAAACATCTTGGAGCACAAAGTATAGATGCAGGAATTTTGGGGCTCTTTCAACCTTTGATTAATGCATATAAAAACATTAATGATCGTATTGCTAAACACAATGATGCAGTTGATGCAAAATTATTAGAATTTTTGCTTTACCAAACCGGAGTTCTCATAAGGATGGTTATTACAACTAATGACGGAGGTCAAGTATAATGCCGATTAAATACGTACCATTTATACCGGAGCCGGTGGAGGGACAAGCCGTGCTCGGTAACTTTAACAGAGTACTCAAATACAAGGGTGCTGACGATGTTTCAATGACACTCCAGCGTGGTATGCCTTTGTATGAAATGGAGAAACAGGAAACCGTGGGCGAAAAGCCGGACGGCAATATGATTATCCGTGGAGAATGTGTTTCCGCTTGTGCTTATCTGAAAGAGCAAGGCGTTCAGGTTGACCTTGTTTATATTGACCCGCCATTTGCCAGCGGTGCAGACTATGCCAAGAAAGTTTATATCCGCCGTAATCCCAAGGTTGCAGAGGCCATTGCACAAGCCGAAAAGGAACTTGATATTGACGAGCTGAAAGCCTTTGAAGAAAAGATGTACGGCGATGTTTGGGATAAGGAAAAGTACCTCAACTGGATGTACGAAAACCTGATGGCAATTAAGTCTGTCATGAGTGAAACAGCGTCCATTTATGTTCATCTGGATTGGCATATTTGTCATTATGTAAAAATACTTTTGGATGAGATATTTGGCGAGCAAAATTTCAGAAACGAGATCGTATGGTCATATACTGGAGGCGTTGCCCCCAAGAGAGATTTTTCAAAAAAGCATGATGTTATTTATAGATATGCGATATCTGAAGAATTAACTTATAATCCTGTATACGAAGAATATTCTGAAACAACCATAAAACGCTATGACAAGGTGGATGAAGAAGGAAGAAGATATAAAATTACATACTTTGAAGGACGAGAAAATCGAAGTTATATGAAAGAAGGGAAAGAATTAGATGATGTTTGGAATATTTCTAAAAGTTCTGACCAATCTTTAGATTCTGCATTTTCTTACGCTACCCAAAAGCCCGAAAGACTTTTAAATTATGTTATTCAGGCATCATCAAACGAAAATATGGTTGTTGCTGACTTCTTTGGCGGTAGTGGTGTTACTGCGGCAGTTGCAAATAAACTTGGTCGTAGATTTATTCATTGTGATATCGGTCTAAACTCTATTCAAACAACCCGTGACCGCCTTGTTGCAGACGGAGCAGAATTTGATGTGCTTGAAATAAAGGACGGAGTTCAACTCTACCGCAGCCCCGTTCAGACAATGGATAAAATCAAGTCGCTGATTCCCGGACTCAAAAACGAGGATTCTCTTGATTCTTTCTGGGAAGGAGCTGTTTCCGACAGCAAGCTTGGTACTGTTCCTGTATACGTACCTAACCTTATGGATAGTGCATCGAAACTGCTTGATAAAGTTACAATGAATCGTATCATTCATCAGGCGATTCCTGATTTGGATACAGATATCAAAAAAGTAATTGTATATTACATTGACATCACCGATGAGAATGAGATTCAGAAGTTTATCAAAGAGGACGACAGCACAAATATAGAAATCGAACTGCGTGACCTCAAAACCATTCTTGATGATGTAATTATAGGTGATTATGCGGAGTTCCACGCCGAAGAAACTCACGATGATCTTTTGGGCGGATATGCTGTTATCATTGATAAATTCATAAGCGACCGTGTACTTTCAAAAATTTCTGAGTTCAATCAAAAAGCGCTCCTCAATTCTTCTACAAAGAAGCCATATAATCCGATAGAAATTAGCGAGGAAGGCTTGGAACTGATTGAATTTTTAAGTGTCGATTGCACTGCAACTGAGGGCGAATGGCATTCTGACAGCGAAATCAAGATTGATAAAAACGGTTATGTCATAATCAACGGTCAGAAAACTAAGGAGTTTTGGGATGGTCGCATACGCAGCGAAAAGAAACCGCTTCGCCTGAAAATCCGCAACATCTGTGGCGATGAAACGGTGTGGTCTATGCCGTAAAACAGTGAATATTAGTATTAGAATTGAGGAGGGTCAATTTGGCTAAGCGAAAGAGCATAACTCAAAAAATCCCCGATTACTGTAGAAATACAGTAATCGGGGATTCGTTATTTAGATATACAAGTTAACTTTAATATCTTTCCAACCAAGCACCCTTTTTCGAGTATTGAATGAATACAGATATTTCTGTGCATCCTCAATTGTCAAAGTGAAGCTTGCAAACTGTTGATATTTTAGTTCCTGCCATCTTTGATAGCAGCCTGTGCAGCGGCAAGACGCGCGATCGGCACACGGAAAGGAGAGCATGATACATAGTCAAGGCCGATCTTATGGCAGAATTCGATAGAAGACGGATCTCCGCCATGTTCACCGCAGATGCCGCAGTGAAGCGTAGGACGAGTCTTTCTTCCGAGAGTAACAGCCATATCCATGAGTTTTCCGACTCCGACAGTATCGAGACGTGCAAACGGATCAGATTCATAAATCTTATTTTCATAATATGACGGGAGGAATTTACCTGCATCGTCACGGCTGAATCCGAATGTCATCTGAGTAAGATCGTTTGTACCGAAACAGAAGAACTCAGCTTCCTTAGCTATATCATCAGCTGTAAGAGCTGCACGGGGAATTTCTATCATGGTACCAACCTCATATTTGAGGTCACTGCCGGATTCCTTGATAATCTCGTCTGCAGTCTTTACTACAACATCCTTAACGAACTTAAGCTCTTTGATTTCTCCTACAAGAGGTATCATGATTTCAGGAACGATATTCCAGTCGGAATGTTTATTCTTTACATTAATTGCAGCCTTGATAACTGCAGCTGTCTGCATTTCAGCTATTTCAGGATATGTTACGGTCAGACGGCATCCACGATGTCCCATCATCGGATTAAACTCATGAAGGTCTGTGCAAATCTGCTTAATCTGAGCTGAAGTTTTGCCCTGAGCCTTTGCAAGTATATCTATATCGGCGTCATTTGTCGGAACAAACTCATGAAGCGGAGGATCGAGGAAACGAATTGTTACAGGATATCCGCCGAGAGCCTCGAACAGTCCTTCAAAGTCTGACTGCTGCATGGATTCGATCTTAGAAAGAGCGGTTTTTCTTTCTTCAACAGTCTCGGAGCAAATCATTTCGCGGAATGCATCGATTCTTCCCTCACCGAAGAACATATGCTCTGTACGGCAGAGACCGATACCCTGAGCGCCAAGCTCAGCGGCACGTTTTGCGTCAGCCGGGGTATCTGCATTTGTTCTTACGCCGAGCTTTTTATACTTGTCCGCCAGTTTCATTATTCTGCCGAAATATCCGGAGTTAGGATCTGCAGGAACAGTAGGAATTACGCAGTCATAGATGTTGCCTGTAGAACCGTCGAGAGAAAGTCCGTCACCTTCATGGAATTCCTTTCCTGCGAGAGTAAAGCGTTTATTTTCTTCATCCATCTTGATGTCACCGCATCCGGAAACACAGCATGTACCCATTCCACGTGCAACAACAGCTGCGTGAGATGTCTGGCCTCCGCGGACGGTAAGAATACCCTGAGCGTATTTCATACCTTCAATATCCTCAGGAGAGGTTTCAAGACGTACAAGGATAACCTTTTCGCCCTTCTTGCCTTCGATTACGGCATCCTCTGCGGTAAATACTATTTTACCTGCGGCTGCACCGGGAGATGCGGCAATACCCTTGCCGATAACATTATTTTTATCAGCTTCTTTCAGAGCTTTTGTGTCAAAGGTCGGATGAAGAAGCATGTCAAGGCTCTTCGCATCGATCTGCATAAGAGCTTCTTCTTCGGTGATCATTCCTTCGTCGATCAAATCGCAGGCAATCTTAATAGCCGCAGCGGCAGTACGTTTACCGTTACGAGTCTGGAGCATAAACAGCTTGCCCTGCTCAATTGTAAACTCCATATCCTGCATATCGCGGTAATGGTTTTCAAGAGTTTTGCAAACTTCCTGGAACTGCGCGTAAACGTCAGGAAGAACTTTAGCCATCTGTGCAATAGGCATCGGCGTACGAACGCCGGCAACAACGTCTTCTCCCTGTGCGTTCATGAGGAATTCGCCCATGAGACCTTTTTCACCGGTTGCCGGATTACGTGTAAACGCAACTCCTGTACCGCAGTCATCGCCCATATTACCGAACGCCATCATCTGTACGTTTACGGCAGTACCCCATGAATAAGGAATGTCATGATCCATACGGTAGATATTTGCACGCGGATTATCCCATGAACGGAAAACAGCCTTAATAGCTTCAAAAAGCTGTACCTTAGGATCATCCGGGAAATCAGTACCGAGCTGTTTTTTGTATTCAGCTTTGAACTGATTTGCAAGATCCTTGAGATCGTCTGCGGTAAGATCAACGTCAAATTCGACGCCTTTTCTTTCCTTCATTTCATCGATAAGCTTTTCAAAATATTTTTTTCCGACTTCCATTACAACGTCGGAGAACATTTGAATAAATCTTCTGTAGCAGTCCCATGCCCAACGGGGATTGCCTGATTTAGCCGCAATAACGTCGACAACCTGTTCATTCAGACCAAGGTTAAGAATTGTATCCATCATTCCGGGCATTGAAGCACGCGCACCTGACCGAACAGAAACAAGGAGCGGATTCTCCTTATCGCCGAACTTCTTACCGGTGATTTTCTCCATTTTGCTGATGTTTTCCATTATTTCAGCCTGAATATCGTCATTGATTTTCCTGCCGTCCTCGTAATATTGTGTGCAGGCCTCAGTTGAAATTGTAAATCCCTGCGGAACCGGAAGACCAAGATTAGTCATCTCGGCAAGGTTAGCGCCCTTACCGCCCAGCAGCTCGCGCATGCTTGCGTTTCCTTCGGAAAACAGATAGACATACTTCTTTGTACTCATTAAAATTTTTGCCTCCATATAAAATTAGTTAATTACATATGATAATTAGTCTAACAGATATTTTAACACATCGAACTGCAAAATACTATCCTTAACTTGAATTATTTACAATAATTTAAAAAAATTTCCTGCGAAATATGTACGCACACATGTTTGGACATACGTTCTGACACACAAATTCGGGTATTACAATTCTTTTTGATAAACAAACGCCGTTTTATTGAGTTACTGAAACCGCAGCGTTATAAACTTTAGATTATTGATCTTGAAAAATTCATATAACGGAAATAAAATAATATTTGAGACTTTATATTCCGTCAATTACATTACCGTTACATTACTGTGCTTTTAATTTACATATACAGATGAGGTTTTTCAGTGAGCAATATTTTTGATATTTTTAAAAGACTTGAATCGGAAAAAAAAGAGGATATTTCTGTTCCGATCACATATATAGTGGCTGGCCTCGGAAATCCGGGTGATAAATACCACAATACACATCATAATATGGGTTTTCTCGCGCTGGACTGCATTGAGCAGAAGCTTGGCGTAAAAATTAACCGTCTTAAATTTAAATCACTCTGCGCCGACGCGAGAGTGGGTGATAAGCGAATTCTGTTAATTCGTCCGCAGACATATATGAATAATTCGGGGGAAGCTGTATCCGAGGCGGCAAAATTTTATAAAATACCTTCGGCGAATATAATTGTAATTCATGACGATATTTCAATTCCTGCAGGAAAAATGCGTATAAAACGTAAGGGAAGCGACGGAGGCCAAAAAGGCATACGAAGTATAATAAATTGTCTCGGAACAGAAGATTTTACCAGAATAAAGATAGGAGTCGGTTCTCCTCCTCAGGGTGTAAGCATTGTAGACTGGGTTCTTATGGATATTTCAAAAGACGATCAGAAGCTTGTTTTTGAATGCCTGATGAATGTGATCCCCGCAATAGAACTGATTTTATCCGGAAAAACCGAGCAAGCTATGAACCAGTATAACTGACCGGGATATATGACAGTGATTTTGATGTTATCCTGCTAAAAAACCTGCCATCTGAATGCCCTGCGGCAATGAGGCAGTAAAAATATAGGAAGATGGTGTAACCCGATTTTAGGCGGGTTGCACCGTTTTCTTTTATACTGCGGACTGTTTAAATGGATGCGGTGTATTGCGAATCGGTTCCGATTTCTTACGGATTTCCTGTTCATAGCTAAAATTGGAAGATTAAAACGCAGTCTATTTTCTATATTTTGTTTTCAAAAAAATCATAGCTCTCGGGAATAACGGTTTTAAATAAGGTCCCAAATATTTCTGTCGATTAAGGCGAGCATACAGAAACGTAAATTATTATCAATATTTGTTGAATTATTCACGCTTTTGTGATATAATAATTTATAGATTATTGCCGGAGGTGTAATTGGTGGCAGTTAAATATGATAAGCTGTTTCATTTATTAATTGATCGGAAAATTACGAACGCCCAGCTTGCTGAAAAAGCTGGCGTTAGCGCAAATATTATCACACGATTGAAGCATGACAAGTACATCTCGATGGAAAGCATTGAACGACTGTGTAATGCTTTAGACTGCAGTGTGGATGATATTCTTGAGTTCGTAAATGACTGAGAGTTGGAGGATATAGAATGGCTACTGGAAACAATACCAATATTGGCTTTGAAAAACAAATTTGGGATGCAGCCTGTGTCCTTTGGGGGCATATTCCCGCAGCAGAATACAGAAAAGTTATAGTAGGACTGATTTTCCTGCGTTACATATCCAGTGCGTTTGAAAAACGCTATCAGCAGCTTGTCGATGAAGGCGACGGCTTTGAGGACGACAGAGACGCTTACGCTGAAGATAATATCTTCTTTGTACCGGAGGACGCTCGTTGGAGCAAAATTGCCTCAGCGGCACATACCCCTGAAATCGGAACTGTCATTGACGATGCAATGAGAGCCATTGAAAAGGAAAACACCTCTCTTAAGAATGTTTTGCCGAAAAACTATGCCAGTCCGGATTTGGACAAGCGTGTTTTAGGTGATGTTGTTGATCTATTTACCAATATGGATATGGGAGATACAGAGGAAAGCAAAGATCTTCTTGGAAGAACTTACGAGTATTGTATTCAGCAGTTTGCCGCTTACGAAGGTGTCAAGGGTGGCGAGTTCTACACCCCGGCAAGTATTGTTAAGACAATCGTTGCTATCCTGAAACCGTTCAAGAACTGCCGTGTTTATGAAATAATCCTACCGAGTTTGATACAAGAAGCAGGAAAAATTAAAAAGTGTGCCCTTGCGGTGTAAAATTGCTCCTGGGGTGTAAAAGAAGTCGGGCAATCCCGGCTATTTTAAATCCCGGCTATTTTAATATGTAAAGGATGTTGTAGACAATGGATAGTAGTTTGAGATTTTTGCTAAAATTCGGAGAAAAGGATCATATTGATGAATTCGCTTCAGGGATTCTATACTGTTCAAACGCTGTTACATTTTGGGGCATTGAAGATAAATTAAAGATCAAAGGTCAAGGGGATATTTTAGAAGCCGGAGTGAAAACGTTTGCCCAAAGAATGGAAATGCAGGAAAATGAAACAGGCGAAATAACAGTTATTGATATGCCTGTAAATGCGATAGCCCATATTGACCCCGCTAAACACATCCCCGTTTTTTGTATGTTCGCCGTTTTTGATGATAATTGCGAAATCACTTCAGAAGGTTCTCTTAAAATAAAGTTGCCTGCGGAGACGAAAGCTACAATACGAGAGCATTTTCCCAATGCAGATTCCGTTGCAGTCATATCTAATCCAGAGCAGTTTATTGAAGATGTGGAAAAGTCAATCGGACATAGAATGGAACATGAGTGCGTTCACTATTTTCACATAGACAAGGGGCTGAAAATCGAAAATAGTGATCAGACTGCTATGGATATGGAGTATATGAAATATCTTATGCAAGATACTCCTCCCAAGGTAGAAAAAGGGAAAACAACATATTCATTTGCGGCGAAATATGCCTACAGAGTGCTGTTTTGTAAAGATGTTTTCTTCGAACGCGAGCAAGAATATAGACTCGTTCTGCCTGAAGAAACAATTTATAAAAGCACCAAGTATCCAGTTAAAATTCAAGAAAGCATCTCTATTCACCCTCTTGATGAATTTTTGAGATGAAATATGCCTCACTACTGACAACACAAAATTTAGTAGTGAGGCATTTATTCTACGGTATTTTATGCTTTGATCTCCATGCCGTTGCGGAAAGTGAACCGCACATCATCCTTGCTGTAGACAGTCACGAAATCTACCAGACCGCACCAAAGAGCGGGATCGAATTTCTCCATCAGATCAGCCTGTGCCAGCGTATCCATGAAGGCTTCAATCGTTGCCCTTCTGGATTTCTTATCGGCAATGGCGGAATCAATTTCCTCCAGCTGTGCTTTTGCGCTGTCAAACCGGGCAGTCAATCCATCGTAGCGCTTTTGGTATTCCGTCTGGTCGAGTGCCACATGAGCGTTTTCGCAGATGCACTTCTGAATAAGGTCTGAGGTGACCATGATCTCGCTCTGGAGTTCTTCGGTTTCTGCTTCCAGTGCAGAAGTGTCAAAGGCGATATCCAATGAAGCTCTCAAAGGCGCAAGCACTGCATCCTTATTGCTGATCAGCTTATTTACTGCTGAGACGAACATGGTCTTGATCTCGTCTTCTGTCAAGTGCGGCGTGGAGCATTTTTCCTCACCGTCATACTTGTGGTTGCATTGCCAGATCACCCTGCGGTACTTGCTGTTGGAATGCCAGACCTTAGATCCATACCATTCGCCGCATTGTCCGCATTTAATTTTGCTGGAAAAAAGGTGGACACCGCTGTGCCTGCCACGACTGTTTTTCCGGCGCTCCAATTCCTGCTGTACCAGTTCAAAGATCTCCGGCTGAATGATGGCTTCATGGTTTCCCTCCACATAATACTGCGGAATTTCGCCTTCGTTGACCTTTTTCTTCTTTGTAAGAAAGTCGACCGTGTAGCTTTTCTGCAGGAGCGCATCGCCTTTATACTTTTCGTTGGTCAAGATGCTCCGAACTGCTCCGGCATTCCACTTGTCTTTGCCGCCTGGAGACTTGATACCGTCACTGGTTAGTCTTGATGCGATGCCGTGGGGCGTCATGCCCTGTAGGAACATACTGTAGATGCGCCGGATGATGACTGCCTCATCTTTGTTCAAAACCAAGTTTCCATCGGGCCCGCGGTCGTAGCCGAGAAATCGTTTGAAAGGAACGGTAACCTTACCATCTGCAAACCGCTTTCTCTGTCCCCAGGTGCAGTTCTCAGAAATGCTCCGGCTTTCCTCCTGCGCCAGTGAGGACATGATGGTGATTAAGAGTTCGCCTTTGCTGTCAAGCGTCCAGATATTCTCCTTCTCGAAGTAGATTTCCACACCTTTTTCCTTGAGCTGACGCACGGTAGTCAAACTGTCGACCGTGTTGCGGGCAAACCGGCTGACCGACTTGGTGACAATAAGGTCGATCTTACCTGCAAGAGCATCCGCCACCATGCGCTTGAAGCCCTCTCGGTGCTTTGTGTTGGTGCCGGTAATGCCCTCATCGGTGTAGACCTCAACGAATTCCCAATCGTCCCTGCCACGGATATAATTGGTGTAATAATCCACCTGGGCGGTATAACTGGTCAGCTGTTCCTCACTGTCCGTGGAGACACGAGCGTAGGCGGCTGTGCGGCGCTTTTTCTTTTCACTGATCGGTGCTGCTGTGAACCGGGTTATCGTTGCCGGTATCGTCGTTACTTTCGCCACGCTTTTTCCTCCTTATTTCTCGTATGATTTCGCCATGTCTCTTTCTGCGTTCTTCTGTCCAGCTGGCTCGTATGCTCTGCGCCTGACGTTCTCGGCGTTCCGCAGTCCATTTTACACCATGCCGCTTATCGAGATAGGGTCTGGTAACTGTATGCCCATCGCGGAAGTGAAATGTAACAGTGTTGTTTATAACAGTGGCATATTCAATCTGTGCATCCATCACCGATTCGTCAAAAGCATCCAAATCCAGGGCTTCTGTCACCAGCGCCTTCATGGTCTCGTCACGGATACCTTTGTTCGAGCATTCTGATCTCGGTCCTGTGCAGTACCAGCTTCTGGTTCTTGTACCGTCCTTCCGGACGTTGGCTTGGCATCGATAATTGGCGCCGCACTGCCCGCACTTGATGAAACCTGTAAATTCATAGTAGGTGTTTTTGTTGGGGTTCGTATCTTTCCGTTTATGCCGCTCGCCCCACAACCGCCTGCGTTCCGGTGTCCACCAGTCGGCTTTAGCCGTCGACACCCAGGTGGTTGTCTGCTCATGGCCGTCATAGAAACGGAAGATAAGAGTATCCGTACCGATTACCATGATTTCTTTGATCAGTTTGGAGAAAATGTCCTCGTCAAACTCGGCCGTACCCAGCACATCGGCAGCAACTTTCTGAAGCATTTTTTCTGGAATGCTTTTGGAATCACAGGCTTTGATGCCTTTCTGACTTTTGGTTTGGCAGATCCAAATGTAATAGACCTCTCCGGCAGTGTTCCGTTTTCCGCTTCTGCGATAATGCTTGCCGCAGCATCCACAGGTTATCTTTGTGGAAAAGGCAGTTAAATGGAGCGACTTGTTGCCGAAAGGCCCCAGGTCGCGTCTTCGCTGGAACTCTTCCTGTACAGCCTGCCATTCGTCCATTGGTATAGTGCTGACCCGTAATGGGGTATTTGAGTATGCATTCAAATACACCGTTTCGCTCTTCCGTGACCTCACAGGATAACCAATGAAGAAGTCATTGAAGAAATGCTGAAACTCGCAAAGCAAATCGCCGCCGCACAAAAAGAGGGCGAACAGTTAGGACTTACGGCAGATGAACTTGCTTTCTATGACGCACTGACAAAGCCGCAGGCTATCAAGGACTTTTACGAGAATGATGAGCTGATTACCATTACCAAAGAACTGGCAGATACCCTCCGTAAAAACAAGACGATAGACTGGCAGAAGCGTGAGTCTGCAAGAGCAAAAATGCGTATGCTGATTAAGAAACTTTTGAAGAAGCACAAGTATCCACCTGAAGGTATGGAGGACGCAGTGCAGACTGTTATGACTCAATGCGAACTTTGGACTGATAATATCACTATTTAATAGCATAATTATTCTAAACAGCTTTATTAAAGATAGGTCTTAGGTGAGCGTCCTAATGAGTTTCACTGTTTGTAGCCGTATTGGGGATACAAATAGTTTGCTCGCTAAGCTAATACAAAAAGACCGGAGAAAGCAGCTTTGCTCTCTCCGGTTCGTTCTATTTTACTCTGTTTTTTCGGGTTTTATTTTCAGATTGGGAATTTCATAATTGCCTTGCCGTGTGCATGTGCCGATTGCAGCTTTAACGGCATATACAGAAAAAGAGTACGAATCTTTTGATTCGTACTCTCATTTTTACCCCGCAATGCCGATTTCTGAGTACTTCTTAAGATACTGCCTAATACTACTCAGCGAAAGGATGGCAGGCTTTTTGTTTATCTGAGCAATTCAGGCAAAACCGGCTTTGTCAATTTGCGGTAAATCAATTTGTAAACAATTATATTTCTTATATTTCTCTTAGCTTGAAGCCAAGCTCTTTTTCCACTGCATGCAGAATTTTTTCTGCGGTTTTATCGGCTTCATCATCCGTCAAAGTATGATCAGCGGAGCGAAGTGAAACATTAAAGGCGAGACTCTTCTTGCCCGTACCGAGCTTTTCTCCGCGGAATACGTCGAATAAGTCGATTTTCTCTACAAGTTTTCCCCCTGCGTGGCTGATAACCTCTTCAATAGAGCCGGCTTCCGTATCTGCGTTGCACAGAAATGCAAAATCACGTGAAATTGCCGGATAGCGCGGTATCTGCTTATACGTGCGGTCGAAGCAAACAATCGAAGCGAGCTTTTCCGTATCGATTACCGCTGCGTAAACAGGAATGTCAAATCCGTAATTCTGAGCGGTAAGAGGATGAAGTTCGCCGAATACTGCGACCGAGCTTTTATCTGAAAGAATTATCTCTGCGCATCGTCCGGGATGATATGTCGGATCGTCTGATTTTGAGGCGGTTCGGTAATTCATAATTCCTCCGTCCTCAAGAATTGTTTCTATAATTCCTTTCATCGTATAGAAATCACCGCCGTAAAAAGCGATCGCTGTCTGGAGAGACTCGGATGGCTGAAGCGTTTTGTCTTCTCCGGGCAGATATACGGATGCGGTTTCATAGAGCGCCGTATCTTCCGCATGGCTGTTGTTATTTCGCGCGAGCGATTCAAGGACAGACGGCAGAAGGACCGTCCTCATAACGCTTGTGTCCTCTCCGAGGGGGTTGCGGATTACGACAGAATTTCTTCTCGGATCATCATCGGACATACGGATTTTATCATAGTATTTGGGACTTATGAACGAAAAGCTGCAGGTTTCCCAGCATCCGAGCGAACAGAGAAGATTGTTCAGGCGCAAGGAATACGCTTTTCTCGGCGTATATTCACCCGTTTTGACTCCGGAACGGAAGCTTGTAGATTTTATTTCATTATATCCCCAAATTCTTATTATTTCTTCGGCGATATCATTCATACATCTGACGTCGTCCCGCCATGACGGTACATATACGGTTTTATCTTCAACCCTGAAGAGCAGGCTGCCAAGAATGGATACCATTCTGTCCTCCGGGATATCTGTTCCGAGGAAACGATTGATTCTTTCCGGCTCAAACTTTACGGACGCCTCCGGTTTTTCACCGTCGCGTACGTCAATTATACCATCGACAACTTCACCGGCTCCGAGAAGCTCTGCAAGCTCGCATGCTCTTTCTATGGCGCTTAGCGTCATTTCACTGTCAAGTCCTTTCTCAAAGCGTCCGGAGCTTTCGGTTCTCATGCCGAGTGCGCGAGAGGTTATACGGACTGAGCTTCCCATAAAGTTTGCCGATTCAAATACTACAACCGATGTAGTGTCTTTGATTTCGCTGTTGGCGCCGCCCATAACTCCCGCAAGGGCGACAGGTTTCTTTTCATCAGCTATTACGAGCATGCCCGCGCTCAGCACATGGTCTATATCGTCAAGAGAACGGAATTTTTCTCCCTCGACCGCTTCGCGGACAACGATTGCGTTTCCGTCAAGGCACGCATAGTCAAACGCATGCATCGGCTGACCGTATTCGAGCATTACATAGTTTGTAATATCGACAATATTGTTTATCGGGCGTACTCTTGCCGCGCGAAGTCTCGTACGCATCCAGAGCGGAGACGGAGCGATTTTTACATTCTTTAAAACTCTGGCTGTATAACGCGGACAGAGAGAACTGTTTTTAACGGTTACAGACAGATAATTACGGACATTGTCGCTTTTGTCTTCCGCACTGAGAACAGGCGTGTGATATTTTGCCGTTCTTTCAAATGAGGCGGCGGTTTCACGCGCCATTCCGATGACAGAGAGGCAGTCCGGTCTGTTAGGCGTAATTTCAAATTCCACAACATTATCGGTAAGCTTTAATATTTCTTTTATATCATCGCCGGGCTTATACTCTCCGAGAGTCGGATCGTCATTCAGTATAAGAATACCGTCTTCGATTGCATACGGCATATCATGCAGTGTCAGACCGAGCTCTGCGACAGAACAAAACATTCCGTCAGAAACGACGCCGCGCAGCTTTCCGGATTTTATAGAAACGCCTCCGGAAACCATGGCAGGCGCTTTTGCAACCGGAACATATGCTCCGGCGTATACATTTGTAGCCGCAGTGACTATCTGCCTCGGATTTTCCTCACCGACATCGACGGAACAGATTACAAGCCGGTCTGCGTCGGGATGCTGTTCAACCGAAATAATTTTTCCGACACATACATTTTCAATGTCGCCTCCGAGAGCACTCCATCCCTCAACCTTCGATCCTGTATCGGTCATACGGTCACAATAGTCTTTAATATCTACGTCTTTAATATCGACGAATTCGTTGAGCCAGGAAATCGGCAAATTCATTATTAAGTTTCCTCCTTCTTATCAGAATTGACGCAGGAAGCGCAGATCGTTTTCATAGATCAGGCGCATATCGTCTATTGAATATTTCTTCATTGCAATTCTCTCGATGCCCATTCCAAACGCAAAACCTGAATATACGTCCGGATCTATTCCCGAACAGCGCAGAACATTAGGGTGAACCATTCCTGCGCCGAGTATCTCAATCCAGCCCTCTCCCTTACAGACTTTGCAGCCCTTGCCGCCGCACATAAAACAGGAAATATCAATTTCTGCGGATGGTTCGGTAAACGGAAAATGATGCGGACGGAATCTTATTTTTGTATAATTGCCGAACATTCTCCGTGCAAAGGTTTCAAGAGTTCCTTTAAGATCACCCATGGTTATATCTTTGTCTACTACAAGTCCTTCAAGCTGGTGAAACATCGGAGAATGCGTTGCGTCAACCGCGTCGGAACGGTAAACTCTGCCGGGAGATACGACGCGGATCGGAGGCTTGCCCGCACGCTCCATCGCATGAACCTGAACTGAAGACGTCTGCGAACGCAGAAGAATATTGTCTGTTATATAGAAGGTGTCCTGCGAATCACGGGCGGGATGATTTTCGGGCGTGTTAAGCGCCTGAAAGTTGTAATAATCGGTTTCTACTTCCGGTCCCTCTTCAATATCAAATCCCATAGAACGGAAAATACCGCACATTTCATCCTCTACCTGAGCAAGAGGGTGCCGGTGTCCGAGATTAAACCGTTTTGCCGGCATTGTAACGTCAATTTTTTCACTTTCCAGCTTGCGCTGCAAAAGCTCGGCCGAAAGCTTCTCCTTTTTTTCCGCTATCATATTTTCGACAGATTCGCGGATCTCGTTTGCAATCTGACCTATCGCGGGCCTTTCCTCGGGAGACAGCGCGCCCATGCCGCGAAGTACGGCGGTCAGCTCTCCTTTTTTTCCGAGAAATTTTACACGAAGCTGTTCAAGCTTTTCTGTACTGTCTGCAGCGTCCAGCTGCTCTAAGGCGGCTGTGCGTATCTGTTTCAGCTTCTCTTTCATTAAAATCCTTCCTTTCCTGATACGGGTTTATATGCGAAAACTCTGATTTAAAATAAACTTTATTTTGTTGCACCGCCGAATGTCTGTAAATAAAAAATCCGCCCTTAAAAAGGACGGAGGAGTTACCTTCGCGTTACCACCTTAATTTTTGCCGTGTGATTACACAGACAAACGCTCAACGGTTTTATAACGGAAACCGCCCGTATTCGGCTACTGATAATTATTCACCGGACATGCTCCGCGGAGAAATGAAATACCGCATGCCGCAGACGGCTTCCAGCCAATGACCGTCACTCTCTGCACGGCAAAAACGCGGTAAACCGAGCCGCATCCCTGCATTTAAAATATAATACTATATATTAGTATACCACAATTTTATAAAATTGCAAGTACTTTTTTATAGTTGATGTTTTTTCTTATTTAATTATAAGTTTAATTATAAGCATAATCGGAATGTTTATGTCTGTAAGACGTTTGCGTACGAGGCGTTTGTCTCTATAGGCGGCGCGTTCCGATCACTTTTTCAGGTTGTGTTATCCCGTATCCGTCATGAAATGTTCGATGACAGGGCTTGTGTCCCTTATTGAATTGCTTTAGTCGTGTAAATTTTAAATGCCAATGGAGTTCTGAGATAAAAATTTGAGAAATATTTTTTACACCTCTTGACAAAAAGTGTATCATATGATACACTTTTTTGTAGCTTGTAAAAATTTATACTTTTTTTTGCAAGAGGATTGCAGTTATTTATTGAGTTTAATTATAGTAATCTTCAGAAATCGTCAGAATGGAAAACTATATGCAAAATAAGATTACAGATGAATATTTGTCGATAGCGGCTAAAATATTTCTGTTTGACGGAATACCGGGGAACGAAAGATTAAAAAATATATACGAGTGCAGCCCGTGTCTTAGGATGTTTAAATCTGGTGAGCTGATATCTTCTCCAAATGAATATATCGGGGGACTGCAGATTATAGTTTCCGGAAAAGCAATTGTTACCGCAGAATTTGAGGAAAACAGCACTATTTTGCGGATGCTTGCAAAGGGCGAAGTATTTGGCGCGGCCGCGCTTTTCTGCTCTGAAGACACGGATTATGTCTCTTACATCAGAGCTAAGGGAAAAACATCTGTTTTATTGCTCGATGCTGATAAGGTTGAGCGGATGATTACCGGCAGCTCTAAGATTGCTGAAAATTATATTAAATTTTTGTCCGGAAGAATACGCTATCTCAACAAAAGAATTTCCGTTGTTACGGCCGGCACGGCGGAACAAAGACTTTCCTGTATACTTCTCGAAATGCCGCGCGACCCGGAAGGTTGTTTGATAGTTCCGTCTATAGCGCAGCTCGCCAAATCATTGAATCTCGGCAGAGCGTCTGTATACCGAGCTCTGCAGACTCTTGAAAGCTCAGGATTTATAAAACGGAATGAAGACGGGAAAATTATAATATGCGATAATGCGGGAATCGCTGAGCTCTGATGCCCGGTAATAGACCGAGAAATTAACTGTTATGGAGCGTATATACTATTTGAAAATGGCATACGATTAAACTTAAATAAACAAGCCGAGTTAAATAAATAGGTTAATTTAATAAAATTAGCTGTTAACTCAAATGAACAGCTGAATGAACGCTCGAATAAACATTTTAATAAACGGTCGAATGAACAGCCGCATGTATAAGTTTTTTCCGAAGCTTAATTGCTCCGTAAAAATAAATTAAATTATAATCTGAAAGGAAATATACTATGGAATTAAAAGGAACGCTGAAAAAAATAACTTCTATGTTTCTTCTTGCCTCTGTAATTTGCGGCTTTACAGCCTGCGGAGACAGAACAAGCGGGGAAAATGATACCGGAGCTGCGGATACGACCGCGGAGATTACAAAAAGTGAGACCGATTCTCAGGGGTCGGAAAACAGTCTTGATCGGGAAATAAATATCGCCGTTCTTTCCGGGCCTACCGGAATGGGCGCCGCAAAGCTAATGTCTGATAACGCAGAAGGTAAATCCAATAATAAATATAATTTTACTGTCGCAACAGCTCCGGATCAGGTAGGTCCTTCACTTATTCAGGGCACATACGACATTGCAGCGGTACCGACTAATCTTGCCGCAACTCTGTACCAGAAAACCGCCGGAGGTGTAAAAGTGGCTGCGGTCAACACGGGAGGAGTTCTCTATATTCTTGAAAACGGAAATACAATAAATTCTGTCGAGGATCTCCGAGGAAAGAAAATTTATGCGACAGGTCAGGCTTCTACGCCTGAATATATATTGAATTACGTTCTCAGCCAGAACGGAATAGATCCCGCCTCAGATGTGGAAATTGAGTATCTTGCCGAACACAGTGAGCTTGCTGCAAGTCTTGCTTCCGAATCTGTCGCAATTGGTATGCTTCCGGAGCCGCAGGTAACCTCCGCACTCGCAAAGGGCAGTGACAACCTGAGAATTGCACTCAATCTCACCGAAGAGTGGAAAAATGTTGCCGGAGATGAAAGCAGCCTGCTTCAAGGGTGTATTGCGGTAAGAAGTGAATTTGCCGAAAGCTATCCGGATGTCGTCGAAGCTTTTCTTAAAGAATATGAAGCTTCTGTCCAGTATGCTGTAAATAATCAGGAAGAGGCAGCGGAGCTTATTGCATCTAATGAAATTATAGCCTCTGCCGAAGTTGCAAAAAAAGCCCTGCCGAACTGCAACATTATATATCTTGACGGAGCCGAAATGAAAAAGCAGCTTTCCGGATTCCTTCAGGTTCTTTATGATGCAAATCCCTCGTCTATAGGCGGAGCACTTCCGGAAGACGACTTCTATTACGGAGCGGAATAATTAAGCGCATTAATTAAAACAGGAGAGAGCATATGCGAATAAAAGCTGCTATAAATAAAAAAACAGATAAAAACCATGTGCTTAACGCTCTGTTTAAATTAGGAATTTTTGCGTTTTGGATTATCATTTGGCAGATTGCAAGTCTTATTGTAAATGCGGAGGTTTTCTTACCGTCACCGCTGTCGGTTCTGACTTGTTTTGCAAAGCTCTTTAAAACACAGACTTTTATAAGATCAACGCTGTCTTCGATAGGAAGAATTATGTCCGGATATATATGCGCGGTGGCTGCAAGCTTTATTGCAGCTATACTGATGCATAAAAGCAGATTGGCGCACGCGTTGCTGTCTCCTCTTTTAAAGGTGGTGACGGCGACGCCTGTCGCATCGTTTATTATTCTTGCGCTCGTTTGGATAGGCAGAGAAAGGGTACCGTCGTTTATTTCCGCTCTGATTGTTCTTCCGGTAATGACGGCGCATATTGACGCGGGAATAAAATCTGTCGATTTAAAGCTTCAGGAATTGTGTTTGTCCTACGGCTTTTCTTTTTTTAAAAGATTAATTCTTCTTTATATTCCGTCTTCAGCTCCTGAAATTGCCGCCGGTCTTGCCACATCGCTCGGACTTGCGTGGAAATCCGGTGTTGCCGCCGAGGTTCTCTGCATGCCGAAAAATTCTATCGGAAGATATGTTTATGAATCCAAGCTTTATCTTGAAACCCCTGATTTATTTGCCTGGACTGCCACGGTTATTCTGCTCAGTATTTTGATTGAAAAACTTCTGCGCAGTTTTTTCGATGCTGTGTCAGACAAAATCAAATTATCGTCTGATTATGTCTATAAAGAATCCGCGCTTGGTATAAGTGACAAATCTGAATATTCTGATGACGAAAAAATTCCGGACCGCAGAATCGTATCTCCTCAAAAACTGGAATCGGATATACGCATAAGAAATTTAACTAAAAAATTCGGGAAAATAGATGTTTTTTCCGAATTGACATTTGATATTCCGGCGCATAATGTGACTGCTGTTACGGGACCGTCAGGATGCGGAAAAACTACTCTTACCCGGATTATTTGCGGTCTGGAAAAGGCGGACAAAGGGGAAATATCAGGAGCAGTACCGGCCGATTGTGCCGTTGTGTTTCAGGAGCCGAGACTTTTGCCGTGGCTCAGTGCCGCTGAAAATGTAGCTTGTGTTTCACCGCGCTATAAGCTGTCTGACAAAAAAGATTTAATTGAACTGGCAAAGAAATTGCTCAGTGCGTTCGGTCTTCCTGATTATTCACACGATTTTCCTCCGGCAAAGCTGTCCGGCGGAATGTGCCAGAGAGTTTCAATTGCGCGCGCGCTGATTTCAGAAAGGCCTCTTTTGATACTTGACGAGCCTTTTCGCGGGCTTGATGAAATGCTTAAGGAAAAAATTATTTCGCTTGTCAGGGAAAATTCGGATACTGTATTGCTTATTACGCACCTCCGCTCAGAAGCAGAACAGCTAAGAGCTGAAATTTTAAATTTTGAAAACCTTACGCAGACGAAGAGCAATATGACATGATGAACAAAATGAACATAATTATCATAATGAAAAAATCATTAAAATTATAAAAGTTATAAAAATTAAGATGTCTCCCGCTTTTGAAGGCGGGAGACATCTTAATTTGCGTTTACAGTTATAGTTTTATTTATAGTTTCATATAAAGTTTCATTTACAGTTATATGTACATTTACAGTAATTAGTTCAATCGACTTTTACCTCTCCCACAAGAACATTTTTATAGTCTTCATAGTTCTTTTTCAGCAAATTCGGGGTATCAAGTCCATATGGACATTTCTTTTTGCAGGCACCGCAATCGATGCAGTTTTCGGTTTTCCTCATTTCCTCCTGCCAATATTCGGACAGCCAGTTACGCGACGGTGCGCGGCGAAGCATAAGAGACATGCGCGCGCACTGGTTGATCATAATGCCCTGCGGACATGGCATACAATATCCACAGCCGCGGCAGAAATCCTGCGAAAGCTCTTTTCTGTCTTTTTCAATTACAGATCGCAGTTCATCATTGAGTTCAGGCGCTTCATTAAAATATGAGAGCCATTCTTCAAGCTCATGTTCATGCTGAACTCCCCAAATTGGAACTGCATTGTCAAAGCCTGACATGAACGCGAAAGCGGCCCGTGAATTTGTAATCAGTCCGCCGGCAAGAGCTTTCATTGCTATAAAGCCCATATTATGCGACCGGCAGTTTTCAACAAGCGCAATTTCCCGGTCTCCCGAAAGGTAACTGAAGGGAAACTGCATAGTTTCGTAAAGACCGGATTCGACGCACTCATCAGCGATGTCGATCTGATGAGATGTAATTCCAATATGCCTGATAAGCTTCTGCCGTTTGAAATCCTCCATCTGTTCGTACATACCGCTTCCGTCTCCGGGCCGATAGCAGCATGTTGACTGGTGAAACTGATATATGTCTATGTAATCGGTTTTCAGCATTTTCAGAGATGTTTCGAGCTGGCTTTTCATTTCATCGGGCGTTTTTGCAGCGGTTTTAGTTGCTATGTATATTTTATTACGCACATCAGAAAGAGCGATGCCTATTTTTTCTTCACTGTCTGAATATGCTCTTGCTGTGTCAAAAAACGTCATGCCGCCTTCATAGGCTCTGCGGAGTATTTTTGACGCTGTATCAAAATCATCACGCTGTATCGGAAGCGCGCCGAAAGCGTTTTGAGGAACTGTAATACCCGTACTGCCGAGTGTAACCATTTTCATATATGTATATCTCACCCTTCTTTATTATGAATAATTATGAATATTTAGTCCGTCAAGGAGCATGAACTTTTCTGTTTCCGATAAAATAATCGGCACAGTTTTTCCGAAAATATACCGCGCTGAATATATATTATTATATAACATATGTTTATATTATCAAAAAATTATTCGGAGCCGCATAGTTTTGTATTTTTGCTCTGCATATCTGCCGTTTCCTGCGTGAAACAAAACTTGATGATCGAAAAGCTTTCGCTTTGAGATTATTTTATCATAGTTACAAATAAGTGTCAACCGTTACTTCCTTTTCCGTCTATTACATAACAAACAAAAATTATACTGCAGTCTGAAAAAACGACTAATGGCAGGTAAGTCAGGTTATCGACTTTTATGAATTAATGTCCCCCGCCTTTAAAGGCGGGGGACATTAATTTTATACGACGGTATAAGCGGTATAATCAGGAGCAATATAGTACTGCATCGATTTCCATTCGGTTTTGTAAATTATTTGAGCCGGAATACAGCATATTTTACAAAGCTGCATCAGTCAACCGGAATTTCTGATAATTCCTGTTATCTCCCGGAAAGTACGTCTTTTTCATAAGACTTTACGTCATTTATCCATTTATCCCGTACCGGCACTCCCGCCTTTTCACAGTAGTAATCCCATACTGCTGAGAAGGGAAGCGTTTTGATTTCCTCAAGCATTGCCAGACGGGACGTATAGTCGCCACTGTTTTCAAAAGAACGAAGCTTGTCGATCGGCGCAACCGCTGCAAACAATAAAGCCTTCTGCATATTGCGCGTTCCGATTACCCATGCGGCGATGCGGTTAATAGATGCGTCAAAGAAATCAAGTCCTATATGAACTCTGTTTTCAAATCCGCCCCAGAGAATTTCCTGAGCAATGTATTTTAGTTCATCGTCAAATATAACTACGTGATCGCTGTCCCATCTGACAGGGCGGGAGACGTGGAGCATCACATCGTCGAGGAAAAGAAGTGCTGATGAGATTTTATCGGACACCACCTCAGTCGGGTGGTAATGTCCTGTATCAAGAGTGAGGCTGATACCGTTTTTCTGGGCATACGCAAGATAGAATTCGTGAGAACCTATTGTGCAGCTCTCAGCACCGAGACCGAAAACCTTTCCCTCAACAGAATCTATAAGATATTTTTTGTCAAGCTTTACCGAAAAGATTTTATCATATGATTCTTTCAGCCGCTCACGGTATGCAAAGCGGTCAACCGGAATATCCTTAAAACCGTCCGGCACCCAATGGTTCTCGATTACTGTGGTTCCGAGTTCCCGTCCGATATACTCCGAAATGCGACGGCAGGCAATACCGTGCTCAATCCAGAAGTCTCTGATGTGCTTATCCGGATTTGACAAGGTGAAGCCGTCGGAGCTGAGCTTATGAGAAAAGTATGTCGGGTTAAAATCGATACCGAAGCCGCCTTTTTTTGCCCAGTCAACCCATGATGCAAAATGCTTGGGTTCTATCTCATTTCTTTCAACCTTCTGACCGCAGTTATCGAGATAAATTGCGTGAAGACTGATGTTCTTTTTGCCGGGAATAAGTGAAGCGGCTTTTTCGAAATCGCTTCGGAGCTGTTCAATTGTAGCGGCTCTTCCCGGATAATTTCCGGTAGTCTGAATACCGCCGGTAAGATCCCCGTCGGGATTTTCAAATCCGCGTACATCGTCGCCCTGCCAACAGTGCATCGAGACAGGGATTTTTTCTATTCTTGAAATTGCAGAATCGGTATTGACGCCAAGCTCTGCATAAATCTCTTTGGCATTTTTATAAGCTTCGGAAACAGACATATTAATCCTCCATGCCGCTTGAAGCGGCTAAAAAATAGTATATGAAAAAGCAGACAATTTATGTATTCAGTCTTTCAGCAGAGCACAGAACTTTTCGTAGCCCTCGTCCCACATAGCGGCGTTTTCTCTGTTGGGCTCATAGCATTTGATCTCAAAGGAATTGCGCACAATATGACGGGCTTCGGCCATATCCTTAATTTCACCGAGCGCCATAGCTTGAACACAGATATTGCCGATTGCGGTTGCTTCAACTGGACCGGCGTATACCGGAATTCCGCATGCGTCTGCAGTCAGCTGGCAGAGCGGCGCTTCCTTGCAGCCTCCGCCGACTATATTGATAAACGGAGTCTTAGAGCCCTTAATACTGTTGATTTTGTCAACGGTCCAACGGTAACAGAGTGCAAGACTGTCAAAAATACAGCGCACAATTTCCCCGTAGCTTTCCGGAACATGCTGTCCTGTCCTGCGGCAGTATTCTGCAATTCGCTCAGGCATATTTCCGGGCGCGTTGAAGGTATAATCGTTCGGATTAATCAGGCATTGGAGAGGTCTTGATGCCATTGCCGCGTCCGACAGCCAGTCGAAAGAAAACTTCTTTCCTTCGCGTGCCCACTGGCGGCGCGATTCCTGTTCAATCCAAAGTCCCATAATATTTTTGAGAAAACGTATGGTGCGGTTCATACCGCCTTCGTTGGTAAAGTCGTATTTTTTCGCATCCCCGTCAAGGCAGGGTTCCTTAAGCTCGCTGCCCATAAGCGACCACGTTCCGCTTGAAATGTATACAAAATCGCCGCCTTTGGCAGGAACCGCCACGACTGCACTTGCAGTATCATGAGAAGCCGCATGTATAACTTTTGCGTTGATGGCGCCGACCTCTTCGATTACCTGAGGGAGAAGCGGACCTACTATTGTTCCGGGTTGAGCTATTTTTCCGAATATCTCTCTCGGAATTCCGAACTTATCGATAATGTCAAATGACCAACTGCGGGCTCTGGAGTCAAGAAGCGAGCCGGTAGACGCGATGGTATACTCGTTTTCCTGAACGCCGGTCAAAAAGTAATTGAGAAGATCGGGAACAAAAAGCAGTCTTTTGGCTATATCGAAAATTTCCGGATTGTCACGCTTTTCTGCGATAAGCTGAAAAATGGTGTTAAAGTTCATTGTCTGAGTACCGGTAACACCATAAAGATCATCCTGACTTACGGTATTAAATGCAAGCTCAGGAACTCCTGCGGTACGGTCGTCACGGTAGTGATACGGATTGCCGATAAGCTTGCCGTTTTTATCAAGAAAGCCGTAGTCAACGCCCCATGTATCAATTGCAATCGAAGCAATATTGCGGTCGTCGCTGAGAGCGCATTTTCTTATTGAATCTTTGATTTCATGATAAATACGCAAAATATCCCAGTTAAAGCTTCCTGCAGTAATTACCGGCTCATTGGGAAATCTGTGATTTTCTTCGAGAGTAAGGCGGTTTCCGTCGAACTTTCCGACAATTCCTCTTCCGCTGGATGCTCCCAGGTCAATTGCGAGCATTTTAAGTTCTGCCATATTTACTATTCTCCTTTTTCTCCTTTTCAATCGGCGCACATGCGCCGCTGTATTTTTTATTTCAGCTCTACAACCGTAACTCCGCCGTCTCCCTCTCCGTACATACCGAGGCGAAACGACCTTATACGCTTGTCATTCTTCATAAATTGCCACAGTGCCTTTTTCAGCGCGCCGGTTCCCTTGCCGTGTACAACGGTAACCGATTTTACACCGGCCATTTTGGCGTCATCGAGATATCTGTCCAGAATAAACCAGCCGTCCTCACCGTTCTCTCCGCGAAGATCGATTTCGGGACTGAAGCTTTTTGCAGAAAGAGTTTTTCCCTCGCTTCTTATAGATTTTTTCTTTTTGTCGTCTCCAATAAAGAAAGCGGAATCGCCTTCTATAAGCCGCAGCTCGTTTATCGGTACCCGTGTTTTGATTATTCCCGCCTGAACGGTTACGCTGTCATTTTTATCTGAAACCTCCAGTACAGTTCCGGCCTTGCCGAGCGATGTAATCTGAACATCATCCCCGGCTTTCAGCGGACGCGGAAGCTTATATTCCTCATCAGACTGTATGTTCATGACGGGATTGATTTTGTTATCCGCGTCGCGGAGGCTGCGACGTATATTCTGTCTTGCGGCGCTGAGAGAGTCCGACAAATCGGACGAATTCCGTTTGCGCTTGACCTCCTCAAGCTGTTCAAGCACATACTCGCTTGTTGCTCTTGCGCTTTCTATAATCCGCATCGCGTCTGCACGCCGGCGCTCGATTTCGCGTTCCGTATTTTCCGCATGTGTCCGAAGAGCTTTTTCCTGATCCCGCTTGTATGCCTCATATTCGGCGCGGAGCCTTTCCGCCTCTCCTCGCTCCTTTTCAAGCGCGGCGCGATTTTCTTCGAGACGGTCGATTACTTCCTCAAAGCGGCGATTTTCTCCGCTGACATAACTCTCAGCCCGTTTTACAATGGACTCGTCAAGTCCGAGCTTGCGCGAAATTGCAAATGCGTTTGATCTGCCGGGAGTTCCTATTATGAGTCTGTAGGTGGGCCGCAGAGTTTCAACGTCAAATTCGCAGCAGGCATTGCATACTCCTTCGGTATCAAGAGCATACTCCTTCAGCTCGGCATAATGCGTCGTTGAAGCGCATAAAGCTCCGCGTCCGCGCACACTTTCCAGAATTGATACCGCAAGAGCTGCCCCTTCAACCGGATCTGTACCGGCGCCAAGCTCGTCGAAAAGAACAAGACTTTCAGAATCGGCCTTTTTCAGCATTTCAACTATGCAGACCATATGCGCCGAGAAGGTGGAGAGAGACTGTTCTATACTTTGCTCGTCTCCTATGTTTGCAAGCACACGGCTGAATACTCCGATTTCAGACAGAGCTTTTGCGGGTATATGAAGACCGGACTGCGACATAAGGACGAACAGACCGAGAGTTTTCAGCGTTACGGTCTTTCCTCCGGTATTTGGCCCGGTAATTACAAGACTGTCGAAACCACAGCCGAGACTTACGTCAATGGGAACAACATTCTTTTTGTCAATCAGCGGATGCCTTGCACTGCGTAAATCTATCTTGGGAGAATCCGAGATAATCGGTTCCACCCCGTCAATTCTGTATGAATATTCGGCTTTTGCATATATGAAAGCGATTTCGGTTATGTTATAATAATTAAGGCTAAGCTCGCCTGAATGCTCCGAACAAAGCACCGAAAGCTCCGCAAGAATCCGGTCGATTTCCCGGCTTTCCTTGATTTCAAGTTCGCGCAGCTCGTTATTTGCCTCGACAACCGACATGGGCTCTATAAATACAGTGGCTCCGGAAGCTGAGGTGTCATGTACAAGTCCTTTGATTTCATTTTTGTTTTCAAGCTTTACCGGAACGACAAAACGTCCGCCGCGTGTAGTTACAATATTTTCCTGAAGATATTTACTGTATGAACCGCTTGTATATTTCTGCAGAGTATCTTTTATTTTGTTTGAAGCCGTTCTTTTTTTCCGTCTTATATCGGCAAGCGCGGGGCTCGCTTCATCCGCCATCATATCCTCGGAGACGATTGAACGGGTTATACGCATTTCAGCTTTCCGGTTTTCAGTAAGACGCTCAAAATACACGTCGATTGTCATTGTATCGGAGCATCGGTCTGTGTTGTAATAATTTAGAAGCGTTCTCGCCGTATGCCATACTGCCGCAATATCCAAAAGCTCCCTCATGGAAAGAGAGGCCCCGCGGTCGGCGCGTTCGAGAGCGGTAGATATATCTTTAATGTCAGAAAAAGCTGGAGTGCCTTTAAGACCGATTAGTTTTTTTGCGTCAGACGTTTCGCGCTGCGCTCTTCTGACAAAGTCGGGATCGTCCGACGGATGCAGTCTCAAAGCCAGACCTCTTGCTCCTTCAGTATGAGCGCAGTCGGCGAGTCTATCGCATATCTTATCATATTCAAGGGGCGTCATAGCCCTGTCAAAATCAGGCATCTATAAAGTTATCCTTTCATAGCTGACACTTTTATGCCTGATGCATTAAAACAAACCTGTCAAACGTTTACAACCGCGCCGCCCATATCTGCGCTTTTTATTTCACATTCTACGAGACGGATTGTATTCATTGAATCCTCCGGCGGATTGATAAGATTCGGTTTGTCCTCTGTAATGCATTCGGCAAAGTATTTTATTTCCTTATAATAAGCGCTGTCCTTGTCGTAATCCGGTGTAAACGGCTCTCCGCCCTTGGAGCAGACACGGAAACCTTCGCGGTCCATATAGATTGTACCGCCTTCAAAATTCACACGGAAACACATATCAAATCCAACGCCCTGAATTGTCCAGTCGTTCTGTGCGTTTATTGTTTTAAGATCGTCGTAAACATAGTTTGTACTTACATTATCATATCCGCTGCCTTCAATAATATTCTGCGCAACTGTATGAACAGCCTTCGGCATTCCGAATATATACTGAATGATGTCTACATCGTGTACATGCTGATCCCGGATAGCTCCTCCGCAAAGCTCGCGCTTCATATACCAGTCGTTGTATGAACCCTTGGGAGGCTCTCCGCCGCGGAAGAAATATCCTCCGGTGCATCTTCCGAAACGTCCGCTCTCAACATATTCCTTTACAACATTATATTCTCCCCAGAAGCGCAGGCACTGACCGATCATAAGTCTGCGTCCGTTCCTCTTTGCCGCTTCTATCATTTCGGCGCAGTCTGAGCTCGTCAAAGCCATCGGCTTTTCGCAGAATACGTGAAGACCGGCGTCGAGACACTTAATTGCGATATCGTGATGCAGATATGTCGGGATTATAATCGAAACAAAGTCGAGCTCCTCTTTCTCAAGCATCTCGTCAACGTCGGTATAGCAGCTGAACCGGCTGAAATCGAATCCTCCTCCGTCAATTCCGGATATGTTCAGCGTTCCGTCTTTTTTTCCGAAACGGGATTCGTCAATATCGCATACGGCGACAAGCTTTATCAGGTCGCCCTCTTCATTAAAGCGTACAAAGTTGCTGAGATGTCCACGCCCCATCGCACCTATTCCGATAAGACCGGCGCGCAAAATTTTTTTCATAATACTTAATCTCCTTATGTAAATATGGTTTAATATAATTAAGAGTGAGACGCCGCCTTCTATAAGACGTTCGGCTGTAAAGACGTTCGACTGTAAAAACATTCGGCCGTAAAAATATTCGGCTGCAAAGAAGCTCGCTTGTAAAGGCGGGTGTAAAGGCTCTTTCTTGTAAAGACATTGATTATAAAGGCATTCGCGTGTAAAACTGTTCTGACGTAAGGACGTTCGACTCTATAGATTGCGTTTTACACTTACTTTTTCCGGCGGTCTGAAAGTCAATCTGCGTAATTATTTTCTATTTACACAATTTACACAATCAATCGCCGCTGTGCTTTTTCTGATGCGCTTTTTGAAGATTTGTAATTTTTTCAGCGTTGCTGAGAAGTCCGCTGATGGATTTGTCGTGATTCAGGGTATTGATAAGCAGGGCAACATACTTGCAGAGGTTTACCTCGACATACCATTTGCGTTTTTTCAGTTCATCAGAACGGTATATAAGATTTGTAGTAAAAAGATATGTAAAATCACCGCGCTCGTATGCGGCGTCGATTTTTTCAAGCCCCTCGCAGAAAAGACCGAAAGAAGCGAACATAAAAATACGGCGTGCATTCATTTCGCGGAGCTTATGAGCGACATCCATCATGGATTCTCCGGATGCAATAATATCATCTACGACAATTACATCCTTACCGGCTATATCTCCTCCGATATATTCATGCGCTACAATCGGATTTTTTCCGTTTACAACCTGTGTGTAATCGCGGCGTTTATAAAACATGCTTAAATCCAATCCGAGTACTGACGAATAGTAAACGCATCGCGACATGCCGCCCTCGTCCGGAGAAAATATTGCAAGATCTTCTGCGGCTATAGAAATGTCAGGAACCTTTGCTACGAGAGCCTTGAGCATCTGATACGTCGGATGAACATTTTCGAAGCCGTGATAAGGGATGGCGTTCATTACGCTTGCATTGTGCGCGTCGAACGTAATAATATTGGTTACCCCCATATTGACAAGCTCCTGCAGCGATATTGCGCAGTCGAGAGACTCTCTCTGAGAACGCTTGTCCTGTCTTCCTTCGTACAGCATGGGCATAATAATCGAAATTCTTCTTGCTTTTCCTCCGATTGCTCCGATAATACGCTTTAAATCCTGATAGTGATCATCCGGACTCATTCTGTGATCGACGCCGTACATTTTATATGTGGCTCCGTAGTTGAATAAATCACACAGAATATATACGTCATGCCCGCGGAGAGATTCATGAAGAATACACTTTCCCTCTCCGTCTGCAAAACGGATCGTTTCCGCATTATCAAAGAAGCTGTCAACACTTATGTCGGTATCAAAGAGGGTTGTATCTCCTCCGCCAAGCTCCTGTGTTTTGCTGACAGCCTCTTCATACCTCCATTGCCTTATCCAGTTATCCACCTGAAGCGCAAAGTCTTCGTTGCCTTTTGTGCTGATAATACTAAGATCTCCGTATAATTCGTTGTTCATCTTTTGCCTTCCTTTTTGTTTCCGCGCAATTGCTATGATTTGATATATATTCTGATAAATATCCTGCCGAATAAAAGCTTGTTTATCTGTCACACAGTAACGGTAACCTTATTAAGAACCTTTGACGCGTCGGGATCGATTCCGCGGACTTCCGTGAGCTTGAGCGCAATAAGCTGTAAAACAACAGCCATAACAAACGGCGATACGATATCTGTACCGAATGAGGGAACGACTACGGCATTCCTGCGTTCTCCGGCAAATTCTGCCGAATCTGTGATTATCATTGTGTCGGCTCCGATTTTGTCAAGCTTAGAAAGAATTTCCTCAGAATCTGAAAATACAGGTCCCTTTGCGGCGAGGAGAATTACAAGATCGCCCTTTCCTATCTGTGCGAGCGGTCCGTGATGAAAATCAGAAATCGGGTACCCTCTCATTTTTACGCAGTTTGTTTCAAGAATTTTAAGCGCGCCTTCCAGTGCGATGGGGTAAAGTACTCCGCGTCCGAGAACAACGCCGGCTTCGAGTTTCTTATAATCCCCGATAAAAGATTCAAGTCGCGAAGGGATGTTGTTCAAAACGTCGGAAACAGCATCCGGAACTTTTGCAAGGAGAGAACGGAGCTCTTCGCTTTCGCTCCACTCTGCGCACAGCAGGGCAAGCAGGTACATTTCGGATGTAAATGTTTTTGTGGCGGCGATTGATGTTTCGGGACCTGCGCTGCAGAAAAGATGATAGTCAGCTTCCTTTGCAAGCGGTGAATCCGCGTTGTTTGTGACCGACGCCGTAATTGCGCCGCATGACTTGGCGTCACGGAGGACTGCAAGCACATCCGCTGCCTGTCCTGACTGGGATACGCCTATTACAAGCGTATTTTTATATGAAATCTTGGCTCCGTACTTTGAAACGGCCGACGGAGTTGCAAGTACGCAAGATCGGAAGAGCGTCGTGTAGGGAAAGAGTG